>DATAMF010000176.1:0-17581 GCA_036260665.1 Aggregatilineaceae bacterium | reverse complement strand
TTTGATAATGGGGCCAAGATTTTGGGGTTGGAAACCCTGGATAAGCCACAGGCAGGTAAACCCTGGAAAATCATCCTCTATTGGCAGCCGGAAAAAACGGATATTGCCAAACAGTACCAGTTTTCGGTGCGCGTCGTGGATGAACAGAATACCGTGTATGGGCAGATGGATGGTGCATCGTTGAGCGGCTGGTTATGGCAAAACGGCGATACGGTGATTAATCCGATGGAAATTTCGATCAATGATACTTTGCCGGAGGATGTTGAGATCAGAGTGCAACTGCTGATGTATGCGTGGCCGGAAATCATGAACGCCAACGCGCTTGACACGAATGGAGCAGTTGGCGCGCCCTGGATTTATTTAGTTGAGGCTGAGGTAGGAAAATAATGCCACAGATGAATATTTTCCGCTGGCGTCCGGGACGGGGGTGGCTGGTGCTGTCGGGCGGTGGTGCAATGGATGCGGACGATAACCAAGAGATCGACGCGCAGATGCTGGGAGTCACGCATTCGCTCGGACCTATCGCTTATATCTGGGCAGCAAGCGATCTGGAAACTGCCGATCAGCACCTCGATCTGCTGGGAGAATTAGGGGCACGGACCGGATTTTTGGTCGATATACTCAGCGAAGATGATGAAACACTCGTCACGCAGTTGAGCGAGGCGGGCGTGATTATTGTAGGCGATGGGCCGCAACAGGAACGGCTGCGTGATGCGCTCATCGATGCGGCAGCGCTGCAAGCGATTGGCGATGCATTTACGCGGGGCGCAACGGTGTATGCGATAGGACGCAGCGCGGCACTGTTGGGCGCGCAAACTGTGGAAAATGGACGGTTGATCCCTGGACTGAAATGGATCACATCGGCACTGGTTATGCCCGGCTACAGCGCAGAAGGATCGCAAGTTTTACGCGATTGGCTTATCCAGATGCCGGATGGATTCGGACTCGGTTTAGGGCAGGGGGCGGCACTTGCTCTTGGTCCACAGAATGAAGTTGAGGTATGGGGTAATCGCGCGGTGACGATCTTTCTCGGCCAGCAATATCAATCAGAGGAGGAATAGGTAAGATGCCTGCAACAATTTTGGTGGGAGCGCAATGGGGCGATGAAGGAAAAGGGCGCGTGGCTGACTGGCTGGCACAAGATGCTCAGGCCATGGCGCGTTATGCGGGAGGCGATAACGCTGGGCATACGGTGCAGGTTGGAGAGCAAGTTTTCAAACTGCACCTGGTCCCATCCGGGGTGGTGCATCCTAATTTACGGTGTATTTTGGGAAATGGGATGGTGATTAACCCCGTTCGATTGGTCAGCGAACTGGATATGCTGGCGACACAGGGAGTTGATATTGCGCCGGATCGGATTCATCTCAGTTCACGCGCACACGTGATCCTGCCAGGCCATATGGAACTCGATGGGGCGGAAGAGCGACGGCTGGAAGACGAGTCGATTGGGACCACCCGGCGCGGGATCGGGCCAGCTTATATGGCAAAGGCGGCGCGAACCGGCCTGCTGACCGGGGAGATGCGTGATCCGGAGCAGTTTGCGGTTAAAGTTCGTGCCTCAATTGAGCAGGTCAACGAGACTTTGACCCAACGCTATGGGCTGGCGGCGATTGATGCGGCAGATCTGGCACGGCAGTATGGGGAAGCCGCCGCGCGACTCAAACCGTATCTGAGCGACACGTATCTGATCGTCAACCAACTGCTGGAAGCCGGACAACGGCTGATTTGTGAAGGGGCGCAAGGGACGCTGCTCGATATTGATCACGGCCATTACCCCTATCTCACCAGTTCGTCAGCAGTGGCTGGCGGCGCACTCAGCGGATTGGGATTCGGGCCGCGTTATGTGGATCAGGTGATCGGGGTCACAAAAGCCTACTGCACACGGGTGGGAAATGGGCCGTTTCCGACTGAACTCCTGGATGATACAGGGGAACAAATGCGACAAGCCGGGCATGAGTTTGGAACCACCACCGGACGACCACGCCGCTGTGGGTGGCTGGATATGGTCGCGCTGCGGTATGCGATCCGGATCAACGGGCTGACTGAGCTGGTGCTGTCGAAACTGGATGTTTTGAACGATTTCGATCAAATCCATATTGCGACGGCGTACGAGTCCGAGAAGACCCGGTTCGATCATATGCCGGTTGAGACGGCTGTGATGGCACAGATGCGGCCTGTATATGAAACGCTGCCGGGGTGGAAGCAGCCGATTTCGGATATACGGACGTTTGAAGCACTGCCCGAACAGGCGGGGCGTTACGTTGAGCGGATTCAAGGATTGGCCGGGATTCCGATCAGCATGATCAGTGTAGGACCAGAACGTGAGCAGGCAATTCGGGTCTAGGTTTTATGTCTGAGCAACATTCGTTCCAACAGCGGATTGAGTTACCCGTTGAGTTTGTGCCACAGCGCGTTGTGTCTTTAGCGCCCAGTATTACTGAGACGTTATTTGATCTTGATCTCGGCGAACGGTTAATAGCTAGAACTAACTATTGCGTTCGCCCCGCTGATAAGGTACAGTCGATTCCAAGTGTTGGCGGGACTCAAAATCCAGATATACAGGCCATCGTTCAGCTACAGCCTGAGCTTGTGATTTTGAGCGATGTGGAAAACCGGCGTGAGGATGCAGATGCATTAAAGTCGAGTGGGATTCCTATCTGGGTGACAGGACCGCGAACCGTATTCGATACACTCAATCTACTGTGGACCATAATGCATGTGTTCGATCATGCGGCGATGGTTCCGCGCGTTCGTGAAATTGAACGGGCATATGATTATACATGGGGTGCGGCGCAGTTACAGGAGCCGGTACGTGTATTGGTTCCGATGTGGCAAGACGGATGGATAACTTTTAACGCCCAGACTTATGCCCATGATATTCTGCGAACGTGCGGCGGGTATAATGTCTTTGCGGAACGAGAACAGACCTATGCGCGCATTACTTTAGAGGAAGTGGTCGCTACCCACCCCGAAGTTATGCTGTTCCCCGACACCTTGGCGGAACAACAAGTCGAAAGCCTTCGTGGGTTGGATATTCCGCGGGTATACAGGGTCGATAGCAGTCTGATCACGTGGCCGGGAACTCGCACAGGGTACGCGCTTCGGGATCTGCCCTCATTATTGGTGGGGGAAAGTCAGGGGGAATAATACCATATGTGGAACGATTTTTTGTACAGGCTGAGCAACAGCGTCTCCGATGCCATCATCGGTGTTGACTCAGAGAACAAAATTCGACTGTTTAATTCTGCCGCAGAAACGGCACTTGGCGTTTCTGCTGATGAAATGTTGAACTGCCGCGTCGATGAACATTTTGCCACAAAACCGCTCACAACCCTCTTTGATAGCCCAGAGCAGGGTACGTCCACGCCCACACCCTTTACACTTCCGTCGGGAGCGGTTTATCAAGCGCGGTTACTCACCACACCGGAACAACAGCGCCTGGTTATTCTGAGCCGGTTAACCTCGGTCAACGAAGAAAATAAACTTGCCAGCCTGATGAGTGGGATCGTGCATGAGATCAAAACCCCGCTTACGTCGGCTAAGCTGGCGGTGGATGTGCTGGCAGAAATACCGAACACGACGCCACAGCAACTGAACTTGCTCAAACGAGCACAAGTCAACTTTGAATATATGCTGGTGTTGGTGCATGAGCTTTTGAATATGGCGTGGATGGAGGCGGGGAATGATCTGGTGATGAATCCCACCGATCTGGTCAAACTTACGCGCGACGCCGTGCGCCAAATTGAGAGTTATGCTGAACATCACGGGGTGGATATTCAGCTCGATTTACCTGATGAGCCGTGTTATGTCAAAGGCGACGTGCGGCGGCTAGAAGGGGTATTGAGCAACCTGCTAAGCAATGCGATCAAGTATTCTCCCAAAGGTGGTCCCGTTAACATCTTGATGACGACCACCGAGGATGAGATACAGGTTGAAGTTGCCGATCAAGGGCTGGGTATCCCAGTGGAGCAACTACCGAAGATTTTTGAGCGCTTCTTCCGGGTCAAGTCACCCGAAACTGAACGGATTGAAGGCAGCGGATTAGGGTTGTCGCTCGTGAAGGCAGTAGTTGAGAAACATGGCGGCCAAGTTTCGGTCCAAAGTGAACCTGCGGTTGGCAGCACTTTTGCTTTTCGTCTCCCGCGTTACCTTTTGTGACTGTCCGAATTTTCGCCGGAAAGCCAATCCATCGAGAGCGGTAGGCGGCGGCGATTCTGACGCATGATGACAATCGGCAGCGCTTTGGGCATCAGGTCGGCGACAATCGGTGTGGTGCCCAGGGGATCCCCATCGATTTGGGTGGGTTGGGGTACTTCGGCATCAATTACAATCCGTTTGCGCGCTGAAAAATACATAATAGCTTCCGGGGGAAGGCCGCTTCCAGCCACCAAATTCGTTACGCTGTTCAGCACACGGGCCGGGTTGAGCGGACGCAGCACACCCGCATAGAGCAGTCCATCATCGGGCTGGATCGCTGCATTAATTACCGACAGGCTGTTGATCCAAGTCAAGGCACCTGTGGCGGTGACAAAGGCTAAAATACCCTCGACATAAATCGGCGGCTGACCGTCGAGGGAAATCATGTACTCAACGGGTTTGGTCTGGCGCAGAGAACGCAAGCCAGAAATTCCATAGGCGAAAATACCGAGCTTATCCTTTGCTTCACGGGTGACGGCAAAGGCGGTCTCAGCCTCAAACCCTGTGGAGACACGCAGCACGGAACACCGATTCCCCACTTTAGCCAGATCAATGGCGCGAATGGCTCCACGTCCTAAGGCCAATTTGATGGCAGGGCCGATGCGATGGGGAATGCCTAAGAAACCAGAAACGACGTTTCCTGTGCCAACAGGAATCCAGGCAAAAGGAATAGTGACTTTGCCTAGAGCGCGCTGCGCCCCGGTGACACCTTCCATCAGAGTTCCGTCGCCGCCCGCCACCAGAATACGATCAATACCATCGGCTACACCCTGCCGAATGGCCTCGGCAAAATCGTAGTTGGGGGTGGTTGCCCGCAGCGTAATTTTAGGGTGCTTGATTTCGCGCAGTCGTTCAATTACTTCCTGGCCCTTTTTGGAGCCAGAGGCCGGATTCACAATAGCGAGTACATGCTGAGGCGCGTCTACTAGAGTTAATTCGGTCATTTTTATCCTATCCACTTGCAGTTCGCACCCCAAGTATACCTGACACCTGTGCTATAAGACTACTTCCTGGGGCGTGCGGGATGGCGTCAGGGTCGGCGTTGGGGTGGGCGGGGTGGATGGATCGGGCGTATCAGTAGGACTGATCAGCGGGGTAGGATAAGGCGTATCGGTTGGCACCGGTGTGACGGTGGGCAGAGGGGGAGCGGTCCGGGTTGGGGTTGGTGTCGGATGAAGAGCCTCGACCACGCTTTCGTGAATAAATACAATTTTCCGATAAGCGCCTGTTGGGTTCAGATCGACGACCAACCATTCGCGATTCTCAGGTGCGCGGGCATAGACACAGAGTTCTGTGCCATACGTTACCGTAGCCACAATGGGACACTTTACATTATCTTGAAGGGGGCATTCCCGGTAAACGGCCCGATCAACATCGACTGTAAAAATCTGGCAAGGGGGAAGGGGTGTAAACGTCACGGGAACAAAAATCGTGGCGCGGGCAGGGGGTGTAATGGCAGCCGAGGTCACACTGGCAACCGCCGTTTGAGTCGTTTGATAGGTTAGACTTCCACGGCTGTCTAAAAAACGCAAAAAACCAGTCCAGACAAAATAGCCGCCGAAAACAATGAGCGCACCGGCCAAAATTATCATTACTGGGGACGGCCCCGAACGGTAGGAAGGCATCAGTCAACCATCATAACAAGCAGCGCGTCCGATCTGATCTGTCTGACAATACCCCAAACCGGAGCTTTTGCCCAGATCAAGCTTCGAGGATGGACTGAATACGCGCCAGGGTTGTTCCTGGGTCGAAGGGCTTATTTAAGAAGCCATTTGCGCCCGCTGCAAGCCCCATCTGATGATCTTCTTCTGAACTCAGCGCCGTGATAAGCCAGACTTGAATGTGACATGTGCGTTCATCCTGCTTGATATGGCGGCAGACTTCGTACCCGTCCATACCATGCATACGAACATCCAAAAGCACCAGATCGGGTAATTCGACCTGGAGCATGGCAAGGGCTTGCACGCCATTGGATGCTGTCGCCACCTTATAACCTCCAAGCTGCAAGTAAGCCTGAAGAACTTCCCGGCTCATCCAGTCGTCATCTACAATCAGAATATAAGCCATATGCTACTCGTTTTCGGCAGCCGGTTGGGGTAGGGTTCGAATCAATTTTTGCTGGATGTCGTTCGCGGTCCACGGCTGCATGCCGTCCAACAGCACAACCGGTGTTGAGCCGGGAGCCAGCAGCCACTCATCATGAGCGACTTCGAGTTGGCGCAAATAATCCAGGGAGATATTTTTCTCTTCGGCACGACCTCGCATTTTCAAGCGGCGATAGCATTCCTCGGCAGGGGTGCGAAGATAAATGATGGCATCGGGCACCGGCACGACGCCCGATAGATATTCCCAAAAGTGGCAGTACAACGCCCATTCGGTTTCATCCATCTGGCCCTGTTGGTGCAGGCTCTTGGCAAATACATAACGGTCACAGTAAATGGAGCGCTCGAAAACGACAATTGGAGCATTGGGCGAATTGACAAATGTTTCGGCGCGCGTAACAAACGCACCAATTTGCATGGTAAAGGCCCAGCGCGGGGTATCACTGTAAAAACGGCCTAACAAATTGGCCGCAAACCCGGTTTGCCAACGGGAGATGGGTTCGGGAATGAAAGCAAGTGCATCAGTGTTTGACAGCGCCTCGCCAAGTGTCGTCTTCCCGGCTGCGATGTTTCCTTCAAGAAGAACCAGCATTATTGAAGCCTCATTCCATCCAATCAAAACACCGGCAGCGGTTGCCGGTGGATAATAACCACATATGCAATTACGCAATTCTACGGAAGAACAAGCCAGGTTGCCAAAAGTCCCTGTCCTAGCCTCGCCAGGACAGGGTAGGGATTATAACTCACTTCGTTGGTTGGTCTTCAGTGCTTTCGGTTGCTGGAACACCGCGCCGAATAGCCAACTTGACCTCACCAATGGCGCGTGTGACCTCAATATCGCGCGGGCATGCATTGGTGCAGTTGAAGACTGTACGGCAGCGCCACACACCATCTGAATCGGTCAAAACTTTTAGGCGGCGGTCTGCACCTTCATCCCGGCTGTCGAAAATAAAACGGTGCGCCTGGACAATCGCTGCCGGGCCGACATATTCGCCGCGTGCCCAAAAGCTGGGGCAACTGGTCGTACAACAGGCACACAGAATACATTTGGTGGTGTCGTCAAACCGTTCGCGCTCAGCGGGACTTTGCAGCCGTTCACGTCCATCCGAGGGCAGGGCACTGTCATTAATCAAATAGGGTAAAATCTGACGGTAATGTTCAAAAAATGGCTCCATATCGACGATCAAATCTTTGATGACCCTGAGGCCAAGCATTGGCTCGATTTGCATTTTGACATGGCTGTCATCACTGATGGACTTGACCAGAATCTTACAGGCTAGCCGGTTTGCGCCATTGATCCGCATGCCATCGGAGCCGCAGATGCCATGCGCACAGGAGCGGCGGAAAGCGAGCGTGCCATCTTGTTCCCATTTGACGCGGTGTAACAGTTCCAGCACCCGGTCATTGGGTTCGACATTTTCGAGGGTATATTCACCCCAGTAAGGTTTTTTGTCTTTTTCCGGGTTAAAGCGCCGGATGCGCAGTGTAACTTGCATACGATCCTCTTCGGTTAATAGACACGTTCTTTGGGCAAGAACTTCGGGTCTTTTTGGGCCAGCGATGTATCAACAGGTTTATCGTGAGTCAGGCGAATGCTTCCATCCGGTGTGGGGAAGGCTAAGGTGTGGACCATCCATTTTTCGTCATCGCGCTTGGGGAAATCCTCACGGGAATGGGCACCGCGACTTTCCTGGCGGGCCAACGCGCAGACGGCGGTAATCTCTGCAATGTCGAGCAGGCACCCTAACTCCCAGGCTTCCAGCATGTCGCTGTTAAACTGCGTGCCGCGATCATCAATGGCGAGATCGTTCTTGAACTGATCTTTGAGGTGGCGGACCGTGTCAATCGCTTTTTGAATGCCTTCTGCGGTGCGGAATACGCCCACATCATCCATCATGACCTGCTGCATTTCGCTGCGAATCTGATAGGATTTGGTCTTGCCGTTCGAGGTGCGAATACGTTCGAGTTCGGCTTGAGCTTCTGCTTCGGGGTGGTTGGGCAGCGACGCAAAATCAACCCCTTGGCAATATTCAGCAATATGTTTACCCGCGCGGCGACCAAATACAATCAGGTCGGTGAGACTGTTTGTACCGAGGCGATTTGCGCCATGCACACTGACACAGGCACATTCACCGACTGCATATAAACCGGGCAGTGCGGTGCGCTTCGCATCGACGATTACCTGTCCATCCAGATCGGTCGGAATGCCACCCATCGCATAGTGGGCTGTCGGCTGGATCGGAATAGGTTCGTGGGTGGGATCAACCCCCAAATAAGTCCGGCTGAAATCGACGGTTTCGGCCAGCTTGGTTTCGATGTCGTGGGCTGTGATACGACGGGTTTCGCCTGCTTCGGCAAGATAACGATTGACTGTTTCGGGGGTCACATCGAGATGGACGTAACGCTTGCCCTTGATGCCGCGTCCGGCGCGAACTTCGAGATAGATCGCACGCGAGACCACATCACGGCTGGCGAGGTCTTTGATACTCGGCGCGTAGTGTTCCATAAAACGCTCGCCGCGATCATTGAGCAAAATTCCGCCTTCGCCGCGTACCCCTTCGGTAATCAGGATGCCCATTTTATAAATACCCGTGGGATGGAATTGGAAGAACTCCATGTCCTGCATGGGAATGCCGCGACGATAGGTGATTACATTTCCATCGCCCGTGAGGGTGTGGGCGTTGCTGGTGATTTCCCAGACGCGGCCCCAACCACCCGTCGCAAAGAGGACGGCTTTCGCATGGAAAACATGCAACTCACCGGTTTCCAGATGGAGAGCAATTACGCCCGCCACTGCATCACCATTGCGGATCAGGTCTACGACGTGGAATTCGTCATAAAACGTCACATTATTTTTGATGCACTGCTGGTACAGGGTTTGCAAAATCATATGCCCGGTGCGGTCTGCGGCATGGCAGGCGCGGCGGACAGGCTTGCCCCCGTAATTGCTAGTGTGGCCGCCAAAACGACGCTGTGAAATGCGGCCTTCGGGCGTGCGGTCGAAGGGAAGACCCATGTGTTCCAGGTCAATTACGGCTTCGATTGCACCCTCGGCCAGAGTTAACGCGGCATCCTGGTCGGTTAAATAATCGCCGCCCTTGACTGTGTCGAAGGCGTGCCATTCAGGATGATCTTCTTCGAGATTGCCTAGGGCTGCCCCAATGCCGCCAGCCGCCGCACCTGTATGGGAACGAGTTGGATACAACTTGCTGATAACCGCCGTTTTTGCCCCACGCGAGGCATACAACGCTGCCATCAGACCTGAACCGCCAGCCCCGACAATTACTGCTTCATACTGATGTGTTTGCATAACTCCTCTTTTCATCACTTGAGGGACTTCGTGGCGATTTCGTAGGCTGTTTGATCAACACCTTCCAACAGCGCAGCCGCTCCCAAGATAATCAACGCAATCATGCCAAACCAAATTACCATATTCAGTGCCCGGTTGAGTAAGGGGCGAGTCGCGTAATCATCCACGACATAACGCAAGCCATTAAAGCCATGAACCGTCACCAGGGCCAGTAAAAGGCCGTCGTAAACGCGCCAGACTGCGACACCCGCTACCAACGCATCCCAACGCGCGCCCACAAATTCAACCGCTTTACCGCTCTCGTTCACGGCATTAGTGCCAATCACGGTGATGTCCTGGGCGGTGATGTCAAAAACGCCCTGGATGACATGCATCATCGCTAGATGGCCGAAGACCAGCGGAATAATCAGCACACCAGAAATGCGCATAAACGACCACATGGTTGATTCCAAGCGGCCTGGCAAACGCAACCGGGAACGGCCACCACCTAGCAAACCGTATACACCCGATAGCAGCAGCGCTGCCACGATAATCACGGCAAAACCGAGCACAAAGTCCACTTGGAGATTCACAAATGCTTCAAGCCCGATGACATCGGGACTGTCGCCGTAATAATCGAGCACATGGTTAAACATCAGGACAAAGGTTGGGATTAGCGTAATGGTTGTCGCTAAAAAGACGTAATTGGAGGCCTGGCGCTGATACTTCCACCACTGAGGTTTGTAATCCAAAAGAATGATACGCAGACCGTTAAAAGCATGGTAGATGACGCAGGCTACCAAACCGAATTCGCCAATGGTATAAAGCGGACTTTGATAGACCTTGATGGCATCCTGGTATAACTCAGGATAAAAAGCTGCCCACGAGGTATCGATGATATGAAGCGTCAAAAACAGCAGGGTTCCTAAGCCAGTGAGCCGATGCAAGACCCAACTCCACTGACCTACCTTGCCCCTATAGCGCAAGGTTTCGGTAATGGTTGTTACTAAGGTAGTCATTCAGAATTGCCTCCAATGAATTTTGGGGGGTAAAAAAGCACAATGGTCATTTTATCTAAAATATAAGCCCTTCGTCGCCACTTTCCAAGTGAGACTGTTACATTCATTGGTTTGTTGTCAAAATAATGTGTTGTTATACTCTACCATTAGTCGTGTGCCGTGATCAAATTGGCAAAATCCACCGTAGCGCCCGATTATTCTCCGTCATCTCAGGATAATTGCCACATCTCCCCAATGGCACCGATAGGTGGTTTGATTGTTCCACACTGCCCATGCGCCGGAGACGATTCGGCTTGATCACACATATTTTAAGGAGACATGAGGGATGTCAGAACAAAAGAAGGGATTGGAAGGAATTGTCATTGCCGACACTAAACTCAGCCGCGTGATGGGTGATGTTGGCCGATTGATTTACAGCGGATATGAGATTGCCGATCTCGCTGAAAATGCGTGTTTTGAAGAAATAATTTATTTGCTATGGCACCAAAAACTTCCTACGCAAAGTGAACTAAACCACCTGAGCCGGGACCTGTTTGCGAATATGGCGCTGTCGAGCGCGGAATTAGAAGTCATGCAGCGGCTTCCGGTCAAAGCGCATCCCATGGCGGCATTGCGCACCGGGGTTTCGATGGCTGGCATGTTTGATACAGAGGCCGAAGGATAACAGCATCGAAGCCAACAAACGGAAGGCCATGCGGCTGACTGCTAAATTCCCGACGATTATTGCGGCATGGGGACGGATTCGGAATGGAGCAGCGCCGCTGCAACCGCGCGAAGATTTGAGTCTTCCGGGAAACTTCCTGTATATGCTGCGAGGGAAAGAACCGACTCAGGCCGAAATTGATGCACTGAATGTGTATCTGGTGCTGCTGGCCGATCACGGCATGAACGCGAGCACCTTTACAGCACGCGTAGTGACTAGCACTGATGGCGATATGTACAGCGCCATTACCGCCGCTATCGGATCGTTGAAAGGACCGAAACATGGCGGCGCAAACGAAGCCGCGATGCGTATGTTCTTCGAGATCGGTTCGGCGGACAATGTGGAGAAGTGGTTCCAGGATGAAGTGAAGGGCAGAGGACGCAAGATTATGGGCGTGGGGCACCGCGTCTATAAGGCGTTCGATCCGCGCGCCGACGTGCTAAAGAAGTATGTCCAGAAACTGGGCGATACGGGCGGCGTATTCCAGATCGCAACCCGGCTCGAACAAACACTGATGAAAGACCCGTATTTTGTTGAGCGAAAGCTGTTCCCGAACGTGGATTATTACAGCTCAATTCTGCTCGATGCGGTAGGCGTGGAAACGGACCTGCAAACGCCCCTGTTTGCGATGTCACGCATTGCGGGATGGAGCGCGCAAGTGATCGAGCAGTGGGGCGACAACCGGTTGATCCGTCCGTTGGATAACTATATTGGGCCGATGGATGTCAAATGGGTTCCGATTGAGAAGCGCAGTTAAGCCGCATTCAAAACTAACAAAACTAACAACAGCTTGAGCAGGTTGAGAGGTATACTCTCACCCTGTTTTTTTGCACGGTGAAAACATAATGAAAACAGCATGAAAACAACCCGTCTTATTTCGATGAAAGAAGCCGTTACACTTGTCAAGCCGGGCGATACGCTGGCGCTCGGCGGCGTGATGCTTTACCGACGTCCGGTGGGGTTTGTGTACGAACTGCTGCGTCAAACTCAACCGCCGACGGATTTGACCATTTTGTCATTTACAGCCGGGTATGAAGCTGACCTGCTGATTGGGGCTGGCTGTGCCAGCCGGACACGCACATGTTACTTTGGATTGGAAGCGTTTGGGTTCGCGCCGATGTTTACACAAGCAGCCAACCAGGGAAAGCTTCAGATTATCGAAGAAACTGAAGCCAGCCTCGCATTGGGGATGCGGGCGCAGATGGCTGGTGTGGGATTTATGCCATCAACGGCATGGCTGGGCACAGATTTACTGAAGCTGCGGCCTGATGTTAAAACGGTTGTGGATCCGTACAACGGGCAAGAAGTCGTGGCGTTTCCCGCTATTTCAGCCGATGTCGCCGTACTACATGCTCGTGCAGCGGATCGAAGGGGAAATGTGCGGTTGAACAATAATCTGGGCATTGATCCCGAATTAGCCGTGATAGGTAAAGAGGTCATTGTCACCGCCGAGGAAATTGTGGACAGCCTGAGCAGCGACATCGCCATCAGCGGCGCGTTGATTACGGCGGTGGTTGCCGCGCCACGCGGGGCATGGCCGACCTCATGCTATCCGGATTATCCGATGGCGGGGGGTGAAATCATGAGGTATGTAGAAGCCTGCGCGAATGGGCAGTTTGATGATTACTTGCAGCAAGTCGCAGCGAAAAAGGCTTAGTTCTCATCACCCACTCATTCATTTCGGGAGAATCCTGCGTATAATCTAGCTTATGATCATGAAAGATGGAGACGGAAATGCAAGACTTTAATCTTTTCCGACGACTGGCCGCAAGTGGTGCCATTGTAATACTCTTACTGGCTGTGGCAGCAGGTGGTTATGGTATCCTGGTGCATGACAACGCAGTTGAAGCGCAAGGCAACCAACCGGCTGATACGCTTGAACTCTTTAATCCTTTTTGGGAAACATGGGCACTGCTACATGAAAATTACGTTGATCCGCTGGATGATCAAGCCTTGATGGAAGGCGCATTAACCGGGCTACTCCAGGCGGCGAATGATCCGTATCCGATCAGCGACTTTTTAAACGATTCGACGAGTGAGCTGAGTGATCCCAGCAATACGGACGAACTGTTTAAGCCATTCTGGGATGCGTGGACCCAAATTCATGCCGAAGTGACTGCGCCGCTGGATGACAATGCCCTGATGGAAAGCGCGCTGAGCAGCATGATGGAAGCAATTGGAGATCCGCACACGGATTATATGCCGCCGGAAGTGTGGCAGCAGGTCAATGAGTCGATGAGCGGGGCATATGAAGGCATTGGCGCGGTTGTCGGTGAAAGCGAAGAATATGGCGGCCTGGAACTGGTATCCATTATGGACGGGTCGCCGGCTGAAAAAGCAGGGCTGCATCCCGGTGATGTGATTGTCGAAGTCGAAGGGCAGGATGTCACTGACCTGTCGCAGAATGAAATCATAGCGCTGGTGCGAGGACCCGCTGGGACATTGGTTCGGTTGGGAGTTATGCGAGAGGACGCGAGCGAGATGCTGAAATTCGAGGTCAAACGGGATCGGATTAGCATTCCGAGCGTGACCTCGGAAGTTTTGGATGGCAATATCGGCTACGTGCGGCTGTCGCAGTTCGAATTTGAAACCGGCGAAGCGCTGCGCGATGCACTGACCGAGATGAACGCGAATGAATTAGACGGTCTTATTCTGGACCTGCGTGGCGATCCGGGTGGGTATTTGACCACCGCGATTGACGTGGGGAGCGTTTTCATTACGGAAGGGCCGATTGTGATTGAACGCAGCCCTGGACAAGAATATGCACATGAAGCGTTAGGAAATGCAGTCGCGCCGGATGTGCCGATGGTAGTGCTGGTCGATCAGGGCAGCGCGAGCGCGTCGGAACTGATCGCCGGGGCGCTGCAAGATACGGGGCGGGCAACGGTGGTTGGGATGCAGACGTTTGGTAAAGGATCAGTGCAGACGTGGCGCGAACTTTCGAACGGCGGCGGAATCCGGATCACTATCTCACGCTGGTATACACCGGACGGTAATTCGGTGAGCGAAGTTGGCATTACGCCCGACGTGGAAGTGCCATATGATCCTGATGCAGAAGATGACAACCAACTCGCGGCGGCACTCGCTGTTTTGCAAGCCACGGCGACAGGGGAACGGGTTCAGTGAGGCAGTGATGCGGTTTTAGCATATTTCTGATCGTGTGTTGATGTTGTTCTAATGCAGCGCGCATACGATTGTTAGGTGAGGCGAGGACTTCTCAACCTCATCAAGGAGCGTAACCTATGTACTTCGATTCAAACTATCTCCTGTTTGTGATGCTGCCGACGCTGATCATCACCGGCCTGGCGCAGATGTGGATTCGGAATGCGTACCAGAAATGGGGACAGATTGCGAATAGCCGCCAAGTAAATGGGCAGCAAACGGCGCAAGCGTTGTTCCGCAGCGGAGCGATCCAGGCGATTCCAGTGGAAGTGACGCCGGGGCAACTCAGTGATCATTTTGATCCTTCACAGAATGTGGTGCGGCTGTCACAGGGCGTAGCCATGCAGCCGTCTGTTGCATCGATGGCGATTACGGCGCATGAACTCGGCCATGTGCAACAACACCAGACGGGCAGCGCGCTGATGGGTATTCGCACGCTTTTAGTTCCGGCGGCGCAGTTTGGGCCATCGGTTGGGATTATGATGATCATCCTGGGTGTGATTATGCAGGCAACCGGGCTGGCGATGATTGGATTGATCCTGTTTGGGGCAGCCACGCTGTTTACGGTGGTGACGCTGCCCGTTGAATTGGATGCCAGCCGACGCGCGTTAAAAATGCTCGATCAAGCTGGATTGATTGCATCACCGCAAGATCGCGAAGGCGCACGGGCGATATTAAGGGCAGCAGCCTTCACCTATGTAGCGGCTGTGGCTACATCGATTCTCACGCTGCTTTATTATGCGATGCTGGTATTCGGCAACAACCGAAATCGTGATTAGTCCAGATCGGGAGGGCAATTCGTGAATTGCCCCTACGGATTAGCATTTATCCCCATGTTAAGGATTGGCCCGCTTGACGCCTGCCGCTGATTACACTGCTGATTACACGACAGATGAATTGATCGCCGTGTGTATCGCGCGGCAGGTGGAGGACGGCGAACTGCTGGCGCAGGGACTGGCGACTCCACTGGTGGCGGCGGGGTATATTCTGGCGCAACGGACGCATGCGCCGAGGGCCTATTTTGCATCGGCCATTGGACAGGGTGTGGTACAAGATTGGGCACCACTGGGAGTCGCTCGAATCGAGGAATTATGGGTTGGGAAAGCGGTGATGAACGCGAGCTTTATTACCATTGCCGCTGATCTGCTCCAGACACTGGCCCCGAAAGAATTCTTCCGGCCCGCACAGGTCGACTCGCAAGGAAATTTCAACAATATCAGCATCGGGCGAGATTACCACCAGCCTCGGCTGAGACTGCCCGGTGCAGCGGGGATTCCTGATGTTTCCACTCATTCGGAAAAGATGTATATGTATGTGCCACGCCATTCGCGGGCAGTATTCGTGCCGAAACTGGACTGGTTGAGCGGACTCGGACATCATCCTGAGCGGCGGGCGGGTAGCGGACCACGATACTTGATCAGCGATTTGGGCCAATTCGACTGGGCAGACGGACGCATGCGGCTGGTGAGTTATCACCGGGGAGTCAGCATCACGCATATTCAGGCGAAAACGGGGTTTGATCTGGCAATTGCGCCGGATGTCTACGAAACGCAGCCGCCGACTGAAGAAGAAATCCGGCTGCTGCGCGACGAGATTGATCCGTTGAGCGTGCGGCGGCTCGAAACGCTGGGCGGGAGCGCGCGGCGCGACCTGTTATGGTCGATCCTGAAGCAAGAAGGCGTGTTATGACGGCGGATTGACGGGTAATAGCACTTTAAAGGTGCTACCGGTCATTTTCTCTTCGTCGTGGCCTTCACTCTCCACCCAAACCAATCCACCATGGGCCTCCACTGCGCCTTTGACCAGGGCCAGCCCTAAACCAGGGCCACCACCTTTGAAGGATGTTTTGCCAGAGGAATGCAGGGCGACGGTTCCGATCTGGTAGAATTTCTCAAAAATGGCTTTGTGGTGCTGCGAATCGATCCCGATGCCGGTATCCTGGATGAGCACGGCGACGGTTTGCCCAAGGCCTTCGACATCGGTCAGCCAATACATCACCTTGATAGTGCCGCCATCGGGGGTGTATTTGATGGCGTTGATGATAAGCTGATAGAAAACTTTGTAGATCAGCGATGGATCACCTTCGATATATGGCACATCGCCAATTTGCTTCAACTTCAGAGTTAAATGCCGCTCGTCCAATGCCTTTTGAAAATCGTTGCGCAACTCGGTAAAAACGCTCTGCAACAACACCGGCACGCGAGACACCTTGAGGGTTTCGGTATCCAACTTGGAGATGTCCAGCATCCGATTCACGATTTCGTGCAAACGCGTCGTGCCACGCGCAATGCCTTCGACAATTTCAAGGAGGGTGGGGTCGATTTGGATGTTCTCGTGTTTGCGCAGGACATCGGCGTAACCTTGAATGACGGTAAGCGGCGTGCGCAATTCGTGGGCGGCAATTTCGATAAAATCCAGCTTGGCTTTGTCGAGATGAGACAGCGTGTTATAGGCTTCGCGCAGGTCGGAGAGGGCGGTCTGATCGTTGGCGCGCAGACGGTCAAAGGTGGTGCGGACCATGCGCCATGCGAGTTCAGGACTGGAGGCCATGAGGTGCTCAAACACTTCGCGGTCAAATTCCAGAACGGTGGTTTCGCGCGTGCTACGCACATTGGCGGCGCGGGGTTCATCCTGGATGAGGGCCATTTCGCCAAAAAAGTCACCGGGTTTGCTATGGCGCAGCAGTCGTTCCTCGCTGCCGTCGAGATGCTTGGTGATGGCAACCTCGCCGGAAACGATCAAATAAAAAACGTACTCATACGCGCCTTCTTTGCAGATCAGCGTGTTGGGGGCGTAAGTTCGAACGCGAACGAGTCCTGACAACTCAGCTAAAGCTGTGGCATCGAGGTCGGGGAAAGCTTCGCGGAGTGTGGTCACGACATCGACTTCTATCATAAATCCTCCCGAAAAACAGCCTACAAGCAGTTTAGCACAATTATGGCAGCAAAAACAGTTAACGCTTTCCTAACGAAATTGAAGCGAAAATTAAAGGAAGGCACATTTTGCTATCCGGGGTTGAGTGGAAAATTCGTGTCGTGAGTCCTTCAGTTTGTTGATCTTCTGAGTGATCCCCCCTCCCTACCATTTTTGTCTTCACCCACGACAGCAT
>DATAMF010000077.1:0-2918 GCA_036260665.1 Aggregatilineaceae bacterium | reverse complement strand
AGCCGAAGACAGCGCGTTGGTCTACGGCGCGCTGCAATTTTTCGCCTTCGGATTGATCTTCCAGAGCATCCACGAGATCATCGCCCGCAGTTTTTACGCGGACAAGGACACACTCACGCCGTTGTGGGTGTCGATTATTGCTGCGATAGCGAATGTGGTCATCGTTGGCACTCTGTATCTGATATATGTCAACCAATTGGATGATCCGCTGCGTACGGTGTTCAACGATTGGGGTACCCGTTTTGCTGATGGGCAGTATCCGGCGGCACTGACCGAGATTAATCATGGCGCGGCGCTCATCAATGATCGGCTGGCCGGGCCAACGGGCGTTGGGGCGCTGGCGATTGGTTATTCGTCCATTTTCCTGATCGAACTCGCGCTGCTGCTGGTCATTTTGCACCGCCGCTGGGGCAGCATCGAAGGGCGGGCGTTGACATTCACGACACTGCGAACGGGCGCGGCGGCGCTCGTCATGGGCATAGCGGTGCTGGTCGTGGATGGGCTTTTCGGCGTTATCGGTTGGCACGATGCGGGCGTCATTATCACGGCGCTGCGGGTGCTGGTGCTGGCGGGAGTTGGCACGGTGACATTTGTGGTGGCGGCAATTTTGTTGGGCGTGCAGGAGATTCGTTCGCTGCCGCAATTGGTGCGGCGGCGCAGCGGCCCAGTGTTAGCGCCGGAAGCGTGACAAAAAAAGAGGCAGCTTGAAGGCTGCCTCCGGTTTTAGTAGGGGAACGCTTTTATTTTTTCGTCTAGCTTGAGACTATCCTGAGTGGAGATGGTGAAAACCCACTCGTCGCGCCGCCAACTATAGCTGTACCACCGCGCGACATCGCTGTAGGTGCTGGCGTAGAAGTAATCATTGGCGGTGGTGCCGTCAACCGAGAAATTGCCCACCTGCCCAGATTTGCGCGCGTACCGGAGCAGTTCCAGATGGGTGGTTTGGGCGGCAGCGACGTCGGTAAAGCGCACGGCAATCACATCAACCGGGCTGTTCGACTTGTCCATATAACGCGCTTTTTCGACCAGCACAGCACCCTGCGAGCGGTCGCAGTAGGCCTGTGTTCCCCAGTCAACTGGAACGCCAACCAGACAGCGGTTCAGCACGTGCATCGAATAGTGTTCAATTTCGGGCGTCGAGTACCGATTGGTGCCAAATGCTTCGGGAAGGATGGTACCCGTTTGCCCTTCGGCCCAGTCGGGAAGCGTGCGTTCGTTCATCTCGTAGGGAGCGGCGAGCGCTTCTTGCAGGAACGGCCCGGTGTGATCGTGGACATATTCTTTGTAGAAGAGAAACAGCACGTAAACCAGCACCAACAGCGTTGCAACCGAGAACATCAACAGCGTTACGCCGCGAACACGAGGAGGCATGTTCCGAATTTTGTTCCAAACCCGGTTACCTTCTTTGACGGTGTGATCGATGGTGTATTCACCTACGACAGCGGCGGTTAGGACCGCAATTTCCAGATTGCTAGCGGGGTCGCCAGGAATCTCTTGTGTTTTTTCAATTTCTTCAGCCATCGTCTTTTTCACTCTCGAATGCTAATTGGTCTGGTTCACAAAGGGTGAGGAGGATAGGAGTAGCTATGTCCTACCCTCACCTCCACGTTATTTGCACTGATCTTCTTCTTCTTCGGTATAGGGTGTGGTCGGAGCCGTGATGGTGCTGTAGAAGACCTGGGTTCCGGCTTTGATGGAGACGTAAGTCACGGACCAGTCATAGTGACCGTCGATGGTGAAGACGACGACGCGCTCATCCGTTTCCACGAACAGTCGGCTGAACATATTTCCACTGAAGGCGAGTTTCTTGCCGCCGCCTTTACCGCCGCCGCCGCCACCGCCGCCACCACCGCCGCTTTCATAACCCGTATCGAATTTGATGCCGGAGGTTCCGGTGGTCGGGTCGGTGGCCCACTTCTCATAGGGTTCGCTGGAGGATACGATCTTATCGGCGACTTCCTTGGGAATGCCGAGTGACCAGTGGCTGATGGAAGGGTTGCAGCCGGAAGTGACTTTGTAGGCCACGGTGGTGCGATCGGTGCCTTCGTCATACGACTTGCCGACGAGTTGAACACTGTGGCAGTCTAGCTGGGCGAGATCAGGACCTTCTTCTTTTTCATCCTGTTCCTGTTCACAGTCGAACCCGCCGGGATTGCCCAATTCATCGACGACGGTCATATAACTACCGTTCAGAAATGAAACGATCATGGATGTGGTCACAAGGATCATGAGTGTGGCCGGGATAGTCGGCCAGTATTCCATGAGAGCTTGGCCCCGCTGAAGTTTGTACCAGAACGAACCCTTTTTCATTTTCTCATCTCCTTAACTCAGGGTCTTGCTATATGCATCTACCATTAATATCGCACAAATTTCCTCAACTTTACATCAAGAAGGTAAATAATTCGTGAATTTTACAAAAATTTCGTTTTTGATTGGGATTTGAGCGGACGGTACAATCACAAAAACTTGTTCCACACAGAAGGAAGCCCAATTGGTGACACCATTTATTGCCACTCGACGCCGCTGGCTGGTTCTGGCGGCATTCCACGTGACCCTGCTGATTCATCTAACACTTTATCTTTCACAATCCGGCAAAGGCCAGAGTCGCTCCTTTCGCGTTCTGGCATTAGGCATGTCAGTGTTTGCGCTGGGCGTGATCGGCGCGGCGCTGTGGCTGACTCCTCAGCGCGGAGAAATGATCCGGCAGCGGATAGGGCGAGGACGCTGGGTGATCCTGTTTGGGGGCGCAGCGCTGCTGTTGGTGTTTGGCGCGGAAATGCGGCCCGAATGGGTATATGCATAACCGCCAGCCCAATATCATGCCGGATGCGCGCCGCACTCATCAGCGTAGCGCTGCATACCAAAAACGCGGCAGTCAGCAGCGCCGTTCTCCGTCCATACAGATTGCCCGCCGCCAA
>DATAMF010000159.1:0-7844 GCA_036260665.1 Aggregatilineaceae bacterium | reverse complement strand
GTCACCCACTGCCCAGGCCGGATCGGGCCGTTCGTCGTCATGCAGGTTTCCAGCGACATATGATTATACTCAGGATACGACGCCGTATCGGACAGCGGCACCGGAGAACAGTCGCCTGTCGCTTCCACACTGCGCGCCTGGACCCATCCGCTGTTGCTAAGCTGCCACCACACCAATCCATCCGCATCTGTCGTTTCTAATACGGGCCGCACGCGCTGCCCTGCGGGGAGTGTATTCACCACCTCATAATAAGTCCCTGGCCCTGCCCACAAACTCACATCTTCGCGCAGTTTCCGCACGCAGGACTGCTGTTGTTCGATCACTTCCGGGGGAAGCGGCGTCGGTGTTGGTGCGAAATGTTCCGCTGCCAGCGCATCAATCATCTCCTGACTCAGCGGTTCCACCAGCACCAAACGATATGGCGGATTGTTCAGCGGCAGCCCCTGCAAATCGGCCAGCACATACGGCTCGGCGGACATGCTGCTGCCCGTAGAAACCAACCCGGTGCTGTCCAGCGGAATCACGATCCGCGCCCCCGCCGGAACGTACACCATCGCCCCGCCGTTCTCTATTTCGGCATAACCATCCAATACCGAAAGCACCATGGTTTCCCCGGCCTGAAGATGAACTGTCGCCGCCAGGTGAATCCACACCCCATTGATCGCCAGCGTCACCGGGTTATCCGTGTTTGGTGTCTGGATCAGCAGCCCGCTTTCCGGCGCGCTCTCGCACAGTGCATCATCCACCCCCGTTTGCAGTGTGGAAACCTGAAACGGCGGTGAATACGGCGTATTTTCATCCACGACATTGAGCGCGGTTATACTTCCCGTCGTGGTAATCACCCCTGTTGAAACCCATCCCAGTTCCGTCGTGCCCGGAATCATCACCCGCAGCCATTGACCATCCGCCGTGCGCCCGTTCGCCGTGACCGTCTCGCGCAGTCCCATTTCTTTCAGAATATCGGCGCTGTCACTCGGTTCGGCCCGAATATACAGCACTGCCGTCGCCGACACCGTAATTTCAGGGATCATCGGCACTTGATTTTCGATCTCCACCTGCCCAAACGCGATCAGCGTCACGCTGCGTTGCTCCATCGCGGGGAGGTCCGCGCGAATTTGCAGCAGTCCGACGCTCCATTCATCAGCCGCGCCGCCAATCTGAAGCGCCTGCACTGCGCTCACCGGAACCCGATCTCCCGCCGCTCCCAAAGTGAAATCACTGCTGCTCGTCTGAAAAGTCGCCGTAACCAGCCCGTTACCAAAACAGGCTTGATCCGCTTCCAATTTCTGACAGGCCGATCCTGCCCGCGCCATCGCCAGGAGCACTTTCGCCGGGCAGTCATCACCGTCTTGGGCGTAAGCCGCCGGAGTAATCAGGAGAAAAAACGCACATACGGCCATCAGGAAGGTTTTCATTTTTCGACCCCCGATTTTATTTTAGAACTATAGCATGATTCTGCCGTCGCACAGGCTGACAAGCGTTCAAGCGTAGAGTAAGCGCAGGGTATACGTCCTGAGTAGCCATGAATGCCACTACTATAATAAAATGGATGTAGAGACGCGCATCCTTCAATGGATAACCCACATGAAGAAAATAATACGCCTGCTGTTTCCAGTACTGCTGTTGCTGGCGTTGGCGAGTATTGTGATGGCTCAGGGGGATGGACCACCTTCCACGGCAACCTCCTTTGCGCTTGTCAACGAAATCGGACATTCACTCCCTCAAGGTGTTCAGTATGATCCTGTTTTTGATCGTTTTGCGCTGGTTGATCCCCAGGGACGGCTGTTATTAGTTGATGCCGCCACCTTTGAGGTTCAGCAGGTGCTCTATGAAACCGGAACCTACAGCACCTATCAGTTCAGCCACAATGGACTCTGGTTAGCCCTGGCAATTGATCGCCGCGTCGAAATCTGGAACACCGCAACCGGCGCGCTGGATGTTGCCGTAGATGTCGAAGAGTCGCTTTATTTACAGGCTCCCTTGCAGTTTTCCGACGATGATAACCTGCTCCTGATCAATGCAGTGGTCCCCGCGCCGGCTGCTCTGCGCCGCAGCGAAAACGATACCGCCAATCTCCCCTTCCTCTGGGATTTACCCGCCGCCCGCAACGAAGCGCTGACCACGCTCCCGCAGAGCTACGAACTCTATTCGTTCTACGACTACCGGAACGGCTTTTTGCTCGGCCCGCACCGTAAAGTGTTGGCCGCGCTGCCGCAGCGTTTCCGCCTGATCGATGTGGCCGATACAACGCTGCCCGTGTTGACCGAAGTCGCTTCGGATCGCAACGAGCGCGATCCGATCAGTGTCTGGTACAGCCTGCGCGGGGAGCAAATGTATGTCCTTCCGCAGGGCAGCGGCGATCTGGTCCAATTGAATACCGAGACGGGCCAGCAGCTTACCATTCCCCTCAGCCGCGATTTAGGATACAACCAGATTCACCTACTCAACGATCTAATCCTCAGTGATCAGGCGCGCCTGATCGGTGAACCCAACAGCCGGGGGACCAATTCATTTTTACGGTTGTTGTTAGGTGAAGACTACCGCCTCGACTGGAACTATCACCCCCTCACTGTCATGCTGCTGGATATTCTGAATCCGGTTACTGCCCAGGCGAGCCAGATGGGGCTGTTGGTCTACATCCGCGACGAGACAACCGGCTACGGCACGATTGAATTTGTTTATCCTCCCGACGCGCTGCAAATCGCGCTCGATCCGGACAACACGCACCTCGCCGTGCGCCGCACATCCGGTCTAATCGAAATCTACAACCTGGATACGGGCATCCTGGAATTAACCATTACCGCCGCGCCGGACAATGAATATTTGCCGCATCTCCTGGCCTATAACGGCACCGGCGACGCGCTGGTGGCGAATTTCCAGCGTTTCGATCCCCGCACAGGCGATCTGTTTTTTGAAGACCCGAACTACACCACCCCCGGCTTTGACTACTACTTCTTCACCAACGACAGCCAAACGCTGGTGACGCTCTCCGGTTCCAACTGGTGGCAGTGGGACATCCAAACGGGCGAAGTGATACGCCGCGAAAAAGTGAACTTGCAGGGAACGCTGCTGCAAACCTCACCCGATGCGCACCGCTTCTTGACCCAGTTGGATACCGCATCCGACCCCACGATGGAAGTGGTCAACATCGGCAGCGAAGAGCGGTATACCGTCACCTTCCAGCGGCTGCCCAACCGGGATATTGAGCAGATCATTCCCAGCCCGAATTGGGAAAACTTCCTGGTGGTCTATACGCCCAATTCCTACGGGCCGCACTATCCCGGCAACGAGATCGCCATCTATAACCTGTACGACGGTCAGCGCTGGTTTTTCGCCGGGGATGATCTGCCTTATCCCGAAGGCCGTTATTACGGCTGGCTGGACGACGAAACAGTGTATATCTACAGTGAAAATTTCGGCGGCCCATCCCAACCCGCCCGCGTGTACGACCTGAAATACGATCCGTCCGGTTTGCCTGCCTGCCTGGTCGAAGCCTTCCCCGCCGATTGGACGCAGTGGATCGACCTGTGGGAACAGCTTAATGCTTATCTCCACTCGGATAATCTCGACCTGCTGACTCAAATGCTTTGCGCGGACCTTCCCGGCACCGTCGATGAAGTCAACGCCATCTTTTACCCGTCACCGGTACCAACCTTGCCGCCCATGACCGCGACGCCGGTTGCTATTGCGGGGGGTGCCCTCCTGTCTGACCTCACGTTTCCCCGACGAGGCCCAGGCTTATGCCGCCCTCTGGCGTCAGATTTCCGTCGGCATGACCCCCGAACAGTTAACCGAATTAGAAACCCTGCTGTGCGAAGGGCTGTACGATGCTTCGCTGCTGGACAGCTACCCGACCGGCACGGTTAATCAGAACGTGCAGGTCATGACCATCGATGTGAATACCGGGCTGCGTTCGTCCGGCGGATTCGTACCTTCCCGTGAAACGCCGCTCGCCCGTTCGCTGGACCTTGTTTTGCAGGAACTACAGCGCACCTTGCGCCTCCGTCCGAGTGATGCGCTGCTCAGTCCCGACGGTACGCTGTTAGCCGCCCGGATCGCCTATAACCGCCTCCAGATATACAAACTGGTCACGCCCTACGACACGTTAGCCGCAAATGCGACTGCTACCGCTGCCCCTCAAACCGAAGGCCCGCAGTATATCGCTGTGCAGCCTACCGCTACCCAACCCTTTGATGTTCAGGGCGGCCCGCGCCCGACGATGACACCGACGGTTACACCGACTTCGCCGCCGCGTCCCGATCAGGTTGTGGCCCAGCCCGATTACGGCGCGACGCATGTATTTGCGCCGGTGGACCCGCGTTACATGATCAGCAGTCCGCCGCCCGATTACGCGCCGTCCGGTTATCTCCTGGTGAATGTCTACAACGATAGTCGCCTCTGGGTGTTAGACCCGTCCACCGGGGAAACATGGCCCGAAGATCGCCTGCCCGCCTGCCTGAACAACTACGCCTGTTGGTTCTCTTTTGACCAAAATTGGATTGAATGGCAAAAAGATGGCGATCTGGTCCTCTCGCGTACCGATGGCACCGATCTCCGCGTGTTGTTTGATGCGGTAGAGTCCCCACTTTGGCCTAACCAGTTCGACTGGCGGGGCTTGCACACCCTCGAATATGCTTATCAGGGGTATCTGCCGGACAAATACCGCGATGCCGTCACCTTGATCCAGCAGATCGATCCCACCGTTCCCACCACGCCGGAACCCTACCAACCGCCGGACAGCATTTCGGTGAACAAACTCTCCACCGAATATGTAAGCAGCAGTCCCGATGGTTCGCCGGTATCGGTGCTGCGCACCGGCTTTAACACGGGCAGCGGCATCGGCTACAAATACTACATCTACAACGGGACCATCGAATATTTTGCGCGGCTCAGCGAAGGTGAGCTTACTATCGAATGGCACCCGTTGGGCAAAGCGCTCTACTACCGTTATCCCGATGCCGACGACTGGTACATCTACGATCCGGCCACCCGCGAACATCGTTTGTTGGGCGATCTGCCGGGCGGCACATGGTCCCGTGATGGCCGTTACCGCGTCTCCTGGTACGTCCCATCCGACGAAGAATACCGGGCCTATGTCAAAACCGGTACGCCGCTGCCCAAACTTTCCGTCTGGGACAGTGAAACGGGCCTGATCCGGCGCTATGCTATTCCCGACACCGCCGACGCCATGTTCGACACCGCCCTCTACTGGTCTCCGGACAGCCGTTATCTGGCCTTTAGTCTCACCCTGCCCGCCGATATGCAGTATGAAGTTTACCGTCCGCGCACCCTGGTGCTGGACACCCAGACGGGCAGTGTCACCGAATTGAGCATGGATGTATCGCAAATTCTGCTGTGGATCGACCACGTGCCGGAGAGGGGGAAATAATGAAGCGCTTCCTGCTGCTGATCCTCGTGCTGCTCATCTGGCCGTTAGCGTCCGCTGCCGCCCAGGATAACACCTCGGTGTGGGTCACCACCCAGGATTTTAGTTCCCTGCGCTCCGGTCCCGGCATGAGCTTTGAACGGATCGCAGTGGTTGATCCGGGTATCACCCTCCCGGCCATTGGCCGCAGCGCCAACACCGAATGGATTCAGGTCGATTACCAGGGCCAGCATGGGTGGATTAATGCGGGCCTGCTCGTCTGGACCGGCGATGTGATCTCCCTCCCGGTGGATGGCGTTGATCCGATGCCGTTTGTGCGCCGTGCCGGGGTTGAGGGCATCACCACCCGCGAGACACCGATCTATACCCGCGAAGTTACGCCCTCCGATCAGATCGGCACGCTGCCCGAAGGTACGGTGGTCGAAGTGACAGGTCGCCTCGGTTTTGATGCACAGGGCCTCTACAGCCTGCAAATTTTCTACCAGGGCCAGCTTTACTGGGTCGGCGCATGGGATATTCGCATTACAGGCGGCAACGAAACCAATCTGCTCGACACCGCCTACCTCTATCCCTATGGGCGGCTGGGCACGCAGCTTCAGCGCGACATCACCAATACCACCAACACGCTGCACCGCATCGAAGACATCTGGCTCCGTTTGCAGTCTGGTGATTCGGTGAGCTGCGGCAGTATTCCCACCTATGCCACCCGCCGCGCCACCGATACCGATGTCGCCCGCGAACCGGTTTTTGCGCCCCTCGTCGCGTCGCTCGATGCGGGCATCAATGCGGTGAATGCCGCTATTTCGCGTTTTGAAGATGCGTGCAGCCGTGATGTATTAACCGGGCCAGATGTCACCGCGGCACTGGCCGATATTGAAAACGCACGCCGTAACTTAAACATTGCCGCCTCTTTGCTGGTGTCTCTCCAGGTCCGTGATCCTTTGACCGGGAGCCGTTAACCCTTGCGTTCCGAGCATTGACTTGACAGGAGCTTGCTGTGAATAAACGCCTTATTCTCTTCACGATGGTTATGGTTGTTGTGCTGTCTTTTAGCTTGTTTGCCGTGCCTGCCTCGGCCCAAAGCGATCCGCTGATCTGCGATCAGTTCACCTCCGGCACAACCGAAGTCCGTGTGAGCTACTACATGGGCGAGGGCATGGGCTATTTTGAGTCAGGCAATCTGGCTGCCGCCCTGGACAGTTTCTCGTGTGTCATCGACCAGATCGACTCTAACTACCTCCCCGCCTACATGAGCCGCGCCGCCGTCTACACCGAATATCGCTCTTATGACGAAGCCCTCGCCGATTACGGCAAGGCCATCAGCCTGGATTCTAGCTTTGTCGCCGCCTACAACAACCGGGGCATCGTCTACGCCGCTCAGACCGAATACGATGCAGCATTGGCCGACTTTGATCACAGCAAGCTCCTGTCAAGTCAATGCTCGGAACACAAGGTTTAACGGCTCCCGGTCAAGGGATCACGAACCTGGAGCGATACCAGCAAAGAGGCGGCGATATTCAAGTTGCGCCGCGCATTTTCAATATCCGCCAGCGCCGCGGTGACGTCGGAGCCGGTTAAGACACCCCGGCTGCATGCATCTTCAAAGCGTGAGATGGCGGCATTCACCGCATTAAGGCCCGCATCGAGCGACAGCACCAGGGGCGCAAAAACCGGTTCGCGGGCGACATCGGTATCGGTGGCGCGGCGGGTGGCATAGGCGGGAATACTGCCACAGCTCACCGATTCGCCGGACTGCAAGCGAAGCCAGATGTCTTCGATGTGGTACAGCGTATTCGAGGTGGTGGTGATGTCGCGCTGAAGCTGGCTGCCCAACCGCCCATAGGGATACAGGTAGGCGGTGTCGAGCAGACTCGTTTCATTGCCGCCGACGATGCGAATATCCCACGCGCCAACCCAGTAAAGCTGGCCCTGGTAATAAATTTGCAGGCTGTAGAGGCCCTGTGCGTCAAAACCGAGGCGGCCCGTCACTTCGACCACCGTACCTTCGGGCAGCGTGCCGATCTGATCGGAGGGTGTGACTTCGCGCACATAGATCGGTGTCTCGCGGGTGGTGATACCCTCGACCCCGGCGCGGCGGACAAAGGGCGCGGGATCAACCCCATCAACGGGAAGGGAGATCACATCACCGGTCCAGACGAGCAGGCCCGCATTAATCCACCCATGCTGGCCCTGGTAATCGACCTGAATCCATTCGGTGTTGGCGCTGCGGCCAATGGCCGGGAGGGTGATCCCCGGATCAACCACCGCGATCCGTTCAAAGCTCATGCCGGGACCGGAGCGCAGGGAACTAAAATCCTGGGTGGTGACCCACACCGAGGTGGTATCCTGGGCGGCAACGGACGCTAACGGCCAGATAAGCAGTACGAGGAGCAGCAGAGATAACCGCTTCATCATTTCCCCCTTTCTGGCACGTGGTCGATCCACAGCAGAATTTGCG
>DATAMF010000156.1:0-11133 GCA_036260665.1 Aggregatilineaceae bacterium | reverse complement strand
GCCTTTTGAAGCTGAGGGTGCACACGTTATGCCCCGTATAGTTGGTAACATGATTGAGCGTCGGCGATGGGCGCGCGTTTCAGTTTATTACCGGTTACCGCTCTTTCTGCGTGCGACAGGTTATTTTTTCCTGCGCTACTTCATTCGGTTGGGTTTTTTGGACGGGCGCGAAGGGCTGATATTCCACTTTCTTCAAGGTTTCTGGTTCCGCTTTTACATCGACGCCAAGGTGTGGGAAAACACGCATTCCGATGAAATGAGGTAGTGATGATAGACCCCCGGATACTAGACTTGCTTGTGTGCCCTGTCGATGGGACTAAGCTGGCTTTGCGGGGCGACCGTTTAGTCAGTCTTTCCGGCAGAGAGTATCCGGTTATATCGGACATTCCGGTGATTTTGCCTGAGGACATCGAAACCACACACATAGAGCAGGCCAATGCCCTTAAGTTTTTGCGAGGCGAGTTGGGTTTACCGCATTGCTCTTTCGCCGAAAGTGCGGTTGATGGCGACACAGTCGTTGACCAATTCGTTCAACGGAACGTCGCCGGCACTAGCGGGCATTTGTATGCCCTTCTCATCTCAAAACTGTCGCGTTATCCCATACCCGATATTCGTCTCCCCCAGGGGAATGGCGAGTTGTTACTCGATGTCGGTTGCAACTGGGGAAGGTGGAGAAGCGCCGCCCGAAAAGGTTACCGTGTTGTGGGTATCGATCCTGCGCTCGAAAGTGTCCTGGCAGCTCAGCGCATCGCGCGTCAGTTAGGGCAGGAAGTCAGTTTTGTCGTTGCTGATGGGCGCTCGTTGCCGTTCAAGTCGGGTTGTTTTGATGTCGTTTTTTCATACAGCGTGCTGCAGCATTTTAGCCACACCAACGCTAGAAAAATGATCGACGAGATTGGTCGAGTGCTCAAACCAGGAGCCATAGAGTTCGTTCAAATGCCGAATGTCGCGGGAGTCAGATCAGAAATAACTACAACCGGATCAGAAACCTGTTTTCAGCGGCAGCCCGTAACGACCCATTTGCGGCCCGATACTGGTCGTTCGGTAAGCTAAAAAAGACTTTCTCAGAATCGATTGGTACCTCGACAATTTCTGTTGATGGTTTTTGGGGATTGGGCATACAGGCAAGCGATCTGGGTATGCTTCCCTGGAAGTACCAGCAGGTAATTATGTTATCCGAACGTTTGCGCAAAATGAGTCTCGCTCTGCCCTGGTTAGCACACTTTGCAGACAGCGTATACGTTCGGTCGGTTTGCGGGAAACTAAACACAGAAGGAGCATAAGTTGTACATTCTTGGCATTAATGCATATCACGGCGGCGCATCGGCGTGTCTCATCGAGAACGGGCGGCTGATAGCTGCAGTGGAAGAAGAGCGCTTCGTGCGCGTTAAGTATTGGGCCGGTTTTCCGGTCAAGTCGATCCAGTTCGTGCTAACCGAAGCCGGTATCACGCCGCAAGATCTGGATCACATCGGCGTCTCGCGCGATCCCAAGGCGAACATCATGCAGAAGGCGCTGTACGCCTTTTCAAAACGTCCCAATCTGAATTTCGTTCGGGATCGTCTCAGCCAGGGTTTGAAAACCGGCAGTCTCAAGAATACGTTCTGCGAGCAAATGTCGGTTGACCCTAAAAGCTTGAAAGCAGACTTTCACAATGTCGAACATCACCGCGCACACATGGCCAGCGCGTTCTTCGTTTCTCCATTTCAAAATGCGGCGATTTTGTCAGTTGACGGCATGGGAGATTTCGTCAGCACGATGTGGGGGACCGGGCGTGATAATCAAATGACAGTTGACGGCGAGATCAATTTCCCTCACTCGCTCGGTATTTTCTATACTGCCATTTCCCAGTGGCTTGGCTTCCCAAAGTATGGAGATGAGGGCAAGGTCATGGGCTTAGCCCCCTACGGTAAACCCAGGTATATGGACGAGATGCGGAAAATCGTGCGCATTCAGAGCGATGGCACGTTCGAGTTGGATCTTGACTACTTCGTACATCATGCTGAAGGCGTCAGCATGACCTGGGGGGGTGGCCAACCAACCCTGGGTACAATCTTCTCGTCGGAACTTGTTAAAATGTTTGGTGCGCCGCGCGAACCGCGTACAGAAATCACTCAACACCAGATGGATGTAGCCGCTTCATTACAATCCATGCTCGAAGAAGCCGAGTTTGTGCTAGTGAACAAACTTCAAGCAGCCACCGGAAAAAAGGCATTGTGTATGGCCGGCGGGGTTGCACTCAACAGCGCCTTCAACGGTATGATTTTGCCCCAAACTGATTTCGAGGACATCTTCATTCAGCCTGCTGCTGGGGATGCGGGTACATCGCTAGGGGTGTGCTACTATATCTATCATCAAACGTTGGGCAATCCGCGCACCTTTGTCATGACCGATGCCTATACTGGCCCTGAGTTCACCAATGGTACCATTGAAGCGGCGATCAAACATGCGAATCTGTCCTACGAAACGCTCGATCAAGATGCATTGGTCAAGCGCGCAGCTGAAATTGTGGCAGGAGGGAACGTCTTGGGCTGGTTCCAGGGTCGGATGGAATGGGGACCGCGAGCACTGGGCAACCGCAGTATCATTGCTGACCCGCGCAGAAACGATATGAAAGACATCCTCAATGCGCGTATCAAGCACCGCGAGAAATTCCGTCCTTTTGCGCCCTCCGTACTGCAAGAGGCCGTTGGCATCTACTTCGACCAGACCTACCCAGACCCATTTATGCTCAAAGTCTATGGCGTGCTGCCGGAAAAGCAGAGTGAAGTTCCCGCGATTACACATGTAGATGGCACTGGACGATTACAGACTGTCGACCAAGACAACTCACCATCATACTGGGCACTAATCAATGCATTTGGCGAGTTGACTGGTACCCCACTGGTGTTAAATACATCGTTCAATGAAAACGAACCGATTGTGTGTATACCTGCTGAGGGAATAGACTGCTTTGTCCGTACTAAGATGGATGCACTAGTCATAGGGAACTATCTGGTAACCAAGAAGTAATGGCTAATATACTGATCCTCTCCCTGGTATTTGCGCCAGATGGTGTCTCAACCTCGGTCATTGTCTCTGAGCTAGCCGAGGAGTTGGCTCAGAAGGGGCACCGGGTAACTGTACTGACAACACAACCACACTATAATTTCGATCCTGAAGCACGCGCCAAGCAACCCTTGGCGCGTCGTTGGGGCGGTCTATTCTATCGAAGCGACTATTGTGGCATTCCAATCTGGCACACGGCGATGCGCCCCAAAGGTAAACGGATACTAGGTCGAATCGTTGATTACCTGGTCTTTCATATCATTAGTATGATCTTAGGCTTTTTTGCTATCGGTCGCCAAAATGTTGTCTTTGCCGTATCTCCGCCACTAACGATCGGTCTAGTAGGGTGGATATTGTCTGTATTCAAACGGGCGAAGTTAGTGTACAACGTACAAGAACTGTATCCCGATACGGCGATCACGATGGGAGTTCTTAAAGAAAACTCGTTTATCGCGCGTGTACTGAAGTGGGTGGAACTTTTTATCTACCGGCGGTCGGCGGCGCTGACCGTCATCTGTCAACCGTTTGCGGATGTCATCGCGGCAAAGGGGATCGCCCCCAACAAAATCCACGTTATCCCCAACTTTGTAGATACTGAGTTCGTGCAGCCTGGTCCAAAGAACAATTCACTGGCACGGGAGTTGGGTTTGTACGAAAAGTACGTCGTGTTATATGCCGGCAACATTGGTATGACGCAGAGTTTTGATACGCTGATGGAGGTGGCCAATCGCCTGCAGGATGAAACCCGAATAGTCTTCCTGATTGTTGGGGATGGTGCTCGTAGGTCGCATGTGGAAGCACGAGTCAGAGAACAGCATCTGAACAATGTGAAGGTTTTGGCTTATCAACCTCGCAGCAGAGTGCCAGACATTTACGCCATGTCTGATCTTTGCTTGGTCCCACTCATGACGGGTACGGCAAAAACAACAATCCCTTCCAAACTGTATACCATTATGGCCAGTGGACGTCCAGCTTTGGTGGCAGTTGATGAGGAATCAGACCTCGTCCAAACAGTAAAGGATGCTCAATCTGGAATCGCAGTCAAGCCAGATGATATCGATGCCTTACTGCAAGGTATTCAACAGGCATTTGAAAACCAGCAGAAATTCGCAGAATTGGGCCAAAACGGGAGATGGTACGTTGAACGGTATCTCTCGCGGCAAGCGGTAAGCGCTCAATACCACAAATTGATTCAGGAAATCATGGGTGTTTATGAGTAACGGTATCGTCCTGGTTACTGGGGCAACGGGTGCGGTTGGACCAACACTGGTGAATCATCTGCTCCACCAAGGATATGAAGTCCGTAGCTATGGGCTGGATGAACCCGCGCCCGGCCTTTTTGCTGAGCAAATCGAGCACATCACGGGTGATATCAACGACGAGACCAGACTTGCCAGGGGACTAAATGGTATTGATATTGTCTTTCACCTAGCAGCGCTTCTCCATATCGAAAATCCGGCACCTGAACTCGCCCCTGAATACTGGCATGTTAACGTAAATGGCTCGCGTCTGGCTGCTGAGCAGGCTGTATTGGCCAATGTACGTCGATTTGTCTATTTCAGTACGGTGAAAGTCTACGGCATCAGTCAGCGTGAACCGGTTACTGAAGACGCCCCGACATCTCCAGAGTCAACTTACGCCCAGACAAAATGGGCCGGAGAAGAGGCGGTCCGAACAATAGAAGGGCTAGAAACCTGTGTTCTGCGTTTATCCGCCGTTTTTGGCCCACGCCTCAAGGGATCATGGAATCGCCTCGTGCGTACAATCGCGCGAGGGTATTTCGTTCCAATCGGAAACCTTCAAAACGCACACAGCTTGACCTATGTGGATGATGTAGCGCAGGCTGCATTGATTGCTGCGGAAGCCTCCGATGCTGCTGGTCAGGTTTACAACGTCGTAGGATATGAAAATCCCAGGCTTCAAGATATTTTGGAATCCATATATTCGGCTTTGAGCCATACCGCACCTTCTTACAGAATCCCTTCAGGCATAGCTTTGCTAGGTTCATTTGTGCTTGAACAGGGCTTTAAGTTGCTAGGAAAACAGGCTCCACTTACATCCAACGCTGTGCACCAACTCACCGATGACGAGGTGTATTCAGGTGCGAAGTTACGTCAACTAGGTTTTGCGCCAAGTTTAACACTGGAGCAAAGCTGGCAGAGAACTATTGACCAAAGGCAGAAATAAATGACCAACCAAGTATCTCAACTCACAGGCCGTTTTGCTCCCAGGTTATCTGATCTTTTGAAACCATACTGGATTTCACTGATTATTTCCTTTTCAATTAGCTTGGCTATAGTTCATTCAAGCATTAACTTGTTGAACGAAAATGAATTGGGTGGCCTGGTGGACGCTGAAAAATACGTAGCAGTGTATAACGGAGAGGATGTTTCTGGCCATTGGGGTTATCGAGTAGTGACACCCACTTTAGCTCGTCTTGTACCTGATCAGATCGAGCAATTACTACAGCGCGATCCAACCCCATTCCGACAAGCCCATGCGCATTTTGCCGTTATCAATCTTATCTTCCTTACTTTGTCTGGAGTATTGTTGTACGAATATTTGTCAGATTTTTTCAACAATTTCTGGCTAATACTAATAGGAATCGTCATTTTTTTGACCAGCCGAACAAACATCCAGAGTGCAGGGGCTCCCTTAGTGGATGCTGGAGCAAACTTCTTTCTGTTATTGGGAATGCTGGGTATCGCGCGCCAGAACATCACGCTAGTATTTTTGGCTTCAACCATAGGCACTTTTACTAAAGAAACCACGATCCTATTATGGGCATTGTTGTGGCTTGCAAATATTCAATCCCGGCGAAAAATCACTCTGTCGATCGCTTTGTTGCCAGGGACACTCGGCTATTTAACCTACCGTTTTTTAATTGATCCGGATGGGAGCGGCGGCAGTTACTTCACCGAGTCAATAAACATGATTCCGGATATGTTAGAAACTTTAGTAACGCCAAATGGTATAATGGACTGGATTTCTTCGTTCAACCTGTTCTGGATTCCAGCAATTTATGCTCTGTTTAGATGTGATATACCTATATTACTTCGTCGTTGGCTATGGTTTGTGCCATTAGTAATTGTCATGATTTTATTACTCCAAGGAAATTTGGGCCGGATTCTGTTTATGACATTTCCGGTTGTAATTCCTCTGGCCTTGATTGGCATGCAGGAATACCTTGGGATTGGACATGAGGGGAATATTCCCCGCGAACACCAACCCGGGATTTCTTAATGTTCATTCGGGTGCGTTACGTTTGTAGACTACTATGTTTAAGCGTGTTTTTGCCCGTTTGTTTAACAACAACCGCAATCGTCGAACCCAGTGGTTGGGGGCTCAGAATTGGAACGTGGTTTACCGCCTCCCAATCAACTCCAAAAAGCGATGTAATCGTTGTTCTTGGTGGAAGCACTCTCGAACGCATTAATACTAGCATCGAATTGTATAAAGACGGTATTGCTCCTCGTATAGTGATTACAGGGCATGATCCGGATGATTCCGAGGATTGGGAAGTTCAAGGAATCAAGAACGTACTAGATACAGCAGATATACCGCAGAACAACATCACTTGGTTGAAGACAGGCAGTACATATGAAGATGCCCAACGGATTAGAGAACAGGCTCACATTCAGAACTGGGAACAAATCCTAATCGTCTCACACTGGTATCATGGTCGCCGAGCGATATGCACAATCAAAAATACTCTTTCGGATGACAACGTCCAAATAGCTTTTACACCAGCCGAAACAAAAATCACTCTCACAAATTGGTGGCGCTCCGAAGACGGTATTGCAGGAATTATCACAGAAACACCCAAATTGCTTTATTACAGTGTGAAATATCGTACTCCTTTGGGCGGGTGTTGGAGTGACGGAATGGATCCGGTCAAAGTAATCGCATTGTCAGGTCTGGGAATACCGCTCAGTCTTTTTCTCGTTATGGTTATACGGCACTATGCGTTACGTGAGAAAAAACTCGATATTCCTAACGGACGAAGCTCGCACACTGTACCAACTCCGCGTGGGGGTGGTATAGCAATTGTATTTGTCACCATAGTGCTACTTCTTATCGGCATCGCCGATGGTGCAGATATGCCGTTCAAGAATGTGCTTTTGTTTGTTGCTTGCAGTGTGAGTGTTGCAGGGGTTGGGTTGCTTGACGATTGGTGGCGAACTCTTTCGCCAAGAGTTCGATTAGGGATTCATTTCATTATTGCCCTTGCTTTTGTAGTGGGTGTTAGTGCAATGACCGAGTTTTATCTCCCTGTTCTCGGCAACCTTGAACTTGGTATGATTATCGGCGGTATGCTGACCTTATTTTGGATTGTTGGCCTCATCAATGCCTATAATTTCATGGATGGCAGCGATGGCTTGGCGGGTACACAGGTGTTTCTGGCGGGAAGTGCGTGGGCACTTCTATTTTTTCTGGAAGGGCAGGAAACACTTGCGCTTCTTGCCGGTCTCCTTGCCGCCAGTAGTATGGGATTCCTTTTCCTTAACGCTCCGTCTGCGAAAATATTCATGGGGGATGTCGGCAGCACATTCCTGGGATTCTCTTTTGCCGCTCTGAGTGTGTTCGCATTCGCAGAGATGGGGAATTCGCGACTGCCAGTAACCAGTGTGTTGATGGTAGGCGTCTTTGTATTCGACGCAGCTTATACCATGCTTCGCCGGGCGCGTAATGGGGAAAACTTGCTAGAAGCACATCATTCGCACCTGTATCAACGGCTGATTGATATGGGTTATTCTCATTCCTCGGTATGTACCTATTATGCTGCATTGATGACGCTTAGCGCTGCCGGTGGTCTGGCTTTCTATTTCACTGAAAATGATGCGATCGGTTTGGTGGTTCTGGTTGGTATTCTGGGTTCATATTTGGGGTTGGCGAGTTGGGTCACATGGCTGGAAGCAGATCACATTCCAGGCTCCATCCCTCATGGTGAATTGACAACGGACAAATAAAAACGCGTCCAATGTTTCAATACCTTCGCCAATTAAGCGGCGAAACGGTCAAGTTGGCGAACGCGAATGCCGCCTAACGCGGTCAGGCATCGCCAGATGCGAGAAACTAAATCGTTACTGGGCGGATCGGGAAGCATTTTTATTGTTTCGTCGAGATAGCGCCGGGCGCAAAACTGAGCTTTGAGATCGAGCACGCTGAAATCGGGATAGTCATGACGATAGGGCTTGAGCATGACCGCCGACAAGTTGACCATGAGAAAGGCGAGGTTGACGGCATTCGTTACAGCCACTGGCTTGACATTCATGAAGTCATCCAGATACCAATATTGCTTACCATCGCGGAAGTTAAACTCAATCTGGAAGCGGAGCGAGTAATAATCAACGATTTGGTCAGCGGTGAGGTCAAGGTCCGTGCTGAACAGCACCACATGACCGCGTTTACCGGTTTCGAGATGTGTTTTGACCACAATCACCACCTTGAGCACCTCTGAAAAGGACTTGTGGTAAACGCGCAGTTGGTACGTATTGATGCGATACTCATCTTCAATCGCCGAATGACACAAGGGATCAGGTGGCAACTGATTGTAGTTGAGTTTCTGGCCGTAGCGCGGCGTTGGGCCTCGCTTTGGTTTAGGCCCTGCATAGGGCAAATACAAGGCGGCATCATGGCGAAGTTTGGAAATGATATGCAGGCCCGTTTCGCGCACGGCATAGGTCGCCGGGTAATTGCCGAAATGCCCATCCAGCACGATATGCTGGACCGTCAAAGGTGCAATGTGGGCCGTAATGGCCGTGATCATGCCCTGGCGCAAGGTCAAATCGGGAGTCAATTTCGGGATGGGTTTGACATGATTCTTACCAGCCTTCGGACGCCCGCGTTTATGTTTGGGCGGTGGTTCAACGGGGTCTTCGGCGGGGTCTGGTGGCTCTCGTTGTTCGACTTGCAACGGATACGACTGCCGCGTTTGCACATCAATCAGCGACACGGCCATAAACGACACGCTGTTGATGGGGCGCTGCGCCAGGCTCGAATAGAAGCGCCCGCGTCCGTAGATTTTGTTGCCCGCTTTGCTGATCACTACTTCGTCGCCTGCCAACAGGCATTCTCCATCCGGTTTCAGCAGATAGACCTGCACGATGGTCCACAAGATCGTCGCCCAATCCAATGGGCTGTGATACCACCGTTGGACCGTTCGATAACTGCCCCCGCGCTCCGTCCAGCGCGCGATGCTTAACATCGTGACTCGATCTGGGATACACAGCACGGCAAAAACAATCTGTTTCATTTGTCGCATCGTTGTGCTCGACAGATACGGGGCCAGACAATGTAAGAGTGCTACAATATCGTTCATGGGCTTTTATGTGGGCTGAGTCGTTTGTTTTGGTCGACAACAACTCTACCTCAAAAGCCCTACCTACCTTCATTTTTTGGCGAAGGTATTGATGTTTGCTTGGTTGGTTAATGCATTATCGCAAGCGAAGGAACTGGTCTAATGAGCAATCCAAACTTTTGGCAACACCAGCGCGTGATCGTCACCGGGGGCGCGGGCTTCCTGGGACAGCACGTCGTCCGTGAACTGGAAGCAAAAGGCGCGGAGCAAATCACCACCGTTGATAAAGACCGGTATGACCTGCGCCAGGAATCCGAGGTCATTCGGGTCTACCATGAGAATCCCGCGACGATGGTGATCCACCTGGCCGCGACTGTGGGGGGCATTGGCATCAATCGCGAGCATCCGGGCAGCTTCTTCTACGATAACCTGATGATGGGTGTGCTCACAATGGAACATTCCCGACGAGCTGGCGTGGAGAAATTCGTAGCGATTGGCACCATCTGCGCCTATCCGAAGTTCACGCCGATCCCGTTCAAAGAAGAAGACCTATGGAACGGCTATCCCGAAGAAACGAACGCCCCCTATGGCCTCGCTAAGAAAATGCTGCTGGTCCAGTCGCAGGCATACCGCCAGGAGTACGGCTTCAACTCGGTCTATCTGTTGCCCGTGAACCTCTATGGTCCTGGTGATAACTTTAATCCCCGGTCGAGTCACGTGATCCCGGCATTGATCAAAAAGTGCATCGACGCTCAAGAAGCGGGCGAGGATCAGATCGTGGCCTGGGGCGATGGCAGCCCGACACGCGAATTTCTGTATGTCGAGGATGCCGCGCGCGGTATTGTGATGGCGGCTGAACACTACAACGGTTCCGATCCGGTCAATCTTGGATCAAGCAACGAGATTTCGATCAGGGATTTGACGGAACTCATTGCTGAACTCACTGGCTTTGGGGGTACGATCGTATGGGACACCTCCAAGCCCAACGGCCAGCCGCGTCGCAAACTGGATGTATCACGCGCCAGAGAACGCTTTGGGTTTGAGTCCCAGACGGACTTCCGCGAGGGGTTGAAGCGCACCATTAACTGGTATCGCACGCATCGAAGCCCGGATGCTGCATCGTAGCATCCAGCCCCGCGCGTAGTGTGGATAAGATTCCTTGCAGCCGCTCAGAGTGACAGAACCTCTGGGCGTTTTTTTGTTCCCATCCCCAGCATGAGAATCCGCCTTCTGTGCGGTATACTTGCCGGGCTATTATCAGTGGTAGCGCCACAAGATAACGTGATGCATCTTTTGCAGCCCCTATCTCCGTGCAACGGAGATAGGGGAGACACTTTGAAGTCCCTCCCCGCTTGAGGTTGGCGACACGACACTTTTGGAGATAGAAAGGGCGGAGGGGAAAAACGGACAAAAAAAGGTTCTTGGGCACACTTACACAGGAGACAAAGCCTTGTGAGGAGTGCCCCATGAACCAGCAACAACTTTACCAATGGATGGAAACACTGCAAGCCCGGTTGCAGTTGGGGAAGTGGCAAGCATTGACGTTAGCCGGTTTCAGCTTGGGGGTAATGGTGAGTGAAAAATGCCAGCTCCCCCGGGTGGCGGAAGCGCTGCGGGAGTGGGGGAAAGCGGATACGGTCGAGCGGCGGCTGCAACGCTGGCTGGACAATGAGCGGATCGCAATTCCCGACTGTCAGGCGCGGTGGATAGCATGGGTCGTAGCGAGCGCCGTCCGGGCGGGACAGCGGGTGTATGTGCTGGTGGATGAGACGCATCTCTCGGAC
>DATAMF010000153.1:0-12983 GCA_036260665.1 Aggregatilineaceae bacterium | reverse complement strand
GACCAGGACAGTCACTTTTGAACTCGGACCAGGGGAGTTGAGATATTGGAGCACGAGCGTCGGCAAGTGGGTGCAGGATGCCGCAATCTTCGATCTCTGGGTTGGTTGGTGATGGTGCGCGCATAGTACATCGGGGCATGGCTGCCGCTGCGAGGGAAAGTTACCGGCAGCTTGCCACCCGGGTTGGCATCCCCAAAGAGTACGTCAGCCACTGCATGTCCGCCTTCTGTTCCTGGTTCCCAAGCTTCTAGGATTGCCGAAACGTGCTCTGCTGCCCAGTTGATACTAAGTGGGCGACCATTCAGCAGCACCAGCACCACCGGTTTGCCCAGGGCTACCACTGCTTTGAGCAGTTCTTCCTGCTGCCCCGGCAGATCGAGCGATCCCCGCGAGGCTGCCTCACCCGCCATGACGTCGGTTTCGCCCAGGACCATAATCACCAGATCTGCGCCACGCGCCGTCGCAATAGCTTTCTGAAGGCCGCTTCCGCTGCTTCAGGTGTCTGCGCAGGTTTCTGTTTGCTCGGCTCAAAAACTTCAAGCATTGATGGAAATTCGCGTCGTATCTCAGGCCCGGAAGCGTATTCAACATGTGCGCCGGGCAATTTGGCGCGGATGCCTTCCAGCACGGTCACAGCCGCTGGTTGGTGGCCGAAGACCATCCACGAACCTTCCGTGGCCTCTTTAGAGTCAGCCACCGGGCCGATAACGGCCACGTTTTTCAGGTTTTTTGTCAGCGGCAGCAGTCCCTTCTCATTGCGTAGCAGTACCATCGAACGTTGGGCCGCCGATCGTGAAGCCTGACGGTGCTCCGGCAGCGCGACTACCTGGTCCAGCAGTTCCTCGTCGATGTAGGGTTGCTCAAAGAGTCCCATGCGCACCTTGAGAGCAAGAATGGGACGCACAGCCGCGTCGAGATCGGCTTCTCTCAGCGTGCCATCCTCCACCAGCCCTGCCAGATTCTGCAAATAGGTGCCGCTCGCCATATCCATGTCGAGGCCTGCGCTCAGCGCGCGGAAGGCAGCATCGCGACTATCGCGGGCGAAACCCTGGATGACGAGGTTGCCCACCGCAAACGCGTCGCTGACAACGAAGCCCTGGAAGTCCCATTCCCCGCGCAAGATGTCATGCAGCAACCAGCGATTTCCACTAGCAGGGACATTGTTGAGGTCCATGTAGGCGCTCATAAATGTTCCGACGCCAGCTTTTACCGCCGCCTCGAAGGGCGGGAAGTAAATATTGCGTAGCTGGGCTTCGGACAGGAAGACTGGGTCGTAATCACGTCCACCATCGGCGGCTCCGTATCCGGCGACGTGCTTGGCGCAGGCGATCACATGGCCCGGCGCACCGGGGTAGGGTCCCTGGAAACCGCGTACCTGGGCCGCCGCCATTGCTGCACCCAGGAAGGGGTCTTCACCAGCGCCTTCGACGATGCGGCCCCAACGGGCATCCCGGGCGATATCGAGCATCGGGCCGAACGTCCAGTGCAGGCCAGCGGCGCGAGCTTCTTTAGCCGCTACCGCTTGCGACTGTTCGGCAACGGCTGGATCCCAGGACGAGGCCAGTGCCAGCGGCACGGGGAAGATGGTCCGGTATCCGTGGATTACATCCAGCGCGAAAAGCAGTGGAATCTTCGATGGACTTTCTTCAACAGCGATTTTTTGCAGCGCATTGAATTTTTTCGAGTCGTTAAGCCACAAGACCGATCCGGCTCCGCCGCTGCGGATAATATCTTCGGGTTTTGGCCCTGGAATAAAATCCGCACCGCCAATCTGGGTGAGCTGGCCGACCTTCTCCGCGAGGCTCATCCCCCTCAGAAGCACTTCAACGCGCTCAGCAACTTCGGTATCCGATGGAACGGATGGGGTCGTCCCGGCATTCTTCATCTTGTTCATAATATCTCCTTTAAAAGTATTGATTATTCAGCCCTTTTTACGCGGGTTGAGAACAGATACAGGATGATATGATGGTTCTCTATTCGTTGACAGCTTTTTTCTGTGGACTCATAAAGGTAAATGGTAGATCGTGGCTTTATTTCCCTTCTAATAGCCTGAGGAACTGTTCAAACAGATGCGCCATCTTGATTTGTTCTGATTCATAAAGCCATTGCACTTGCAGCCCATCCATCAGGGCAAACAGCATGATCACCAGATCTTCGGCGAGAATATCACTGCGAATTTCTCCCCGCGCCTGCGCTGCCTTCAGAACAGCGATGCTCTGCTCCCGCATCATCTGATATCGCCGCTTAAAAAATTCATGTCCAGGATGCATCTTATCGATGCTTTCTGCGACCAGTACCGTAAAAAGTTGCACCAACCCTGGCACAGTCTCGTTGTATTCTACCAATTCCTGGAGAAGAACGAGGGGAGCTTTCATGCCATCGTGCAGCGATGGACCAAACCTCTCCCGGTCGATGCGGTCGCGTTCAGCTAATACTTCCATCAACAAATGCGCTTTGCTGGGAAAATGATGCAGCAAGCCTGGCTCGGTTACTCCAGCCGCGTTTGCGATGTCGGCTAGCTTTGTCCCGTGGTAGCCGTTCTGTCCAAAGAATCGGATCGCTTCACGGATTACCTGTTCCTTGCGTTGTCGGGTTCGTTCTGCCTGAGTACGCCTTGGCCTTGATTTTTCGCTCATACGTTAATTATACATCTTTTTTCAACTTGCTTACCTGTATTTAAGTAAGTATTTTGAAAAAGGAGGTGTAGCTGATAAATGCGAGGGAAAATTCGTAGAGGTTGTCAGGGCGTATCGTTGCTCACACGGCGTACCATGTCACTCCCGCAGATAACCAGCTCCTGCTCAACTATGTCGAATGGTGGCGCTATTACTATCATTGGATTTGCCCTCACCAAATGCTATGTGAACCCTTTCCAGGTGAAAAGCATCGTCACTGGGACCGTACCCCCGCAATAGTTTTAGATCTCACTGATCTCTCTCGACGGACGAGGAGATTCTATGGACATCCGTTTTGACCCCTCTGGCACGCTCTGACTCCGTCATCCTCGCAACCCGTGCCGTGTGGGTTGCTTGAGGACTTCTAATAGTGGACAGAAAATTACCCACTCTTCCCGGAAGCTATCGACAGCACCACAAGGCTAATTTACGAAGGGATAATTCGGCCAGCACAACCCTACCTTATGCTGTTTGACTATGGACAGTCGAGCCAATCGAGGTAGAGTCTTAAAATGTGTGTAAAGTCAGGTAAGGCTCAGATAGCCTAAGAACTCATGTAAGGCAGGATCGATGGAGAATGGCCAAGTTCAGCCAACTTTGATTATTAAATTAGGAACCAGTACCCTAACAGGTGGTACAACCCGACTATCCCGGCCTCATATGATCGATATTGTGCGGCAAATTACATCACTCCATCGTCAGAAATATCGGATTGTGCTTGTGTCATCAGGGGCCATTGCGGCAGGGAAAGAACGTCTCGGCTATCCGGCTTTGCCTAACCATCTACCCGCCAAGCAGATGCTAAGCGCCGTTGGGCAAGGACATCTTATACAAGTGTACAGTTCACTATTTGAATTGTACAACCTGCGGATTGGGCAAGTGCTGTTGACCCATGATGATTTGTCCCACCGGACACGCTATTTGAATGCCCGAGATACACTCAATACCTTGTTGGATTATGGCATTATCCCGATTGTGAACGAAAATGACACTGTCGCTGTGGAAGAAATCAAAGTCGGGGATAATGATAACTTGTCGGCACAAATCGCCGTGTTGCTCAACGCAGCACTGCTCATCCTGCTCACCGATCAAGATGGGCTATATACAGGCGATCCCGGCTCAGATCCCGCTGCCGAGTTGATCCCCGAAGTAAAAACGATTGACCAGCAAATTTTTGCGGTGGCTGGGGTAAGTGTATCGGGATTGGGTGTCGGTGGAATGCTCACAAAGATACAGGCCGCGCAGTTAGCCACACGCAGCGGCACACGTACCGTCATCACTAACGGACGCACGCCGGACGTTTTGGTGCGGCTGATGGCCGGGGAGAAATTAGGAACCTCTTTTGTTCCGACACTTGAGTATGTGGAAAGCCGCAAACGATGGTTAATGGCGGAGCGACCTCAAGGTAAGTTGATCATTGATCGTGGAGCTGTCCAGGTGCTGTACCAGCAAGGCGCGAGTTTGCTGCCTGTTGGTATTCAGGCAGTGCAGGATGAGTTCGAACGCGGTGCCGTGGTACTCGTAACAGATGACCAGGGGCGGTCTTTGGCGCAGGGCTTAGTAAATTATGGCAGTGCCGAACTAGAGCAGGTACGCGGCCACCGCTCACCTGAAATTGTCGATTTATTGGGATACACCTACGGTGACGAAGCTATTCATCGTGATAACCTCGTATTCATATAACAAAACCGGGAGACACTTCGATGAGCCTTGATATACACAACATCGGGAAGCAGGCCAAGCTAGCCGCATTAAAGTTACGGCAGTCTACAACCGAAGCCAAAAACGCAGCACTCTACGCGATTGCCGATGCCATCGATTATCATTCCGATGCGATCCTAGAAGCGAATGCCGCCGATATAGCCGATGGCCGCGTCGAAGGCTTAACTCCCGCACTGATTGACCGGTTGAGTCTGGCAAACCGGCTGGGCGGTATCACATCTGATGTGCGCCGCGTTGCGGAATTTCCGGATCCGGTAGGGCAAGAATTTGATGCTCAGGTGATGCCTAATGGATTACAGATACGCAAACGCCGGGTTCCGATTGGTGTGCTGGGAGTCATCTACGAAGCGCGGCCCAATGTGACAGTTGATGTCGCCACCCTGGCGCTAAAAACAGGCAATGCAGTTATTCTGCGTGGCGGGTCCGAGACACTGCGGAGTAACATCGCGCTTGTCGATGCCATCCAGTTAGCGCTGACCAGTGTGGGATTTCCGGCGAATACCGTACAACTGATCCGCGATTCTGACCGGCGTTATGTCAGCGAACTGCTGCGCCTGAGTGAGTATGTCGATATGATCATCCCACGTGGCGGAAGTGCCCTACATACGTTCTGTCGTGAGCACAGCACTATCCCCGTCATCACCGGCGGTATTGGAATCTGCCATTTGTATGTGGACGAAACCGCCGATTTATCTACGGCGCTAGCGATTGTACACAATGCCAAGACACAGCGCCCTTCGGTTTGTAATGCGCTGGATACACTGCTTGTAAAACGCTCAGTCGCCGAAACTTTTGTACCACAAGTGGTCCAACGGCTAGCGCAGGATCAGGTTCGGTTTAAGGTAGATGAGTCGGTGGTGGCGATTTTGGGCAACAGAGAAAATGTCCAACTCGCGGGAGAGGGCGACTGGGATACCGAATGGCTGGACTTGATCCTTGGGATTCGGGTGGTGCCCGATTTGAATGCCGCGATTGAACACATTCAACAGCACAGTACAGCGCATTCTGACGGCATTTTGTCGAACGATCCCGTATCAATTGATTGTTTTTTGAATGAGATCGATTCGGCAGTTGTTTATGTCAATGCCTCAACGCGTTTTACCGACGGCGGCCAGTTAGGATTAGGCGCAGAAATCGCTATCAGCACACAAAAACTCCACGCGCGGGGACCAATGGGTTTGCAAGAACTGACCACCTATAAGTGGATCGTGATAGGCGGAGGACACATCCGGCCCTAAAATGTGTCTTGGGGAGTGGCTAACTCACCCTGTGTCCCCCCAAACAAACCCTGCATAGGCGCATTGCCTATTTCGCCACCTGTTGCATTCTTGATCCTGTCAAGAGACTGCGCTTTACGTCGAAATCCTGTTTTGATGCACCTCACACTCCATGTCACCGTCCGTGAGGAGTTTAACTGCTTGACACAGAATTTTTGTCATGCTATGCTGATTACAAGCGTTTGCAGAAATCATTATCCTGAGAAATGTTTAGATTATTCCATCTAAATATGTTTGGTATTATTTGTAAACGGGGATAATGTCTCTTTTAAAGGCATCTGTCTTCTTTTTAGCCTACTAATTGCAAGCGTTTGCAAATATTATAATTTCAGAAGTGTTCAATGAAACGTTCAAAATTAAATCCTGATATTCCTATCCATACTGCCATCGGTCTTGCAAGCGTATCTATTGGCGTGATTTTGCCTACGCTGCACAATAAGTATGCAATTCCGCCTAAAACTAGGGACTATAGATTTCAGAGTGGCAACCAACTTCCCCGACCCAACTTAGCTAACAAAAAATCGCTACCATCGGTAAGCAGCAAGTTGGACAAGCTATTCCTAATGATTGGTTCTACAAACTCAGGGCTAAAGGGTGCCAGTCAAGCAGCCTGTCTTTTGATTCATACAATTTAGACACGCGGTAAGTTAGTTAATTCGGCTTTATCCGAAATATTCGGTACTCGCTCGTTACCTGATGAGAGCAGGAAGTCCGCCAGACAAGAGACCTCGCCAAAGATTCTTATTCGGCGGAATTCCTACTGTGCAGCAACAAGAGAGGAGGTGCCTTTCAACCAAAGAGACAGGTACTCGACCAGTTTCTTCTAGGCTACGGTTCTCGTTGCCGGTTTGTCTATTATACCAGCCGCGGAACAGTCTATGTAGACTCATTCTCTGGCGGGCCTGTCGATAAATATTTTCCGTTTCAGATGTGATAGAAGTTTGGTTAGTTCTGAAGGAGATGAAGATGTTAAATCGTACAGTTGCCCGCTTAGCATTTGCGGCAATAACAATAGCTCTGATTCTGAGCTTTGTTGCAATCCCTGCAAGTCAAATCAATGCCCAAGATGGAACCTATAAGGAATCACCGATGTTGGCTGCACGCGTCGAGGCGGGGGAACTGCCTCCGGTCGATGAGCGCCTTCCCGAAAATCCCATGGTGATTGAACCATTTAATGAAACCGGGGTATACGGTGGTGAGATGCGTGTCGGCTTTACGGGCGACAACCCCGGTTGGGGCGGCATGTGGTATATGACGGGTTGGGACAACCTGGCAATCTGGAAAGCTGACTTTTCGGGTGTTATGCCCAATATTGCGGAAAGCTGGGAAGTCAGTGATGATGTGACCCAGTACACCTTCCATCTGCGCAAAGGCCTTAAGTGGTCGGATGGGGTGGACTTCAACGCTGATGACATTATGTTCTATATCGAAGATGTTTTGTTTGATCCCGATATCAGTGAAGCTGGTCCAGTGGCCGACTGGCTGCCGCGCGAAAATACAGAGGGATTCAAAGCTGAGAAAATTGATGATTACACGGTCAAATTCACCTTTGGCAAGCCCTATGGAACCTTCCTGTACAATCTAGCCAAGTGGGATGGACGTCACATTACCTTCTTCCCCAAGCACTTCCTGATGCAGTACCACAAGAAATACAACCCCGATGTTGACTCTCTGGTTGCCGGTGAAGATGGTGTTGAAGACTGGGTCGGCCTGTTCAATAAATATGCTTGCGGTCCTGCCGATGATACGCAAAACTACTTCCGCTATCCACAGCGCCCCACGCTCTTCCCCTGGATTGTCACTGAACCGTTGGGAACGGGCACACAGGTTAAAATGGAACGGAATCCCTACTACTGGAAAGTTGACTCCGAAGGCAACCAACTGCCCTATATTGACACCGTGCTGGGCATGTCCTATAAGGACAGCCAAAGTCGTACTTTCGCCATGCTGAACGGCGACCTCGACTACATCAAAGACCCCTCCAATGAAGATCGCGTTCTCTTCTTTGATGCGGTGGATGCGGGCGATCCCCTGGCAATTAACACGCAAATTTCCGATGGTGCCAACACACTCTCTATCCACTTCAACCGCACCTTTGCCGATCCCATGAAATCTGAAGTCTTTGCGAATAAAGATTTCCGCATCGGTATGTCCTACGCAATCAACCGTCCAGAACTCATCGAAATTGTTTACAGCGGTCAGGGTACACCCGCACAGGTTGCCCCACTGGAATCTTCACCGCTGTACAACGAACAGCTTGCGACCCAGTACACTGAATATAATGTCGATCTGGCGAATGAATACCTGGATAAAGTACTGCCAGAAAAGGACAGCGAAGGCTTCCGTCTGGGATCCGATGGTAACCGCTTCAGCATCGTCCTGACGGTTTCGAACGACTTGTCCTATGGTGGAAACTGGGTGCAGGTCGCTGAACTGCTGATCGGCTACTGGAAAGCTGTTGGCGTTGAAGTGAACCTCAATTCGGTTGCCAATCAGGTTTTCACCGAATCCTACATGGAAGACAATCAGATCGAAGCGACTGTCTACACCGGTGAAGGTGGTGCAGGCATTACCGGAATTCTCGATTCCCGTTATTATGTCCCCGGTGACTACTTTGGGATGTACGGCCAGGGTTGGTATTTCTGGCGCGTCAAAGACACGACGGGTGCCGTTCAGGTCGAAATGCCTGCCGATATCCTCGCTATTCGTCAACAATTCGAAACCCAAGTTCTGACTCAGCCCACGCAGGAAGCCCAGATTGAAGCGATGAAAGAAATTCTTCAGATCGCGGCAGATCAGTTCTGGGTAATTGGTATTGCCCGTAATGGCCCCGGCTATCAGGTCTTCAGCTCTCGTCTCGGCAACCAGCCGGCAGAGTGGGTTGGCGGCTGGATTTCCGGTGTCCAGAAGATCACATTCCCTGAGCAGTGGTATCTCAAAGAATAGTAAATCGTCAACATGCTTAGGTTATACCTCTCAGTCGAAAGGCTGAGGGGTATAACTCCTTTCTTGTACGAGAGTTTGCATCAATCACCACAGCATAGAGTCTGTAAGGAAGTGTATCTATGTGGCAATATCTTGCGCGCCGCTTTGTTTATATGATCTTTACCATCTGGATTATTTCACTGGTCTCCTTTGCCGTGATTCAACTTCCTCCAGGCGATTATGTTACCAGTATGATTTCGCAGATGTACGCTTCTGGTGGACAAAACATGCCGCCAGAATATATTGCACAATTACGCGAGCAGTATGGCTTAGATCAACCATTACATCTCCAATATTTTAAATGGATTCGTAAAATTGTTTTGCATGGCGAATTTGGCTATTCGTTCATTTATCGCGAAGACTCGCGAGAAATGATTTTTGCCCGGCTGCCGGTAACATTTGCCATATCCGCTTTTTCAATGCTGTTCATTTGGATTATGGCAATACCTATTGGTGTTTTTTCGGCGGCGCATCAATATTCCATTGGAGATTATGTTTTCACCTTCATTGGTTTTATTGGGTTAGCCGTCCCCAGTTTTTTGATGGCACTTATCTTAATGTTTATCAGTTATAAATATTTTGACCGAGCCATGATCGGTTTGTTTTCAGTCGAATATGCCGATGCCCCCTGGAGTATCGAAAAATTTATCGATATGCTCAAACACCTGTGGATTCCCGTTATCATCATCGGGACTGGGGGAACCGCGGGCATGATTCGCACCATGCGGGCGAACTTGCTCGATGAACTAAATCGACCCTATGTGGATACTGCTCGTGCAAAAGGAGTATCCGAAAATCGCCTGCTGTGGAAATATCCCGTGCGCCATGCATTGAATCCTTTTGTCAGCACAATCGGCTGGGTGTTGCCCGGATTGGTTGGCGGCGAGGTAATTGTGTCCGTTGTGCTCAACCTTCCCACATCTGGCCCTGTAATCTTTGACTCACTGATGAAGCAGGATATGTACATGGCCGCTGGGTTTATTTTGATGGTTAGTACCTTAACCGTGATTGGTACTTTTATCTCTGACCTTCTGCTAGTCTGGCTCGATCCACGTATTCGACTCACCTAGCTGATTTCGTCTGCGGGCCTTCAACTAATAGAACCACTGTGTTTTTGGAGAGAGAAATATGAATGTAACGGTATCACAAGACTCCATTGATCAGGTGCTAGAGCCAGACGGAATAACGATCCCGCCAGATGTACTAGATACCGAAAATCTCAAGATTGATGTCGCGACTCAGTGGCAGTTGATGTGGTGGAAATTTCGGCGGCATCGACTGGCAAATATCAGTGCCGTGATAGTGCTGTTTTATTACTTCGTGGCGATCTTTGCTGAATTCTTTGCGCCCTATCAATCAACTGACTATATCGCGGAGTATGTTTATTCTCCGCCGCAGCCCATTCATTTTTTCGATGATGGTACGTTTAAACCGCATGTCAAGGGACTTACTTTCACCCGTGACGAACGCTCATTTAAAAAGATTTGGTCCGTTGATGATAGCCAGGTGATTCCGATACGTTTCTTTGCGAAGGGATCAGAATATAAGATTGGCCTTCACTGGACTAAGATTCCCCTGATCAAGGAATTATATGTGACAGTTGATCGTCATCTGATTGGACCTGTCGATAAGGACCAACCCATGTACTTGATGGGTGCCGACAAGAGTGGTCGTGACATCTTTTCCCGTATGATTCATAGCAGCAGAATTTCATTGAGCGTTGGCTTGTTTGGCGTCGCGCTGTCGATGATACTCGGCATCGTGCTAGGTGGTCTATCAGGCTTGCTGGGGGGTGGGGTCGATACGATCATTCAGCGTTTGATTGAGATTATGATGTCGATTCCCATGCTGCCTATCATGCTTGCCATCGCTGCTGTGGTGCCTCCCAACTGGACTGCGCTCCGGGTTTACTTCATCATTACCATTATCCTGGCCTTTACAAGCTGGACCGGTCTTGCTCGTGTCGTACGCGGTAAATTTCTCTCTCTACGTGAAGAAGACTTTATCCTTGCGGCCCGCTTGGATGGTACAGGCCGATTTCGCCTGATATTCAGCCATATGCTGCCATCATTTTATAGCCACATCATCGCCTCGCTGACGCTGGCGCTGCCGGGCATGATCCTGGGAGAAACTGCGCTTAGCTTTTTGGGTGTAGGGCTGCGTCCTCCTGTAGTCAGTTGGGGTGTGATGCTGCAAGAAACCCAAAAAGTCGCCGTTTTAGCGTTATATCCCTGGCTGTTGTGGCCGGCGGTAGCAGTTATTATTGTGGTGCTGGCGTTTAATTTCCTCGGCGATGGTTTGCGCGACGCCGCTGACCCATACTAGAAAATAGAGGTTCGTATGGTTGATACATTATTGGAAGTTTGCGATCTCCTGATACATTTTTTTACTGACGAGGGGGTTGTGAAGGCCGTCGATGGAGTCAATTTGACGATTCCACGGGGCAAAACAATATGTTTAGTGGGTGAAAGCGGATGTGGCAAAAGTGTAACAGCGCGCGCTTTTCTTCAGATCATCCGTAAACCCGGACGAATCGTCTCAGGTCAAATGCTTTATCACCAGCAGCGGCCTGATGGGTCTACCGAAGTGATCGACTTGGCTAAACTGCCGCCCAAAGGGGATGCCATCCGCAAAATTCGCGGCAGAGAAATCTCCATGATTTTCCAGGAACCAATGACCTCATTGAGCCTGATGCACACAGTGGGTAATCAGATTATGGAGGCCATCCTGCTCCATGAAAAAACGAGCAAGCTGGAGGCACGGAAACGCGGCATCGACTTACTTCAGCGTGTCGGCATTCCCCGCCCTGATCGGCTGATCGATGAGTATCCATTCCGGTTAAGCGGCGGGATGCGGCAGCGTGCGATGATTGCAATGGCCTTATCCTGTAATCCAACCATGCTCATTGCGGACGAACCGACAACGGCGCTGGATGTAACTACCCAGGCCCAAATTCTCGATCTGCTTCTCGACTTGCAGCAGCAATACAATATGTCCCTTTTGTTTATCACACATGATTTAGGTGTTGTCGCTGAAATTGCCGATGAGGTTGCCGTTATGTACCTGGGCCGGATCGTCGAGCAAAGTGATGCGGTGACTATCTTTAATTCACCTAAACATCCCTATACCCAGGCCCTCTTGAAGTCGATTCCTAAAGTCGCCATGAAACGGGAGGAGTTAGCCCCAATCAAAGGCATGGTGCCTAGCCCCTTCCGTCGCCCAACCGGTTGTGTCTTTCATCCACGGTGTTCACAACGCATGAATGAATGCTCACAGACGGACCCCATGGCAACCCAGGTCGATGCAAATCATATGGTACGTTGCCTGTTATACCAAAATGCCTCAGCAGTGAAGACAAATGTGGGGACTGTAACACATGATTAATCAGGTTGAGCAAGCGAGTGCAGAAGGCACACGGGCGGAAGATAGCAACCCAATACTGGTTGATATACGTGATCTGAAAATGCATTATGCGATTACTGAAGGCATGTTTGCGCGAGCCAAAGGCTTTACGAGAGCCGTCGATGGTGTCAGTTTTGCCATCCGCCGTGGAGAGACATTAGGTCTGGTGGGAGAAAGCGGCTGCGGAAAAACGACGGTGGGGCGCTGTTTGGTAAGAGCTTATACACCAACAGCGGGCCAAATGCTCTATCATAAATCCCTGGACGAGTCAACGGCCCATCAAGAAGAAGTCGTTGATTTAGCCCAATTGGAACCCAAGCATTTGAAACCTTTCCGGCGTGAAATTCGGATGATTTTTCAAGACCCCTACTCGTCCCTGAACCCTCGCATGACGGTTCTTGAAAACATTACAGAAGCCTTGAAAGCGAATAAAATGGCTTCGGTAGCTGAAATGAAGGAACGCGCCAGCTATTTGCTCAAGCGTGTCGGACTTCGCCCCGAATATATGGTGCGCTATCCGCATGCCTTTAGCGGGGGCGAACGCCAGCGTATTGTCATCGCGCGGGCCTTGGTGACCAATCCTCGGCTCATCATAGCCGATGAGGCCGTATCGGCGCTCGATGTCTCGGTTCGCGCTCAGATTCTGAATCTATTGGAAGAACTTCAAGCCGATTTCGATTTGACCTATTTATTTATCTCCCATGATTTGAGCGTCATTCGCCATATCTGTGATCGTGTCGTGGTCATGTATGTGGGTAAAATTGTTGAGATCGCGGAAGGGCTTGATACCTATACTAATCCCAAGCATCCCTACACCGAAGCCTTGATGTCTGCCGTACCAATCTCAAATCCGCTTCAGCGTGAGCGAAGTAAGCGCATCCATCTGAAGGGCGAAGTCGCCGATCCATCTAATCCGCCATCG
>DATAMF010000150.1:0-1884 GCA_036260665.1 Aggregatilineaceae bacterium | reverse complement strand
CATACATTTACCATTATCGGCAATGATCCCAAGGTTTTGCCGATGAAAGACGCCAAAAAAATGGGTGCGGTGGATGACTTTGAGCGCGGGGTGATCAAGGCGATTGGGAACGCGAACCTCGTCGTGATCAGCGCGCCATATGGCATCGTGGGGGATTTGTATGAAGCGATTGGCCCAAACTTAAAACCAGGAGCGGTGGTATTTGATTTTTCGCTGCACAAACAACCTGTTATTGAACTGGCAAACGCGCACTTTCCGCGAAACAACCAGGGGCAACCGCTGGCGTACGTGGTGGGGATCACCCCGGTGATCGCCGCAAGCGGGCTGTACAAGGGCGATACGGGCGTGGAAGGGGCGAGCGCCGATTTATTTGAAAAAGCGGAATTTTTGGTTACGCCGGATGCGAAAACGCCATCGGAAGCGATTGATCTGGCCGGGGATGTGCTGCAATTGGTGGGCGGCAAAACCCGGTTTATGGACCCCGGCGAACATGATGGACTGATCGCGGTGACGGAAGAACTGCCGATGCTGGTGGGGACATCGCTTTTCTACCTGCTGCAACGCTCGGAAGGCTGGAAGGAACTACGCCGGATGGTCAACCCGACCCTGGCGCTTATGCTGCAAAACCTGCGGACGACTTCGGCTCAAGATATGCAGGCGCTCTTTACACAAAACCGCGCGAACCTGCTGCGGAATCTGGAAGCATATATCGGATTACTGGATCAGATTCGGGATACGCTGGCGGATGAAAACGGAGAAGCGCTGGACGCCTACCTGACGCTGGTGCAGGCGGAATGGGAAAAATGGGATGTTAAACGATTCAGCGGGGAATGGGATGATGTGGCCCAAATTGAAGTGCTGCCCGGCCCGCTGGGATCGATGACCGGGTTTATGCAACTGACGCGACGGAAAAAGGATAAAGAGGAAGACGAAGAATAGAGGCGGGAGTGTATGGGAGTCGAACCCACCGCGACCCGCTCTGCGCGACCCGCCGCCAATTTTGAAGACTGGGAAGCCCACCGGGACTCATACACTCCCATGCCTAACTATACCCCATTTTGCTCCAATCTGCCGATCCGCGCACGCGCTCGTCCCCTTTGCGTTTGGTGATGCCGAGCGCGTCCAGGCGTTCCAGGAAATCGAGCGCATAACGCCGAGTGGTCTGGAAATGATCCCGCAGGGAGGCGACGGTTAGCGGCACGCCCTGGTCAAGCTGATGGCGGGAAAAATCGATCCATTCGCGCCAAACGGACGGCGTGAGCAAGACTTCAGTGCTGATCCGCACTAACTCTCCCCGTTCTAAGAGATGATTCAAAAGCGCATCACCCACGATTTCACGCGCCTGAGACACGGTGGGTGGGGTATAGGGGGACTGCTCAAAGTCGCGCTTCAGACGGCGGAGCATTTCTTCCTGGGCGGTACTCAGGCGGATCGTGTGGTGGGGCAACCGAACGATGCCGTTTTCGAGAACAAGATGCTGCTGGCGGGCTAATTCCTGCAAAAATAACTCGAATGCTTCGGAGTCCAAGCGCAACTGGCTGCGCAGCGATTCCGGGGGCATGCCCGCGCGGAGGGGTTCGGCGGCATGGAAGGCGGTGAGCAGACGGATTGTTTGATCCAGCAGGCGGGACCAGAGATCGATGTGAAACACCCAATCGTCCAGAAGGATCAAACTATCAGCGGCCTGATCGATTTGGGCGGGGGTTAAGGTGACGGCGGCGCGGCGAAGCGTGGCGGGCTGCTGGGACAAAAATAACAGCGCGGTCTGCATGGGATCGCCCTGGTAGAGCGTCGCAAAACGTTCGAGCACGTCGGGACGGAAACGCTTCCAACGGCGGCCAGGGGCGGGAAATCGTGGGTGATGCGCTTTTGAATCATCTCTTA
>DATAMF010000127.1:0-2222 GCA_036260665.1 Aggregatilineaceae bacterium | reverse complement strand
ACGACTAACGACTTCTTCAAAGGGGGGGTAAGTTTTTGACCCAAGTTTGACAAAACCCCCATTTTGTCAAACTTCTCAGGTTCAAAATCCAAAAAGCGGGGGGGGGGGGGGATCATTCAGAAGTTCGACAAACTTTCCCGTCTCGCGTCGTGCAATGGAAAATTTTTCCCGTGAGGCGTCGTCAAAGGGGGGCGGGGGATCAAAAAAGGCGAACCCAACCGAGTCCGCCCTTTCGTAATCGCAGTACTAACAACTAATAACTGACAACTTACAGCTACTCCACTGTCACACTCTTCGCCAGATTACGCGGCTGATCGACGTCCGCGCCGCGCCGCACCGCGATATGGTACGCCAGCATTTGCAGTGGCACCACCGCCACAATCGGGCTGACCAGATACGGCATTTCCGGCACATAAATCACGCGATCCGCCTTTTTCGCGATCTCCGTATCGCCATCCGTTGCCATCGCGATCACCAGCCCGCCGCGTGACTTCGCCTGTTCCACCTGGCTGATCATCTTCTCATACACCGAATCTTGCAGCGTGATCGCCAGCACCGGCATATGCTCATCGATCAGCGCAATCGGGCCGTGTTTCATTTCCCCCGCCGGATACCCTTCGGCGTGAATATAGCTGATTTCCTTCAGTTTGAGCGCACCTTCCAGCGCAATCGGATAATTGATACCGCGTCCGAGATACAGGAAATTGGTGTATTGATAGAGTTCATGGGCCAGCGCTTCAATCTGGTCTTCGCGTTCGAGAACCTGACTCACGAGGTCAGGCAGCCGCGCGAGGTCCTGAATATGCGCCTCAACCTGTTCGCAGGACATCGTGCCGCGCTGCTGCGCCAGATACAGCGCGATCAGGTATTGATCGACAATGCTGGTCGTGAAGGCTTTGGTGCTCGCCACACCGATCTCCGGCCCGGCTTGCATGGTGATATACCCATCCGCCACACGCATCGCCTGGCTGCCGATGGCGTTGACAATGCTCCACTGGCGCGATCCTTTTTCGCGCGCTTCTTCCATCGCCGCGAGTGTATCGACGGTTTCGCCCGACTGCGTAATCGCCAGCACCGCGCAGTCCTCATCCAGAATCGGATCGCGGTAGCGGTATTCGCTCCCATAATCGACTTCCACCGGAATCCGTGTCAGGCTCTCGATGATGAACTTACCCACCAGCCCACTGTAGGCGCTGGTGCCGCAGGCAACGGTGACGATCCGTTTGAGTTTCCGCGCTTCTTCGGCGTTAATGTTCAATTCGGGCAGATCGACACAACCATGCTGAAAATCCACCCGTCCGCGCAGCGTATCGGTCAGTGCCCGCGCCTGCTCGTGAATTTCCTTCTGCATAAAGTGTTTGAATTCGCCGCGTTCGGCGCTGACCGGATCGTAGGGAATATTGTGAATTTCCGCGTCTACCGGATCGCCTTCCAGGGTTTGAATTTGATACGCGCCCCGCGTAATCGTTGCCATTTGGCGGCTTTCGAGGAAGATCATTTTGCGCGTGTGTTCCAGAATCGCGGGAATATCCGACGCGACAAACATTTCATCCTTGCCGATGCCGATAGCGACGCCGCCCGCATTCCCGATCCGCACCGCCACCAGCCGATCCGGTTCATCTGCCGACAGCACCACAATTGCATGTGCGCCGCGGAGCTGCACCACGGTGCGCCGCGTCGCTTCGGTCACATCCAAACCTTGATCGCGGTAGCGCTGGATCAGGTGGACAATCACTTCGGTATCCGTATCCGAGTTGAAGATCACGCCGCCCGCTTCAAGATCGGTGCGCAGTTCGCGGAAATTCTCCACGATTCCGTTGTGGACGACAACCGTTCGCCCGCTGTTGCTGATATGCGGATGCGCGTTCTTTTCGCACGGCACGCCATGCGTGGCCCAGCGCGTATGCCCGATCCCGATCCGGCCATTCAGCGGCTTTTCGCCCACCCGCAGCACGAGATTATTCAGCTTACCCACATCACGCCGCAGCGCGATCTCATCCCCCTGCATCACGGCAATACCCGCCGAGTCATAACCCCGATATTCGAGGCGCTGCAATCCGGTCAGAATCAAGGGCGTAGCATCACGCGGGCCGATATAACCAACGATTCCACACATGGTAATCCCTCCGGGCAGTCAATGCACTGCCAAGCTATTCGATTGAATGCTTCAACAGGAAAACTCACCACCGCCGCGCGTTTCTGGGCCACAGTTGCCTGTGGTC
>DATAMF010000118.1:0-10749 GCA_036260665.1 Aggregatilineaceae bacterium | reverse complement strand
GTGGGCGGTGATCATCTGTCGATGCTGCTGGCAACTGCAACCGCCGAACTACCGGGCATCACAATCAGCCTGGATATTGGGACCAACACCGAAATTTCGCTGAATGCGAACGGCAGGCTGTGGTGCTGTTCGACAGCGTCGGGGCCAGCGTTTGAAGGCGCACATATTCGAGATGGCATGCGCGCGGCGGATGGCGCGATTGAGCGCGTGATCTGGAAGGATGGTGTGTGGAAGTGGCTCACGATTAACCAGGCGCGGCCTGTGGGATTATGCGGATCGGGGATTCTGGATGCGGTAGCGGCCCTGCAAGATGCAGGCGTGCTGACCGCTACCGGAGCGATGAAACGCAAAAACACGCTGGTACAGGTCGATGGCATGGATTCGTGGGTGGTGCTGGTGCCCGCAGCGCAAACCGGACACGGACGCGAGATCACGATCCGGCGGTCAGACGTGGGCGAAGTGCAGCTTGCCAAAGCCGCCATTCGCGCCGGGATCAAACTACTGGTTGAAAAGGCGGGGTTATCCGAAACGGATATTGACCGGATTATCGTTGCCGGGGCATTTGGCAGCTATATCAACCTGAGCAGCGCGATCCAGATTGGCATGTTTCCGCCGCTGCCGCTCGATCAGTTTGAGCAGGTCGGCAACGCAGCCGGAATCGGGGCGAAACGTCTGCTGCTGAATATCCACGAGCGCGAACGGGCGAACACTATCGCGCGGCAGTTGGATTACATCGAACTCACCAATCATCCTCAGTTTACGGATCGGTTCAGCCAGGCAGTGCAGTTGGTGCCTGATCCCTGGGATTAACCCTGCGACGAGGTTCTATGATCTGGTGAACAGCCAGCGAGGAGGCCGCTATAACATGATCGATGATCCAGTCATCCGGCGAATTTGGGGCAGCATTGATACGATCCTGATCATCTTTGCGGGATCGGCGGCAGAATTTGCGCTGAACAAAGCGGTAGATTGGCTGTTTTTCACCAATGAACTGCCGGATGCGCCGATTGAACGTTTTTTTGAAACGGTGCGGTTTGGACAGGCGATCATCTTTGGAGATGAAGCTACCGCAGCGGCAGCAGTCGAAACGGTCAACCGCGCGCACCAGCAGGTAGAGGCGCAGCGGCAGGCAACCATTCCGCAGTGGTCATACCGCGACACGCTGTTTATGCTGGTGTATTACGGCGAACGTGCCTATGAAATCGTCTATGGACCGCTGAGCAACACGGAGCGACTTGATCATTTTCGCGGCACGATGGAAATTGGGCGCGCGATGGGAATCAAAGGGCTGCCTGATCGTTACGCGGAATACCAGAGGCAGCGCCAGCAGCATTTGCACAACCCTCTGAAACGCAGCGCCTACCCGGATCGCTTGTACCAGCGCTACCGGGAACACATCGGCGCGGTGCGTATGCAGGGCTTGCGATGGGTGCAGGCGAATATCGTTCCGCCGGAAGTCGCGGAGCTGTTGGGGCTGCGGCCCCAACTGGGAAGCGGGATGGTGGTAGGGATGTACCGTTATGTTCGCATTCCACACCTGCTGCGCCTGCTGTATCCCGTGATTGTGCCCTATGGCTACAAATCACAACTGGCGCACCTGGAACAGCGCATCTGAGGCGTCGAGATGAGGGGCACGCCGACTTTTTTCGGTGAACCTAAGTTTGATCTAAGGTCTACCTAAGATCGACATGCTCTCGCTCAGAACGGGGGGGATGTGAAACTTGGCCGAAAAAGTTACCCCCCCTTGGAGTGTTGTTTGAGGGAGAAATGGGGGCGCAAAAGGGCTTGTTTGTCAAACTTCTGAATGATCCCCCCCCCCCCCCCGCTTTTTTCTGAGTTCTGCGTTTGGGATTTTGAGTTCCAGGTTGGTAAAGGGCATTGGATCAACCTGTAGTATAGCACGAATGTTCGAGAAGGAATAGACTTTCGATGGTAAACTTGGATGGTTAATAATGTGTGTGTTACAGATAGGCAGGGTCGATGGATAGATTTTCCCTCTGATCAATCAGATCAAACCACTCGTCGCTAGAATTCGATTTCATATTTTTTGTAACAGGAAATTGTGCATGCCAAAAATAGGGCGTTCGCACTATGTAACTTGATGAAAAGTTGTTATAGAATAAACATAGAGGGGATATACTTGGCAGCCGGATAGTGAAGGATTGTATGGCGGTTGGTTTTGATGTGCAGGTGGTACGGAGTGCCTCTGAGGTTAAGCCGGATGTATGGGATCAACTGGGGCGCGGACAGCCCTTTGCCAGCCAGCAGTGGTACTGTTTTTGTGAAGCCAGTTTAGCCGCCCAACCGTTTCATATTTTGCTTCGGCAGCGGGGTGAACTCATCGCGCGGGCGACGCTGTGGCTGATGCGCCGCGAGCAACTGCCGATCCAGTCGCGCGTCGGGCGGGCGGTGGTGCAAGGTATTTTGCAGCGCTGGCCGCTGCTGGCCTGCCGGACGCCGCTTATTGACAGGTCGGGACTCGTTTTGCCGCCGGGGCCGCGCTACCATGACGCCCTGGCGACGGTGGCAGAGGCGGCACGCCGTGTTGGACGGCAGAGTCGCGCGTCGTTTGTGCTGTTCGACTATCTGGATCAGGCGCTTGTTTGGCCTGCCCCCTACCAGCAGATGCAGATCGGGGAACCCAGCACGCGGCTGGACATCCAGTGGGCGGACTTCGAGCAGTATACGAGCCAGTGGACCAAATCGATGCGCAAGGATTATCACCGGCACACGAACCGGGCGAACGACCTGGGAATCGAAATTCAGGCTCATTCCCAGATCACCCATATCCAGGACGCGCTGCCGCTGATCCGGCAGGTGGAACGGCAGCACCAGGCCGCACCGAATTTGAATGCGCAGCGTATTCTAGAAGAAAGCCAGCGGGTACCCCACACCTGGCTGACCGCCACTATTCAAGACCGGCTGGTTGGATGTGGCTTGCTGTTGGGCGATGGTGACGCGCGCATGCTCACCTTGCTGGGGCTGGATTACAACATCCAGTTTGTGTATTTTCAACTGCTGTATGCCGCTGTGCGCGCGGCGATTGAGTCCGGCGCAAAAACACTGTATGGAGGCAGCGGCGCGAACAGTTTTAAAGAGCGGCTTGGTTTTACCCTGTGGCATAACAACCAGATCGCCGTGAGTGCCAATCAATGGTTTTTTAGAGAGGTCGCTAAGCGGCTTGCTTAGTTAAAGGGGCGCAGCGTGTTTAAAAATTTTTATGACAGCCGGGTTCTACGGCAAATCTGGTCCGAATCAGCCCTTTTTCGACGTGGATTGATCGTCGTCGCCATTTATGCGGTGCTGCGGCTGCTGATGCAGTTGTATGTGATCAACGATCCTGAACTTTTCCCGGATGACTTACGAATCTATCTGGATGCGGCGCGCGATCTGCGGAATGAGCAGGATCTGTATCCACCGCTGCCGCTGGAACACATGGAATTTTACCAGTACGCACCCTCCTTCGCGCTGGCCTTTGTGCCCTTTACCTGGATTCCGAAAATGGGCGCGGCGGTGCTGCATACCTTTTTGCATCTGATCATCTATGCGCTGCTGTATACGCGCTGGGACACCATCTTCAAACGGTATGATATGCCCCAGGCGCGCCGAGTGCTGGTCTGGACACTGCCCGTCTGGTTGGTCTTCAGCGCCTTCTGGAACGACATCGCTTACCTGAACATCTACCTGTTCCTGGCCCTCATAGCCACGCTGCTGATCGAGGCGGTGATGGAAAAACGGCTGGGCTGGTCAGTGGTATGGCTGGCGATCATCCTGCAATGCAAACCACAGTGGGCCTTTGCCGCCCTGCTGCCGCTGCTGCTGGGCGAGTACCGCTTCTTTTTCAAGCTGGCCGTGTGGTCGCTGGGTGTCTATCTCGCCATCGTGGGAATCACCATTTTGGCGGTGGGACCGGCCTATGGGTGGGATCAGCACAAGGAATATGTTCATCTTTTGACCGGAATCAGTGGGAATTATCCGTGGCGTGGACCAGATAAGCCATTCTTAGGGTACAATCACTCGCTGGTTCAGACCGCGGTGTATCTGTTTGGCGATCATACGGACGTGATCACCGGGGCGAAAGTGATCAAACTGCTGCTGCTGGCACCGCTGGCGCTCGTCTGTATCCGCTGTTTGAGGAATCCGAAGGCGGCCCGCGAAACACCCATCTCATTCAGCCTCGATCTGGCCTTGGCGCTGTATACGGCGGCCTTTGTCTGGATCGATGTGATCTGGGAACTCTCGCTGGGGATCGCGGTGTTCACTTATCTGCTGGCGACGATGTCACGGCGCAGGCTGCGCAATGGGATCGCGGCAGTTTTCCTGGTTTATGCTGTAATCGACTTCTGGCAAATCATGAGTTATACCATCCTGGGGGATGCCGTCGTGGACGAGGGTTGGTATGTCCGTACCGACCCCAGCCTGTATATCCCGCTGGTGTTGATTGTGACGCTGCTGTTTTACAGCGTCCTAGTAGCACGCCTCTGGCAGGCAACCGCCAACTTTACTGAACACCGGGCAGCCGCTTACTGATCACGTGTAGAAAGGGGTATGGGTTGGATATTGATGCGTTCCGCCGTTTGCCTGCGGATCGAATTGCCGACATGGTGCGCACGCAAGGCCCCAAAGTCGGCGTTTTTCCGATCAACGGGACGCGGCGTTGGTTTTTGCTTGAACATGCCGCCGGGCAAGCTGATCCGCTCAAAGCGTATCTTGAGGTATCGGAGCAGCGGCATATTGAGCTATATCGGATGTTCTTTGAGCACGGGGTGGATACGCTGCTGACACCGATTTTCGGACCGGACCTGTTAGAACGCGGTGATGAGTATGTGCAAATGGCCGCCGAGGGATTAACCCGGATCGTGCAGGCCCCTCACTTTTTAGCGTTTTACCGTGATTATGATGTGCGGGTGCGGTTTTATGGGGATCATCGCAAATATCTGCAAGCCACCCCGTACGCGTATTTATCTGATCTATTTGATGAAATCACGGCCCAAACGCTGCATCACCGCCGCTCTCGGTTATTCTTCGGCGTGTTTGCGCACGACGCTGCCGAAACCACCGGCGAACTGGCGATTCAGTATCACCAGTCGCATGGACACGCACCGGACAAACGCACCCTGGTGGAACTCTATTATGGTGAGGATGTTCCTCCCGTCTCGTTTTTCATCGGCTTTGACAAATTTTGCAGTTTCGATATGCCGTTGATTGCGTCAGGCAATGAAGACCTGTATTTCACTGTCAGCCCGTCGCCCTATCTCACCGAAGAACAACTGCGCGACATTCTGTACGATCATATGTTCACCCGGCGGGACAGCGAACCCGATTATGAGACGCTGACTCCCGATGAATGGGCCGGGATGCGCGCCTTTTATCATGCGCACCGGGGCCGAACATGCGGCGTGGGGGCACTGAAAAAAGGCAACTACTGGTATCCACTACCGCAAGTCGAAAGCGGGGGTGAATGAAACTTCATCGGCAAATTCGCCAGCTCCTGCACCAAATTGGGCCGGGACAAGTCAGCCTGTCGCCCTACGATACCGCCTGGATCGCACGGCTGGTCGAACTCAATGAACCGGGCGGCGAAGATGCCCTGGAATGGCTGCGTGCGCACCAACTCCCAGACGGAAGTTGGGGGGCAGTCCAACCGCTGTACTACCATGATCGTTTGATCTGTACCCTGGCGGCGATGACGGCACTGGCGAAGTATGGCGGCAAACCCGATCAAAGCCGGTGGCAGCGCGCTCAACTGGCCCTGGAGCGCTCGTCCAAAGGGCTGCTGGCGGATCCGGCTGGGGCAACCGTTGGTTTTGAAATGATCGTCCCCACCCTGATGGCGGAAGCCGAGCAGTTGAATATATTTCACAACAACGGAAATCCCGTACTGAACGATCTGGCCCATTACCGCACCGCGAAGATCAACAAGCTGCCGGGGGGCATGGTCAATCGACAGGTTTCGACTGCTTTTTCCGCCGAGATGGCCGGGCCGGATGGGCAGCGGCTGCTGGATGTCGAGAATCTACAAGAAGCCAATGGCTCGATTGGGCACAGCCCATCGGCTACCAGCTACTATGTTTTACACGTCCGGCGCGAAGACCCTGCCGGGCTGCGTTATCTGCGCGACACGATCAAACAGGGCGGCGCGCCCCACATGGCTCCCTTTGATGTGTTTGAGCGGGCCTGGGCGCTCTGGCATCTCGCTCTGGCGGCTCCGCTGGCGGACGATCTGCTGGCGTTATGCCAGCCGCATCTCGATTTTCTGGAAAAGGCCTGGCGTCCCAAGGTCGGCATCGGCTTTTCAGTCGGTTATTCGCCTTCAGATGGCGATGATACGGCGCTGGTTTTTGATGTGTTAGCGCGCTTTGGGCGTAAAGTGGATATTGACGCTGTGCTTAGTTATGAAAACGGCGACTGTTTCCGCTGCTACCCCATCGAGTCAAACCCCTCGATCAGCGCCAATATTCATATTCTGGGAGCACTGCGGCAGGCTGGGATGGGCTGGAATTCTGATCCTGTGCAGAAAATTCTGGCCTTTTTGCGCCGCGCTCAAACGATGCGGCTGTTCTGGTTCGACAAATGGCATACCTCGCCGTACTACTCCACCACCCATGCCATTATTGCGGCGAATGGGTATGAAGACCCGATGTTCGATGATGCCATTTACTGGATTTTGCAAACCCAGAATCAAGATGGATCGTGGGGGTACTATATGCCCACGGCTGAAGAAACCGCCTACTGTCTGCAAGCGTTGATCACCTGGAAACGGAGCGGGCATGCGGTATCGATGAACACGATCCGCCGGGGGGCGACGTGGTTGGCCGAACATGCCGATCCGCCTTATCCGCCGCTCTGGATTGTCAAATGCCTCTATTCACCCGTGTGGCTGGTGCGGTCAGCGATCCTGAGTGCCCTGCTGCTAGTGTCACAAGAGTAAAGACGATGCAGGAACTAATCCGTAAGCTCATTGATGTTCCATCCATCGATCCTGAAGATGCCCGCCGCCGGAAGCTGCTCAACATTTTGTTGTTGGGCATCGGCGTTTTAACCCTGACCACCCTGCTGCTCAGCCTGACGGCTATGATATTCAATATGGCCGGGGAGTCATCCGAAGTCGAGATGCTGTTGGTCGCTTGCCTCGTGCTGCTGATTGGTGCAGGCGTGCTGTATGCTCTCAATCGTTACCGAGGCGGCGGTTGGTGGGCGGCGGTCCTCTTTTTGCTTCTGTTAGAGGGGGCCTTTTCGCTGACAGACACCCCCCGCGAACTGGCGAATGGGCGCAGCCTGTTTATTTATGCCATCCCCGTGATTATCGCCAGTGTCATCCTGAAACCCTACGCGAGTTTTCTCTTCGCAACCGTGACCGGGGTGATCATCTCAGGTCTGGCTGTTAGTTTGGACATTGTGCCCAATGCGCCCGCCATCATCGGTTTTTATGTTATCGCCCTGGTATCATGGCTGTCGTCGCGCAGCCTGGAGCGGGCGCTGGATGATCTGCAAGCTGTCAACCGGGAACTGGATCAACGCGTCATTGACCGCACGCGCGATCTGGCCGAAGCACTGACACGGGTCCAGGCTGAATCTGGTAAAAACCAGGCCATTCTCGAAAGTATCGCCGACGGGGTGATCGTGTTCGATAACCAGCGCCGCGCCATTGTGACCAACCCATCGCTCTCGCACTTAATCGACTGGCCCACAGAAGAAATTATCGGCAAGGAACTGGGGGCGCTGTTAGGCGAGCGCATGAATGCCAAAGATCTGAGCCGCGTGTTAGCCATCAAAGAAACCCAGCGCGCCGAGATGAAATTCGAACTCGGCAAACGCACACTCTCGGTCAGTTTTGCCCCGGTGCGCGATAGTGAAGGTACACCGCTGGGCACGGTGATGGTTTTCCGCGATTTCACCCGCGAGGCCGAACTTGAACGGATGAAAAGCGCGCTCGTTTCCACCGCCTCGCATGAACTGCGCACCCCTCTCAATGCGATCTTGGGCTACAGCGATATGCTCAAAGAAGAAGTTTATGGGCCAGTTTTGGCCGAACAAACCAGCATTTTGGACCGCGTGATTGCCAATACCAAACGCATGTTGAGTCTGGTCAATAACCTGCTCGATCAAGCCCAGATCGAAGCCGGCCAATTACGAATCACCCCGGCCCCGCTCTCCGTGCGCAATCTGGTAATCGAACTTCAAAGTATCATGAGCGTACTGGCGGAACAGAAGAAAATCGCCTTTGATTGTTCCGTCTCTGACGATCTGCCCGACCGGTTGTTGAGCGATTCCGGGCGGTTGCAGCAGATTCTAGTGAATCTGGTCGGCAATGCGATCAAATTTACCGATCACGGCGGCGTGCGGGTGCGGCTCGAAAAGTACGGCACCACGCAGTGGCGGCTGCAAGTGGCCGATACCGGAGTCGGCATGCCGCCGGATGCGCTGGAATACATTTTCGAACCCTTCCGGCAGGTGGATGATACGGTCACACGCCGTTATGCCGGGACCGGGCTGGGGCTTTCTATCGTCAAACAACTGGCAAATCTTTTGGGCGGAGACATTATCGTCACGAGTGCAGTGGGACAAGGGAGTACATTTACTGTAACCTTGCCGCTCACCCCTGTACAGGAGGAGGTTATATCATGAGTAGAGGACTTGCGTTCGTTGTCGAAGATGATTATGATGCATCGGTGATCTTTGCCAAAGCGATGGAAGTCATCGGCTTTGAGCCAGAAATTATCTCGGCGGGGGATGTGGCGCTGGAACGCCTGAAGACCGAGGTGCCGAAGATTATTGTGCTCGATCTGCATCTGCCGAATGTGGTGGGATCGGATATTTTGCGGCAGATTCGACTGGACGAGCGCCTGGTCGATACACGGGTCATCGTGGCGACAGCCGACCCCCGTTCGGCAGAATTGATCCGCGATCTGGCCGATCTGGTGTTGATCAAGCCGACGACGTATAGTCAGGTGCGCGATCTGGCGTCGCGGTTAGTGTCCGTACCGCGTGTATCATCCAAACGCCATCTACCGGACACATAAGAGGGAACTATGCCATTTTTCGATTTTCCTTTAGATCAATTAAAAACATACAAACCAGAACTTCAAGAACCGGCTGATTTTGATGCCTTTTGGCAAACAACACTCGATGCGGCCCGGCAGCACCCGCTGAATGCCTGCTTTGAGCGCGCCGATTTTGGCCTGACGCACATCGAGACCTATGATGTCACCTATGCCGGATACAACGGCCAACCGATCAAAGGGTGGTTTCTGATCCCTAGTGGGGTGCCGGGACCGCTGCCTTGTGTGGTCGAATTTATCGGTTATGGGGGCGGGCGTGGTTTCCCCTATAACTGGCTCGTGTGGCCGGCGGCGGGGTATGCGATACTGGTCATGGATACGCGTGGGCAGGGCAGCACCTGGCTGCACGGCGACACGCCCGATCATGAAAGCGGCGCTAGCCCACATGTGCCCGGTTATATGACCGATGGTGTGCTGAACCCGGAAACCTACTACTATCGCCGTGTTTTCACCGATGCCGTGCGTGCCGTCGAAGCCGCTCAGAGCCACCCGCTGGTCGATGCGTCCCGTATCGCGGTCACGGGCGGCAGTCAGGGCGGCGGCATCAGCGTGGCCGTCAGCGGTCTGGTGCCCAATCTCGTTGCCAGCATGCCCGAAGTCCCCTTCCTGTGCCATTTTCGCCGCGCCGTTGGCCTGACGGATCGCGCGCCCTACACAGAAATCGTCACCTATCTGCATACTCATCGCGGCAAAGACGAGATTGTTTTTAACACGTTGTCCTACTTCGACGGGATGAGCTTCGCCGCGCGGTCCAACGCGCCCGCGCTCTATTCTGTCGGGTTAATGGATCCCATTTGCCCTCCCTCTACTGTTTTCGCGGCGTACAACCACATCAACGCGCCCAAAGAAATAAGCATTTACCCCTTCAATGAACATGAAGGTGGCGCGATCTTCCACCTGCGCGAAAAACTACGCTTCCTCAGGCAGTGTTTGAGTTAAACTCATGTGAGATAGTGTGCGCAGCGGCACACTATCTCACGCTGTGTCCCGGTTCAGACTTCAAGCGAGGAATTATGTCTCTCATCCACGAGCGAACATTTCGGGTGCGCCAGTACGAATGTGATGCGTATGGACATGTCAACCACGCCAACTATTTACGCTATTTGCAGGAAGCCGCGATGGATGCGTCCGCCGCTGCGGGCTATGACATCCACCGTTATAACGAGATGCAGCGCCAATGGTTAATCCGCGAAACCGATATTCGCTACCTGACCCCGCTGACCTACGGCGATTCGGTGATCATCAAAACCTGGGTGGCCGATTTTCACCGCGTTCGTTCGCGCCGCGCCTATGAACTACGCAAAGCCGATACGGGTGAGCCGGTTGCCGAGGCCATGACCGACTGGGTGTATCTGGATACCACCACGCAGCGCCCGGTGACGGTGCCGCCGGAAATGATCCAGGGGTTTGATCCGGACGGCACAACGCAGCAGATTCCGCGCCGCGATCCATTTCCCGAACCGCCCCCGCCGCCTGCCGGGGTTTTTAAGATGCGCCGGTTGGTCGAGTGGCGTGATATTGATCTCGCGCAGCATGTCAACAACGCTACCTATATGGCCTACTACGAAGACTGTACAGTGCGGGATTCCGCCTCACGCGGCTGGCCCATCCGGCGGATGATGACCGAAGGTCAATTTGCTGTTGTCGCCCACCACTACCGCATTGAATACAAGCTCCCGGCGGTGAT
>DATAMF010000115.1:0-3286 GCA_036260665.1 Aggregatilineaceae bacterium | reverse complement strand
CTCACCGCGCCGATGGTGGCTCCCACGATGGACTATGAGCGCTGGCTGCAAGACTGGTCGCGCCCGGCTTATGATAACGGGCGGTGCATGCACTACTTGCAGTATCCCGCCGGGGACAGCTACGAAATCTGGGAGCAGGTGACGCGGCTGAAAGACCTGGGCGTGACGTGGCTGTTGGTGAATTACACGGATCGAAGCCAACTGCTGCGCATGGCTCCGATTTTCAGGTGGCAGGGGTTCATCGTGGTGTGGCGGCCTTTTGTGCGCGCCTATGAAACCTATGATTTTTGGGCGGAAGACGTAGCTTTTCTGCGGGCGATTGGCCTGCCGCCTTATATCCAGGTGTACAACGAGCCGAATCTGCCGCCGGAATGGGACGGGCAGGAGGTCAACCAGGAGGTGTATCTGCAAAACCTGATCCCGGCGGTGAAAGAAGTCTACGCGGCGGGCGGCTACGTGGGCTTGCAGCAGATCGATCTCGACTGGACGCGGGCCATGCTGCAACGCATGAAGGCGGAAGGGCTGGACTACGTTTTTGATCGCACCTTTTTTGTGCCGCATGCTTACGGGGCGAACCATCCGCCGGATTACACCGAAGACCTGAACGGCGTGCTGAGCTTCCGCGAATTCGGGCGGGTGTTCGAGGAGGAGATCGGCTACATCCCGCCGATGATCGCGGGGGAGGGCGGCTGGCGCTTGGGCGAAAATGCCGATACGCGCTACCCGGCGATCATCGAAGAGACGCACCGGGATTATCATGTGGCGGTCTTCGACTGGTTCCGCACGGGGGTGCTGTCGGATGGCACGCCGCTGCCGGACTATCTGCTCGCCTTCTGCCCCTGGTTACTGTCTGATCCGGTGGACCCGGCGGCGTGGTATGATAGCGGAACCGGAGATCGCGCGCTGACGATTGCGGGAGTCGAAGCGCTGCCGGACTTCCGGCGGGGTTTTTCGTGGGAAGAATAGGGACGACGCTTAACCGATGATGCAAGGAGAAGCAGATGAAAAGGGATGTGTTGCTTGATCTGGACACGATTCGCAGGCGGGTGGAAAGCCTCGCGCAGCAAATTGGCGCGCCCCCGCATTTGCTGCCCACCTATGGCCTAGCTCACGATGCCGCCCAGCCCTATATTGAGATCAACCGGGACGGCTATCATTATGGAATGGTCGAACGCGGGGAGGAATTAGAGCGGCGCACCACACACGACCCCCAGCGGCTGCTCTATTGGATTTTTGTGGACGTGACTTTTGGCATGGCGGCGGCCTACGAAGCGCATCATCGCGTACCCGATCAAGACAGCCGACGACTGCTCTTTAACCACCAACTCGAACTGCTGGGCCAATTGGATGCCGCGTGGAAGGCATGGCAAACCGCCGAAATTGACCTGATTCTCAAGCATTTTCCATACGAGGATCGGGCCGAGTGACGGCGGCTCAGAACCATGCCCGAATTTCGGCACTTTTTGTATACGGGCGACTAACAGACGGGTTTGATATACAAGCGCGACTCGGCAAAATAACCTTTTTCTAACGCGCTGGAGGTAAGAAACGGGTTAAAGTAGGCACCTTATTTAACCTTAATGGGGATAAATTAAGCCTTAATTGGGATAAATGTGGGATAGATTTAGCCTAAATGGGCTGCGATTCAGGCTAAATGGGGGGGATTCAGGTTAAATGGTGAAATCTCACCCCTATCCTCCCGGCCTCCTTTCCCCGCCCGCGGAGAAAGGGGCGTAAAACGAACCCTACCCCCAGCCCCTTCCCGCAATCAGGACGGGGAGAAATGCGGGGGGGGGAAGCGAAACACCAGCCGGGGATTCTGCGTAATAATGTATGTGTAACGTAAACGGGGAGGTAGGGCTATGCTGCTTGATGAAGCCAAAAAAAAGGGGAAAGTGTTGGGGCGCGACGTGGTATGGGTCAAACCGTCGTGGATGCGGCGCGAATACCAACTCATGGCTGATGGTGATCTGATTGCCACGATGCGATTTTCGGGCATGTTCAGCAACGAGGTGACAGTCTACGGGCTGGGCGAACAGTGGGTCTTCAACCGCAAGGGGTTCTTCCAGCAGCAGATTGTCGCGGAAAATGAATATGAGGGGGAAGTGTCGAGGCCGTTCCGGTATCGCTGGACGGGCGGCGGCACGCTGTATCTGGACGATGGCGATACCCTGCAATTCAAACACGGCTTTTGGGGTTCCAAGTCGTACTGGCAAACCAGCAGCGGGATCGAACTGATCACGTTTGTGAAGCGCTCGTGGTGGCGATCTGAGGTGGCGGTGGAGTTTAACCCCTACGTCGAACGTTTCACCGAACTGCCGGTGCTGGTATTTCTCGGCTTTTATCTGCGCATCCTGCACGAACAGGATTCCTCCGCAGCAATCGCGGCAGGCGGCTAGACGGTGCAACCCTCCCCGGAGTGGATACGTACAGAGAGTGTGTGTATTCACTCCAGGAGGAAAAAAGTGAAACTCGTTCGCCTCGTTTTAATCCTCATTTGTGGACTTGGAAGTATGCCGTTGGTCGCGGTGGCTCAGGATGAGTCGCTGGATGGCGTGTGGCTAAGTGATGGGTACGGCTATCTGTTTGAAATTCAGGGCAGCCAATTTGCGTTTTATGAAGTGACGGAGCTAAGCTGCATCCAGGTGATAGAGGCTGAGATCGTTGACAATACCATCCCCGATCTGGGGGTTGCCTTCCGCATGGAGGGGGATCAACTGGTGGTGGTGGACACCATGACACTCTACATCACCGCCACCAAACAGGATGCGCTGCCTGCCTTGTGCGAAAATGGCGGCACCGAAGCCACGGATGATCCTGAATTCAATTTCGAAGTGCTTTGGCATATCTTCAATGAGCATTATGCCTTCTTCGATCTGTATGGGGTCGATTGGCAGGCGCAGTATGATCAGTACCGCCCGCAGGTGACGCCCGAAACTACTCCGGACGAACTTTTTGCGCTCATGTCCGACATGATCAGCCCGCTGAAGGACGGCCATATCTCGCTGTCCAGTGAGACGGACGACTATTCGCCCGGGCCGCTGCCGGAATGGTATACCGAAGCGGGGGATGAAGTGCAGCAATACCTGGTGGATTATTTTATAAACAGCGACGAATTGACACACGCGGGTAACGATTTGATCGCGTACAAGCGTCTGAGTGATACGGTGGGGTATATCAACGTTCTGACGATGTACGGCTATGGGACGAGCGCGGAAGATACCCGCGACGCGGCGGGCGCGGCGATTGATCAGGCGCTCGCCGATCTGGGCGACGTTGAAACGAT
>DATAMF010000005.1:0-5740 GCA_036260665.1 Aggregatilineaceae bacterium | reverse complement strand
CCAGCGCACGGATGTCCAATAGTTGCCCATCTTTAGTGGAGCGTGTTTCGAGCACCACATCCAGTTCGGTTGGTGAGAAAGGCGGAAAGCCGCCTGTGGCACGGATCGATTTGTCTGCCCCTGGCTCAACCAGCCTGAGGGTTACTTTTTCGCTTTCGCGCACCACAATGGGCGATGAAGGCATCTCCCACAGAATCACTTGCTGGGTGGCATCCGCCGCATCGGGCAGCGTCGCGCGCACGATGAGCCGGTACTGACCGGGGGTACTGTAGCGCACATCGCCTGTGTACAGTCCATTGCCCTGGCTGGTCAGCACAAAGGGAAGGGTCGTTCCGTCGTCGGCCACCAGAGTCGCGGTAATGCCAAGACCGGGACGATTCAAGGGCTGGCCGCTGGCGTCCAATGCGGTCACTTCAATTGTATCGATCTGTCCATCAAACCGATCACCGCTGGGGAGTGTGCTGCTTGCGAACTGGAAATCGCCCACCGTGAATGTGCCGACCTCCGGGTTTTCATGCATCAGCGTCAGTGTTCCATCGGCATTTTGCTGGTTCACTGTGACCCCAATGGCATACTCACCGGATTCGAGCGGCGTGGCGCTGGTTTCATATAACCCGCTTCCCAGGTCCGTTAGGGTGAGCGGCTGCTGGCTGCCATCGGGAAGGGTGAGTGCCGCTTCAACCTGTAACACAATTGTTGCAGGCAGCGGGTTATTCAATGTATCCGACACGCGGATAACAAATTCGGTGGGCTGTTGGAGCGCCCAGTCGCTGCGATATTCGACAGTTGTCTGCACCTGGAAATCGCTCACGATCAACGATCCCACGCGATCATTTTGGTAGACCGTCAGCGGTGCCCCGCTGGGGTTGGCGCTGGTGGCCTTGACGCCCACCACGTATTCGCCGCCCTGGTCAAACGTAATGCTGCCTTGATACGCACCGCCGCCCAGATCGTTCAATGGAACAGTCTGGACGCTTGCATCCGGCTGTGTGATGGTCGCTTCAACGGTCAGCGTGTAGGTGCTGCCATACGGCGTACCATAATCCGCCAGTGGTTTACCTGCCGTGTCGGTCAGCCGCAGGGTGAATTGGGCTGTTTGCGACTTTACAAACTGCTCGGTGGGCAGTTCGGCTTGCGCTTGCACGGGAATCAGTTCGAGATACGGTGAGAGTTGATCGCCCGGCTGACCGGCGGTGAACTGCCATGTTCCGGCATCGGGCGCGCTAATCGTCCATTCTTCGGTCAGTTGATCCTGTCCGGTAATGCTGACCTGGGGAGCCGTACTGCTCAAAGAGGAACCATCCGGCTGCTGAATCTGAACTGTACCGGGCAGTGTGTCCGGTTTGATGAGCGTAAGTTTGAGTGTGCCATGATACGGCGACACTTCAACCGGCACCGCTGCACCCGGTGTGAGCGCGGTGATTCCGGTGATGTCGATCAGCTTCAACTGCACCAGCAGCGCCCAGATTTGATCACCCATCTGCTGCGGCGTGGAGAGTTGGACGGCATGCGCCGGATCGCGCACCACGGATTCCCACAAGCTGCGATAGGTCGGCCACAGTGTTCCGCGATCATCTAAGGCCATCACATACAGTTGATAGTCGGGATCGGGGAAATAACGCTGAGTCAGTTCCAGCACTTCGTCCATGTGATCGAACTTCGCGCCCGTATTGGTTTCGCAGTCGAATTCGGCAGGAACACAGGGATCCCCGTCGGTGAGGAGCACCACCAACCGCAGATGCGTGCTGCCATCGGCTGGCGGTGGAAGGGTGTCAAACGCAGTCTTGGCCGCCTCAAATGCCGCTGCAAAGTCGGTATATCCCAGGTCTTTGTCTGCGCCAAAACTCGCTGAGGACAGTTGATCGAGCAGCGGCGTCAGGGTGGCGTCCCAGGTGTCGGGCGCTTCAGCGATCTTGGTCCAATCGAGCGCGGTCCGAATTTTGTCGGCATCGCCAAAATAAATCACGGACATCTGAACTTCAACCGGCGATGGGGTTCGGAGCCGGTATTCGCTCAGCCGGTTGAGGGCCAACTGCATCGCTTCAAAACGCCAGCCGTTGGGGTCCGTTGGCGGCGTGTACAGCCCATGCATGCTGCCGCTTTGATCCACCAAAAACAAAATATCGACGCCTGTCGGAGAGGTGCTCTGTGCATTCGATGACAACACGCCGGAGAGCAGCACAACGAGGGCTGCTACAATCCACCAACGCCCCATTTTCATCTTTTTGCGCCTTTCATTCCTCTTCGTTGTCGTCGCGAACCGCCCGCCGCACCAACCGCATCGCCTCTTCTAAGGTGGCGCGATCTTCGTCGCTCAGTTTTTTCCACTGGCTATCCGTCAGATTCAGGCGTATTTCACCATCCGGCATGGCGGTGATGCTCAGCCCAAACACCTCGGATACGTACTGGGTTGCATCATCGGCTTCCTGCTGTTTTTTCGATGTGGAACGTGGACCATGTCGCCGCATATCAACCGGGCCGTTCGTTATCCGGTGCGATGCCCCGGACGATGGCGGCGGGCTGGATTCGCCCCCGCTACGGCGACGCCGGATCGTATCGAATGGATCAGCATCCGATGGCGGTGGTGTTGGCGTGGGCCTCCTTCGCGGCAGGTCATTTTCCGGTTCTTGCGGACGCTGTCGGCGGCGCGAACGATCTGTTGGAAGATCGTCATCCGCGCGTGATGCACCGACGGTTGGTCGGCGGTGTGGCCCCGATACGTCGTCACTCGGTGGCGCGCCTGGACCAGGGGTCAAACGCCGTCGTGGTTGCGGCGCATCTACGCCTGGCTCACTGGCGGCTGGACGTGATGAAGGTGGTGTGTGGCGCGGGCGTTCATCTTCCCAAGCAGCGGCGCGCGTTGCAAATGTCGGCGGCGCTTGTTTTTCGGTTTCCGTTGATGTCGGCGGTTCGGCTGGTTCCACTGCTCGTCGCGGCGGTTCTTCGGCTGGTGTGCTGTCGGACAAAATGTCATCCAGCGAACTCTCACGGCTCATCATACGGTCCGATGAACTACGCCGCCGCCTGCGTGGTTTGAACTCTTCTTCGCCCTCGCTGGCATCTTCCTCATTCACCTGAGCCGCAAAACTGCGACGCTGCGGCGGTGTAGGCTGCGTTTTTGCGCCCGCCGCTTCTTCAGTGGAAGCCGCTGCCCGGTTGTCTGTTTCCGCTGGCGGTGCGGCAGGGCGTTCGTCATCCCAAAAGCTCGAAGAATGCGGTTTCTTAACAGGCGGATATTCCTCAGTTATGGGCGCTTCTGGATAATTAGTTTCAGCCGGTGGTGCAGCAGGGCGCTCGTCATCCCAAAAGCTCGAAGAGTGCGGTTTCTCAACAGGCGGATATTCCTCAGTTATGGGTGCTTTTGGATAATCAGTCTCCGCTGGCGGCACGGCAGGACGCTCGTCATCCCAAAAGCGCGCGGAGCGCGGGGGTTCGCTGGGCACAAATTCATCACCCACGGGCGCTTCCTCGGCCTGTTCGGGCGCGGCGGCGAAATCTACAAAATAGCCGCCATTGTTTTCCGGCACGCCAATCACGGTTTTATCATAATAAATACCTGGCTCACCATCAAAGGCGGGCTGAGTGCCGGTGGGTGGCTCCGCGTCCGTCCCCATCGGATTATGCGGATCATTCAGCCATCCACTCACTGCAAACTGCTGCGAATCAGCGTCCAGAATATCATGTGCGCCCGTCGATGAACCATCGATCAGTTCATTGGTGATCCGTTTCTCGTCCCGCCGCGGGTGAACATCCTCTCTGGTGCGCGGCGCTTCTTCACTGGTCACTTCGTCATCCGGTTCACTTGTATACGCGTGTTGAGGCCCGGTAGGTGAATCTAATTCATAGTGCGGCTGGCTGTCGTCCGGCTGGTCTGTGGCATAAGGTTCGGGCGTGTGTTCTGCACCGGTAGGGGTGTCCCAGGCAGGTTCAGCAGGCGCTTCTGCCGGGCTGATCAGGTCGAAATAGATCAGCAGTTCGATGGCTTTTTGAAGCGCGTTCTGTTCATCGTCGTCCGGCTCATGATCAAATTCGGCGGCATACCCCAACGTTTGATAGGCTTCGTCTACATCGCGGGGTGGACGGTTATAGAGCGTTTTGGCGAACCAACTCTGGCTCAGATGGTCGCGGAACATCTGCCATGCCGATTGGGTATCGGACTTCCAAAGCGCATACCAGCGGCGGGTCGCGTCGTTGGAGACTCCTTCTTTGTCGGCTCCCGTCGCATCCAGCAGCCCGATTTCCACATAGAGGGCAAATGCGCCCGGAATAATCTTAGCGACCTGACGGCGGCGGCGTTCGGGATCATCCCCTTCGATCTGGGGATAATCCCGATCATCGACATATTCTTTGACATTTTGCTTGTTCAGCGCCACACCCATTTGGCCGCCCGCTGCTTCAGCGATTGAAGCCAGCATCAGCAGCGTTTGTTTAGGTGAGAGGTGCGGACTGGGCAGCGGCTTCGGCATAGTTCATTCCCCTTTAGCGTCGTCGGCTGATGGCTATTATTATAATCCCAAGCAGCAGCAGTGCCGTGAGTGCTAATGGGATGATGATTGTGATCCGTTTGTAAATTGGCTGGTCCGGCAGCGGTTCGGCGTCCGGTGCCCGTCTGCCAGGGACAGCGCTGGCATCGACGGTATAGCGGATGGTTGCTCCCAGCCAGGTCCGGTCTTCCACTTCCAGGCTGATCGGCAGTTCGCCGGACTTCGTTTCGGCAGAGGCGATCACCAGCCGCGCGTCAATTTTGACATCATTGGCGCTCAGGTCTTTGATCACAAGCGAAGCGGCTCCCGATTCCGCCGCGATCTGCCCGGTGCCCACAATCTGACCACCGCTCAACCCTTTGTCCCAGGTGTCAAATGTATTGGTGTCAAGCTGCACACTGACAAAGCCCTTGCCTTCGGGGAAGCGATCCAGCGGCACCGTGAGATCGGTGGTTTCATAACTGCGGCTGGGTGGCGCTTCGATATGGATTGCCAGTTCGCCACCCAACAAATCCGGCCCGTAGGACGGAATATTTAGCGTCATGGGGATGACATTCAACTGCGCGATGTTGTTGTCGCAGGCGACATCATTTTCCAACAGTTGATTATCATCATTGGCTATAACCAGCGCGCGCAGGGTGACATGTGGATCGCTGGGAGTCCAGGTGAAGGGTCCAACCCACACACCGTCCTCGTCGGGCGGCAGGGCCGGATCATAGGCGGGTAGATCGACGCTGGCCCGGCCTATTTCGCGCCAATTGGCCGGGAAGACGACCTCAAACGGGTTATCCGAGGTATACACCGCCAGCCGCGCCGCCTGAACCGGCGTAGACCCCCGGTTGCGCACGCGGACATACACATAATTTTCCTGCCCAACCTGGGGAAACTCGAAGACGCGGGCATCGTCGGGCTGGCGGCGTACGATGATGTCGGGACTCTCCCAGAAGGGTACACGGTTGTTCATATCATTCGTGCAGCCCGCGCCGTTATCCGCCTCGTTGTCCTTAATATAAACATCGCTGCACAGGCGCGAATAGTCGAGCGTCGCGGACAGCGTGCCATATTCACTTTCGCCGCTTCCCACACCGCCGATGGCTGGCGTCGATCTCGTGCTGCTGCTGGATGTCACAGGCAGCATGGAAAGCGTACTGCGCACCGCCCAAACCAGCGCCGAACAAGTTGTGACCGATCTGCGGGATTTGAACCCTGAACCGGCGTAGACCCCCGGTTGCGCACGCGGACATACACATAATTTT
>DATAMF010000102.1:0-11177 GCA_036260665.1 Aggregatilineaceae bacterium | reverse complement strand
TTGTCGCGGGGTACAAAAACGGGTACGTGCCGAGTTCCTGCGTGCAGTAAGCTCGGGCAAATAGGGAAGCCAAAGACGCTCAGAACATGATCTGGGCGTCTTTTTTTGCACTATAATGGGCGGCTATGAACAAAACTCATTTGGAAAGGTTATTCGTATGGCGAAATACATTTTGGCATTGGATCAAGGCACGACCAGTTCACGCGCGATTGTGTTTGATGAGGGCGGCAAACCGATCACCAGCGCACAGCAGGAATTCCCGCAGATTTTCCCCAAACCCGGCTGGGTCGAACATAATCCACATGACATCTGGCGTACGCAGCGGGACGTGGCACGGGCGGCACTGGATCAGAAGGGGATCAGCGCGGCGGACGTGGCGGCGATTGGGATCACCAACCAGCGCGAAACCACGCTGATCTGGGATCGGGCGACGGGCGAACCGATCTACAACGCGATTGTGTGGCAGTGCCGGCGAACCGCCGGGATGTGTGATGCGCTGCGGGCGGAAGGGTTCGACAGGGTGATCCGCGAGAAAACCGGACTGGTCACGGATGCGTATTTTTCGGGAACCAAAGTCGCGTGGCTACTGGAGAATGTTCCCGGCGCACGACAGCGGGCTGAAGCGGGCGAACTCGCCTTTGGGACGGTGGATACGTGGCTGCTGTGGAATCTCAGCGGAGGAAAACTGCATATCACCGATCCGAGCAACGCCAGCCGGACGCTGCTCTATAATATTTATCGCAACGAATGGGATGACGAGATTCTGGCGCATCTGAACATTCCGCGCGCACTGCTGCCGGACGTGCGCGCATCGAGTGAGGTGTACGGGGAAACGCTGCCGCATCTGTTCGGGGCGGCGATTCCGCTGGCAGGCGCGGCGGGCGACCAACAGGCGGCAACATTCGGGCAGGCGTGCCTGGTTCCGGGCATGGCGAAAAATACCTATGGAACGGGCAGCTTCGTGCTGATGAACACGGGCGAATCCGGTGTGGCATCCCAAACGGGACTGCTGACGACGCTGGGCTGGAAACTGAACGGAAATCCGGCGGTGTATGCATTGGAAGGCAGCGTGTTTATCGCGGGCGCGGCGATCCAATGGCTGCGGGATGGGCTGCAAATTATCCAAAACGCGGGAGAAGTCGAGGCGTTGGCGAGCAGCGTCGAAAGCGCGGACGGTGTGTATTTTGTCCCGGCGTTTGTCGGGCTGGGCGCGCCGCACTGGGATGCTTATGCACGGGGAACGCTGGTCGGGATGACACGCGGAACCACGCGGGCGCATATCGCGCGGGCGGCACTGGACGCTATCGCGCTGCAATCACGCGATGTGCTGAACGCGATGCATCAGGACGCGGGCATTACGCTCAGCGCGCTGCGGGTGGACGGCGGCGCGTCGCAGAACGATCTGCTGATGCAGATTCAGGCGGATGTGTTGGGGGTTGCGGTGCAGCGGCCTGATGTGATCGAAACGACAGCGCTCGGCGCGGCGTATCTGGCCGGATTAGCGGTTGGATTCTGGCCGAACGTGGAAACGCTGGCGCAGCAGTGGCGCGTCGGGCGGACGTTTGAGCCGCGCATGTCGGACGCCGAACGGGATATGCTGATCGGCGGGTGGCAGCGGGCCATCGAACGGGCAAAAGGCTGGGCGGTTTAGATCGTCGTTCGAAACGGTTTGTTTTCGGTTAGTGGGGGTCAAATACCCCCCACCCCCCCCCTTTGTGACCTCTTTTGGGGTGTTTTGAGGGAGAAACGGGTCTGACATGGAGTGAGATCCTGGCAGGAAGTCGGTTTTCCTGTCATTTTCACGACGCGAAATAGAATTTCACGTCGTGAGTTTTGAGTTTTTAAGGTGCGAAGGTGCCTGTTTATAGGATAGCACGGATGTTCGAATTTGTCATCACCATCGGATGGCTAATTCGGATGGTTAACTTCGATGGTTAATAATGGGGAGATGACAGGGGGAAAATGAACCTCACCCCCTCGGTCCCCCTCTCCAACCGAGTTGGAAGAGGGGGAAAAATGGGCGCAGCAACAGGATATTATCACCAGGAAAGGAGCAGCATTATGTATCGCCAGGGAGATGTTTTGATCGTCCCTGTGGACGAGATTCCAGAAGGGAGTCTGGTCGGCGAAGCGGGGGAACGAATTGTGTTGGCGGCGGGAGAAGCAACCGGGCATGCCCACACAATCACCAGCGATCAAGTGACCGTGTGGCACCGCATCCAGCATGACAATAACGAGGCACAGATTTTTTTGCAGGTGATGACGCCGGTTGATGTGGAACACCAGGAACATGCACCGATCACCCTGCCGCCGGGACTCTACCGGGTGGTACGGCAGCGTGAGTATGATCCAGAGGAAAATCGCCGGGTGGCGGATTAGGTTCGTGTATGAAAATCGGCGCGCTGACCGCAGAACAAGAACAAGCCCTGGAAACCTGTTACGCTGAATGGTTAAAAATCGGGCTGGCGACAGGTCCGGCGAATCTCGAAGCGATCCGGCCTGTGATCGCAGACCTGTACCAGCGCTGCGGGTACGCCGCACCGACGCTGTATCAGTGCCAAAGTCCGAGGGAGATTCAGCTCATTCTGGAGCAGCAGGCTTCGCCCACCCGCGATAAAGTGGCGAATCGAATAGGCGATGATTATGGAGGGCCGCTTAATAACACCCTGGAACAAAACGCCAAGCGTTATCTGGAGGCAGGCGTCGTACGGCAGATCTGGAACCAGTTATATTTCCAGATGAGCACGATACTGGGAGATAACCTGGACGAACAATTGTGGAATATGCTGCGCGATACCTGTCATGAGCAGATTCGGTCCTGGTTTGGGGGAAGCCTGGATGTATATTGGATCGCAGGTGGACATTTCTCTCATTTTCAGGTTTGCCCGATGCATACGGATGATCAGATCGAATTGTTGGAAATCATGACGATTCTTTCAAAAAATGCGTTCTGGTGGTACCCGACGGAGGACATGTGTTATGTGTCGGATCGCCCGACTGCGATCCAGATGGATGCAGCGGGACGGCTGCATCATACGAACGGCCCAGCGGTAAGTTTTAGTGATGGGTGGGCGGTGTGGTTTGTGCATGGGGTTCGCGTGGACCAGCAAATTGTGGAGCGGCGGTATACGGCAGCCGATATTGATCAGCAGGCGAATGTGGAAGTACGGCGCGTGATGATCGAGTTGTACGGGGCAGAGCGGTATCTGCGCGAGGCGGGGGCGCAACTGATCCAGCAGGATGAGTATGGGAGGCTGTGGCGGAAAAAACTGGCCGGAGATGAGCCGGTGGTGATGGTGGAAGTGAAAAACAGCACCCCAGAGCCGGATGGAATGTTCAAACATTACTGGCTGCGTGTGCCGCCGACGATGACCACCGCGCATGAGGCGGTGGCGTGGACATTTGGGCTGACGGCGGAGACGTATCATCCGGGGTGGGAGAGTTAAAGGGGATCATGGGTAATGCCTAAAGTGGGTGTGAGGGGCGAAGCAGACGCGGCAAGCGGGGCGTATTGATCTGCGATGTGGAGAAGGTAGAGAGAGGGAAGGGCGGGTGCGAACGTAGAATAGGATAGGGAAGGGGGGAAGTGAGCCGAATCGCTGTAGCAGGATGGTTAGCAACATGATAGACTTGCCACAGTGGGAATGTTCAGGATGGATGGTATGAAAGCCGATTTCGTACTGGATTATGATGTCATCACGGCAACCCGCGAACAGAATCTGTATGTGCTGGCGCGGATCGAAGCGGAAGCGACAGGGGCGGAGAAGGATCGCCGCCCGCTGTACCTGAGCCTGGTTCTGGATCGCAGCGGGTCCATGCAGGGCAACAAGCTGGAATATGTCAAGCAGGCCGCGAATTATCTGGTACAGCGGCTGAGTTCCAAAGATCGGCTGAACGTGGTCAGCTACGATCATATGGTGAAAACGGAGATGCAGCCCGGCCCGGTGGTCCACAAGGATATGATCACGCAGACGATCCAGCAGTTGCAGGCGGGCGGATCGACCAATCTCAGCGGGGGCTGGCTGCAAGGCTGCACGCATATCGCGGCGCTGATGGTTGAGGGGCAGATCAACCGGGCGCTGCTGCTGACGGATGGATTAGCGAATCAGGGTGTGACGGACCCGGCGCAGCTCGAAACGATGGCGCGGCAAAAACGGGGCGAAGGCATCACCACCACGACGATGGGCGTGGGAATGGATTTCAACGAGGATTTGCTGCGGCGGATGGCGGCGGAAGGCGGCGGGGCGTTTTATTTCATCGACAACCCGGATCAGGCCCCGCATATTTTCATCGAAGAACTGCACGGGCTGATGAGCGTCGTCGGGCAGAATCTGGTGATTACGCTGATGCTGTCGCCTAACGTCAAAATGGTGCGGCAGTTGAACGCGTATCCCACCGAAAACAAGCCCAACGGTGTGATCTTCAAGCTGGGCGATCTGTTCGGGGATGAAGTCAAGCAGCTTTTGCTCGAATTGCAGATTCCGGCGATGCAGCAGTTGGGCGAGATCGAGGTGGCGCGGCTGCGGTTCGATTATGATGAACTGGCGGCGGAGGCCGTGATCCACCGGACGATGGAACTGCCGATTATGGTCAACGCAGTCGCCGAGGCCGATTTCGAGGGGCAGGCGCGGAATGAGGATGTGGTCAAAACGGCGCTGCTGCTCGAAGCGGCACGATCACGCGAGGAAGCGGTCAGACACGCGGATCGGGGTGATTTCGGGCGGGCGTCGGAGATTCTGCGGGGGACGGCGAGCCGGATCAGTTCCAGCGGGCTGAAGGACGAGAATTTACAGCGGCAGCATACCATGCTGTATGAAGAATCGGCGGCGATGGACTTCGGCACGGAACAGTACGACTCGTATACGCGGAAAGCGACGATCAGCAAAAGCAGCTATACGGATCGATTGAATGAAACGGGCGAGGGCGATACGATGAGCCTGCACGCGCGGCTGAAACAATCGCGGCGCGCGCCGGAACGGAAAGGCAAAACGCCCACCGTGATCGTGTGTCCGGAAGGATCGCTGCCGCTGGGCGGGCGCGATCAGATTCGGATTGGGCGGGCCGCGGATAACGATATTGTGGTGCCTGAAGAGGAAGTGTCGGCGCATCACTGCGAGATTGTACGCGACGGCAATGACCTGTTTCTGGTGGACCTGAACAGCACAAACGGCACGTATGCGAACGGGGGCCAACTGACAGGCCGCTTCCGGCTGAGTGTCGGGGATGTTGTCACGGTGGGGATGCAACTGTTCCGCTTCGAAGGGGGGTAGGTGTGACCTTTGAATATCTGACCCAATGCCAATTTCCACCGCTGGCAGAACCGTATGATTCGGCGCTGCGGGAAGCGGTGGCCCATATTTTGCTGCGCTTCCAGCCGGTGGGGATTATTGCCAGCGGGACGATCATTCGCGGGAATCCAGGGCCGTCGAGTGACCTGGATGTGTACGTGATCCACCAGGATACCTTCCGGCAGCGGATTCAGCGGCTGTTCAACGGCGTCCCGGCGGAAATTTTCGTCAACTCGCCGCAGACGGTGCGCGGGTATTTTGAGGATGAACACCGGAACGCACGGCCTATCACGGCGCATATGCTGACGACAGGATTCGTGGTGCTGAACCGCGATCCGGTGGTGGCACGGCTGCGGCAGGAAGCACAGGATTACCTGGATACGCCGCCCAACCCGACCGTGGAACAACTGCGCTGGTTCCGGTATCTGATCGGATCGCAGTACGAGGATGCGCGGGATGTGGCCGACAAAGACCCGGTGACGGCGAGCATCATTCTGCGGCAGGCGGTGTATGAGATGCTGCGCTACCGCTTCCGGCTGGCGAATCGATTCCTGCCGCGCGACAAGGACTTGCTGGGCGGGCTGGATGAACTCGATGCGACGCTGGCGGAACTGGCGCGTTCGTTTTATGGCACGACGAATATCAAGCTGCAACTGGATTACGCGGCACAGATCGCCGAGCGAACGGTGCGAGTGACGGGCTTCTTCGAGTGGGAGTCCGAAGCGGAAAAGGTATAAGGTGGTCTTAACAATGCAGAGACACTGGTTGATCGGACTGCTGGTGGTTGTGCTGGCGGCGTGCGCCGCGCCAAGCCGGGCACAAGAAGGTGACAAACCGGGCGATTATGTGCGGAAGATGGATTTCGGCGGGGAAACGCGGACGTACCGGCTGCATATCCCGCCGAGTTATGACGGAAGCCAGGCGGTGCCGCTGGTGGTGGGACTGCATGGCGGCGGCGGAAGCGGGCGGCAGTTTGAGCGGTCATCCGAATTCAGCGATCAAGCGGACGAGGCCGGGTTCATCGTGGTGTATCCTGATGGGACGGGACGCATTCAAACCTGGAACGCGGGGCACTGCTGCGGCTATGCGCTGCGGGAAAAGGTGGATGATGTGGGGTACATCCGGGCGCTGGTGGCGGAACTACAAAAGGATTTGAAGATCGATCCCCGGCGAATTTACGCTACTGGGATGTCGAACGGGGCGATGATGACCTACTGGTTGGGCGCGACTTCGCCGGACCTGTTCGCGGCGATTGCTCCGGTGGCGGGGACGATTGGCGGGCAGGAGGCGGAAGGGGCTACGCTGGTGCAGATTCCCACGCCGGGACAGGCTGTTTCGGTGATCGCGCTGCATGGGATGCAGGATGAGCGCGTGCAGTATGAAGGCGGGGCCAGCACGGGCGTCGATGCAGGGCGAATCGATCTGTCGGTGGCGGAGTCGATTAATTTCTGGTTGAACGTGGACGGGTGCGATCCGGCGTATAAGGAAGACATTACGCACGCGGGGAATATCATCCGGCAGGCGTACACCTGCCAGCCGGACGGGATCGACGTGGTGTTGTATACGGTGGTGGATGGGGTGCATGCGTGGCCGGGGGCGGACAGTATCACCGACAAAGCCACGCAAGATATTTCCGCGACGGATTTGATCTGGGAATTTTTCGCGAGTCACCCGAAGCCGTGAGAGGTGGGTGTCAATTTAAGGGTTTTACCCCTAACCCCGGCCCTTTCCCCGCAAGCAGGGCAAGGGGGAGACAAGCTCGGACCTCACCCCTGCACCCCTCTCCAAAATCCTTGGAGAGGGGAAGGATCAAGACCCTGCGATCAACTGAGTTCGGGCAGAGTCACGGGTGGGGCGGGTGGGCGCGCCGGGGGCGGCGTGGGATGGTTGCGGATGTAGGCACCCAGCACGTGCGGCATGACGCGGACTCCGGTGCCGTGCGGATCCTGCGCGAGGAGAGACTTACTCATTAATTCGCGCACCATGACGGCGTTGAGTTCCGGCTTTTGGGCGGCGACCTGATACAAGGTGGCTATTTCTTCGCCGTTCAATCCGCGCAGCAGGGTTTCACATTCGGCCTGGATGTTCGGTTCGGCGCTGAGGCGCGTGGCGGCTAACTGCACGGCCTGGTTGTAGTCCTGGGACTGCAACTGCTGGATTTTATCGACATGCTGGAAACCTGCCCGCAGCAGACCCGCAAAGCCGCCCGTGGCACGGATCAGCAAGCCGAGGCCGTAATCCTGTTTGCTGACGGTGCGCTCTTCAAGCTGTTCGATCATGCGCCACGCGTCATCGTCACCGAAGGGACGCAGATAGATCGTCGCGTCGTTGAAAAGTTCGATGAACGGCTCCAGCACATTCATGCGGCTCCCGGCGAGATAGGACAGATTGTTCCGCGTGAAGGTTACAAACATGACATTATATTTGAAGCGATCCCGGATGCTGCGCAGCGCCACAAAAAAATAATTCGGCATGGTGTCGAGCATGCGCTCGAATTCGTCCATAAAATAGGCGATGCGGATCGGGGTGTTTTGCAGGCGGTGGCCGGTTAATGCCGCGTCGAGGATCGTTTCGAGGTGGCGCAGCGCCATATGGGCGTGCAGGTCATCCTCAAAGTCGGTCATGTCGGGGTGCGCATTGTTGAAGCGCTCCTGACAGCGCGCGATCTGATCGGCCAGATCGGATGGGGCATCGGGCGCAGCGGTTGCGGGATGGTAGACCGGGTATAACTGCGGCGTGATCCCGGTGCGATGGGCCAATAGTTCAAAACCGGGCCAGGAATTGGCCGCGATCTCGCCCCGATCACGCGGGAGGCTGGGCAGCAGGGCGTTGGGATCGATGTTGACGGCGATGATCGGCCCCTGCTGGGCAGTCAGCGGCGCGTAGCGGTTCCAGGGATTGTTCGGATCGTTGGGGGCCAGCCGTTCCTGGTCGAGAAAACGCAGCAGGTTGGTTTTGCCGACGCTGGGGGGGGCCGATGACAGAGACACACTGGCCGCGATCCAGGGCGGAGACGATGGCCGACACTTCGTCCTTGCGATAATCCGGGTGATAATAACGTGATTGTGCCATAGGGTGTCCTGGTTGTTATAGACGCTAGAACTATGTTCCTGGGATGGACTAACGAACCGCTCTCTATTAGTTTTTAGTGCGCCGACCCGTGATTGGCAAACTTGGGCAGGGTAAAACTAAAGGTGCTGCCTTCACCGAGTTCGCTGTCCACGCCGACGTTACCGCCCAACTTCTCGACAATGCGCTGGACGATAGATAACCCCAGGCCATATCCGCCCCGGCTGCGAGACAGGCGGGAGAAGGGTTTGAATAAGAGGGACTGCGATTCCAGTTCGATGCCGGGGCCGTTGTCGCGCACCCAGAAACGAACCAGCCCATCAGATAGGGGAGTCGCTCCCACTTCGATCACGGGGGGACTGCCGCCGTATTTGAGCGCATTGCTGATATAGTTGACCCACACCAGTTCAATCCAGGGGGCGTAGCCGATCACAGTGGGCCAGATGGTCGGTATAATCAACCTGCCGTCAAAACTCTGAAGCATATAACTCAGGTGGATTTGCACATCCTGGAGAATTTGATCCATATCGAGCAGGGTGGTGGGCACCTGCTGATGGTTAATTTCGGCCAACAACAGCAAATTATCGATAATCTCATTCATTTTGGTGATGCTGTTATCGGCAATTTTGAGGTATTCGGCCAACGTCTCATCGTTGGCGTACTGGGTCATCAAAATATCGAGTACATTCATGATGACGTGCAGCGGGTTTTTCAGGTCGTGGGCGGCGGAATGGGAAAAGGCGTCGAGGTCGCTGATCAGCTTTTCGCGTTCTTTTTCGTCACGGGCGCGTTGGACCGCCAGGGCGTAAAATTCGGCCATCCGGCGAACGGCATCCAGATCATAATCGTTAAAGTCGCGCGAGGGGTTGGCGAGGGTGATCTGCCCGACCTTTTTCCCGTTTAACGTGACGGGGACCACCATCAAACGTTCAAATGGCCCTTGGGACGCAGCCGAATTGGTATGAAAGGCGGTATCGTCGGTGGCGGAGAACAAAAAGGCCGGCTCTAAATCGGGCGGCATGTCCTCCAGCGAAAAATTCACCAATTCGCCCACCAGATCATCCTGAGTCGAGACAAACCCGTGCTGGTTGCCGATCAAGTCTTGCGCCTGGCGCAGGACTGTTTTCGAGATGTCCTCGATGGAAGATGACGAGATCAAGGGTTTATAGAGCGCCGACAGCGCCGCATTGACCTGTAGTTCGCGCTTCAATTGGGATTCGGCCTGTTTGCGCGGCAGAATATCGATGACCGACACAAACACTTTGGCCCAGGTGTCTTCGTAGCCGGGAGCGACGGACAGCCACATCGCCGTTGTGATCGGATTATGCTTCAGGGTGCAGCCGTTCACTTCGCTGTAGAAGCGGCCTTTGTTTTCGATCAAGGATAGCAGTTCTTCGCGGAAGACATGCAGCGATTTTTCAACCACCTGACCTAAGCCGCCGAGGAGATCCTCTTTGCTGTTGGCTTCATAAAGCTCGACGGTGGCATAATTCAAATTGATGACTTTGACCAGCCGGGCACATTCTTCCACCGAGGCGGGGTGGTTCTCGAAGTGGGCGCGGAAATCGGTGATACCCGCTGCGCGCAGGGTTTCCACATATTGTCGGACTTCCGAAAAATCTTCTTCCCAGAGCGAGATCGGTGAATCTTCGAACAGGCTGCGATAGTAGGCTGCGTTACGGGTCAGGATTTCCTTGGCCTGCTGCTGTTCGGTGATGTCAACAGCGAACACAACGACGCCCGTAATCTCACCCTGCGCATTGCGGTAGGGCACTTTGTCGGTGCTGACCCAGTATTTCTGACCGGAGGCGGATTGCAGCAATTCGACAATGCCCTTTTTCGGCTGGCCGGACTGGATAACATCCAGATCATCCTGGTAGTAGTTATCGGCCTCGTCGGGGAAAAGATCCCAGCCGGAGCGGCCCTCGATTTCCGATGCTGGCTTCTGGAGCAACGTGGAGGCGGCACGGTTGACGCGCAGGAACCGGTTTTCGGCATCTTTATACCAGATCGTGGCGGGCACACAGTCCAGGATGAGCTGGAGTTCTTCCTGTTGGTGACGTAGAGATGCTTCGGCGTGCTCAAGTTGGGAAACGCGTGCGCGTAGTTGTTCAATTTCTGCTAAAAGGTCGTTCATGCTGTCTCGTCAAAAGTAATGGAGTGCCTCTCCTCATTAGAGTAGCATACTTCTTATACGTGTGGAAATATTACTTTTTGAAATTCCTGTGAATTTCGTAATAGATTGTCAGATGAAAGTCTTTATAATCATGAGGATCGGCTTAATTCCCTTGCCATCTGCCAGCTTACTGAGTACAATCTTCCTAAGCCTCTAACTTGTTCACCTTGAAATCTGGGCGTTGTAGTAGACGCCTATTTTCATGCTGCTCGAAGGAAGCACGAAGCAATGGCACCAAACAAAGACACACTGCTCGATTGGTACCGCCAGATGGTTCTTATCCGGCGGTTCGAGGAGCGCTGCGCGGAACTCTACCAGCAAGGATTGATCGGCGGTTTCTTGCACCTGTATATTGGGCAGGAAGCAACTGGGGTCGGAGCCGTCGCAGCGTTACAGGAACGGGATCATGTGATCACTGCCTACCGTGATCACGGTATCGCCCTGGCACGGGGGTTGGATCCAAACGCGGTGATGGCCGAAATGTTGGGTAAGCGCACGGGTGTGAGCGGCGGCAAGGGCGGCTCGATGCACCTCGCTAACAAAGACTTGCACATGTGGGGCGGGTACGGCATTGTGGGCGGACATCTGCCGCTGGCAGCCGGCATTGCGCTGGCGTCGCAGTACGAAAACCGCGATGAAGTCGT
>DATAMF010000093.1:0-10081 GCA_036260665.1 Aggregatilineaceae bacterium | reverse complement strand
AAGCTGTTGTCGGAGAAAAAAGCCAAACCCAAACGTTCTACCAAACGAAAAGAAGCGTAAAGATGAGAGCGGGCGCGAATGCCCGCTCTTTTTATTTGTACGCCCGGCATGGGCGATAGCTAGGCGGTGCAAGACCGCTGTGGACGTTGGTCCGACGAACCACGAGGCGAAGGCAACTGCACGAGCGTGAGCGAGTGTGGAGAGGAAGCCGGAGCGCAAACCCTGGACCTGATGAACAAGAATCGCGTAGCGAGGCAAGGAGCGCGGGGCAAGCTGGCAAAAGGCAGTGACGCCCGAAGAGGACCAAAACGGCTCGATGTAAACGCGGCAGGGCTTAGGGGAAAGCTATCGAACCTTATCCGGGGAGGTCTGCGTTTTTTTTTGCAGAAGTCAGCCGAGGCCGTAGTAGCCGATGGCGTAACGACCATTCAGGGCACGCGATGAAAATGGCGGGCAGGGCGAAGGGCTGAACGGACAAGGAGTTGAGGAGAAAGGAGAAGGATAACGGCGCGGACAGCCGACACTGGCAAGACCAGACCACACCTGGAAGGAAGGCTGAAGGCTGGGGAGAAGGGCGAGGGGCGAGAGGCCGTTATCGGGTCAAATGGAAGACGAACGCACTCAACACGAAGGGTTATGGGAACAGATTTTCAGTCGAGCTAACCTACTGGCAGCGCTGAAGCGCGTGGAGCGCAACGGCGGCGCGCCAGGAGTAGACGGGATGACCACCGATGAACTGGCCGACCATCTGCGCGAGCACTGGCCGAGTATCCGAGCGCGACTGGACGCCGGGGTATATCAACCCAGTCCGGTCAAGCGCACCATGATACCGAAGGAGAGCGGCGGCGAACGCGCGTTGGGCATACCGACGGTGTTGGACCGCTTCATCCAGCAGGCGATGTTACAGGTGCTCAGCGACGAGTTCGAGCCAACGTTCAGCGACCACAGCTACGGGTTTCGCCCCAATCGCAGCGCACAGCAAGCCGTACAAGCGGCGCGCAGTTACATCGAGGACGGCTGTACCTGGGTGGTGGATATTGATTTGGCGCAGTTCTTCGACACGGTGAACCATGACCGCCTGATGGCGCGTATGAAACAAACCGTGACGGACCCGCGTGTCCTACGGTTAGTGAATGCCTATCTGAAAGCCGGTGTCATGGTGGATGGCGTAATAGGGGAGACAACGGAAGGTACACCGCAAGGCGGCCCGTTGTCGCCACTCCTGTCCAACATCGTCTTGACCGAACTGGACCGCAAGTTGGAAGAACGCGGCCATCACTTTGTACGCTACGCCGACGACTGCAACATCTATGTGCGCAGCCAGTCGGCGGCTGAACGGGTGATGGAGAACACGCGACGGTTTATCGAAGGTCGAATGCGGCTGAAAGTCAACGAAGCGAAAAGCGCGGTGGACTTGGCAGTCAAACGCCCGTTCCTGGGCTTTAGCTTCTACTGAAGGACCGGCGGGGTCGGTATTCGCCTGGCCCCGCGCAGTATTGACCGGGTGAAGCGCCGCGTGCGCCAGATGACCCGCCGCACCAACGGTCAAGCGCTTGAAGTCGTGATTGAACGCCTGAACTGTTACATCCTTGGTTGGGTCGGCTACTTTCGCATCGCCGATGCGAAAGACCACTTACGCCAACTGGATGAACATCTGCGCCGCCGTTTACGGCAACTCGTCTGGAAACAGTGGAAAACGCCCGCCAACCGCTATCGGAACCTCCGCGCCTTAGGTGTCTCAGAATTTTGGGCGATCCGTGCGGGGGGAACGAGTAAAGGCCATTGGCGGCTCTCCGCTTCACCGCCGCTCCAAAAGGCGCTCAATAATGCCTATTGGGAGCAACGCGGTCTGGTCGGGTTCTTCACACGTTACCAGTCTTTTCGTTCGACTTGACCGAACCGCCGGATGCGGACCCGCATGTCCGGTGGTGTGGGAGGGGGCGGCCTCAACCGTCCCCCTATCCCGATTGTTTTACCAACAACATCCAAATCCAGGATGCGGGGAAGGTTGGCGAGCGGTAGGGCAAGCCTTGCTCTGGGCATTTACACCTAAATGCAACTCCCAGGCTGGCACGGACAAGGTTTCGACTCTATTGGCGACACCGATCACCGACCATTCGGTGAGAACCTCAACTTGTCCACGAAACAATTGATAAGCAGGTATGGAAAATAGATAGTGATTGATGTAGCATTGCAGAAAATTTGGGTGTAGCTGATGAATATAAAACCTGAAATCATGAGTCCGGCGGGCCACTGGCCCCAACTCTATGCCGCTGTTGAAGCCGGAGCTGACGCCGTATATTTCGGTCTCAATCAATTTTCCGCCCGGGCGAAGGTCGGCTTTGCGTTAGCTGAACTACCAGAAGTGATGGGTACGCTGCATCGACGCGGCGTCAGAGGCTATATAACTTTTAACACGCTGGTTTTTGATCACGAACTGCGCGAAGCCGTCAAAAAACTGGAACAGATCGCAGCGGCTGGTGCGGATGCAGTTATTATCCAAGATGTGGGCATGGCTCAGTTAGCACGCCAAATCGCGCCTGACATGCCCGTTTTTGGCAGCACCCAGATGAGTATCACCAGTGCTGAGGGCATCGCACTGGCCCAGCACTTGGGGGTCAGCCGAGTGCTGCTGGCACGCGAACTATCGTTAAAAGAGATTCGCGCCATCCGTTCCCAGACTGACTGTGAACTGGAAATCTTTGTCCACGGCGCGCTGTGTGTATCGTATTCGGGCCAATGTTTTTCTTCCGAAGCCTGGGGTGGACGCAGTGCAAACCGGGGACAGTGCGCCCAGGCCTGCCGCCTGCCCTATGAACTCCTGGTTGATGATGTGCCTGCGCCACTGGGTGATGCCCGTTATCTGCTCTCACCGGGGGATCTGTATGCCCTCCATCTGATCCCGGAAATTATCGAAATCGGAATTTCGTCGCTCAAAATCGAGGGCCGTTACAAAGATGAAGCGTATGTCGCGCTGACTACCAACGCCTACCGGAAAGCGGTTGACGCCGCATGGGAGAAACGCCCCTATGCGCCAAGCCGCCAGGATGAAATCGAACTGGAGCAGGTTTATTCCAGAGGTCGAGGACCATTTTTCCTATCAGGTACCAACCATCAAGCGGTTGTTTCTGGACGATCTCCGCGCCATCGAGGTGTGTTATGCGGTAAAGTGACGCAGGTTTATAAAGATCAAGTGCTCATCACGCCAACTGATATCGATGATGTGGCTCCGCTCAAAGCGGGTGATGGCCTTGTTTTTGATGCCGCTAGTTGGCGTAGTCCAGAAATAAAAGAGGAAGGCGGTCATCTGTATGCGGTTGAGCGGGTTGGTACACAGCTTGAACTCCGCTTTGGCAACCGTGCAATCAACTTTGATCGCATTCGTCCCGGTGATTGGGTCTGGCGCACCTATGATGTGAACACGGCAAAGGCGGCGAAGCCATTTACACAAGCCAGCGCACCAGTTTATAAGCAGCCGCTTCAGGTATGGGTCGTTGCTGAAGTAGGACAACCGCTGGAAATAACGTGGCAGTTGGCCGAACTACAGATCACAGTTAAATCGGATGACGTGCTTGCCCCGGCCAACAATCGCGGCGTGACGCTTGAAACGCTGCGCGAACAGCTTGGCCGCTTGGGGAACACCGCCTATCGTCTCGACACACTACAAGCGAACATTGTAGGCGAACCGTTTGTTCCCAGCTCTCTGTTGAATCGTTTGCGACAGGCAGCAGTTCAACAGCTTGTGGAAGGGCAAGCCAAACCTCCGACTCCGATTATTCACGATCCAATCCAGATACTGGAAAATGCGCTGTCGCTCGTTAGTCCTCAACTCAATAGGACATCAGATGCGGCTCAACTGCACCTCTTGGTTCGCACGCCGTCACAACTCGAAGCCGCCCTGGAGTTGAACCCGGCCAGCATCACACTAGACTATCTCGATCTCTATGGCTTGCGCCCGGCGGCTGAACAGATCAAGGCTGCTGGGATCACGCCCCGTGTTGCCAGCCCGCATGTACTGAAGCCCCAGGAGGGGCCAATTGTGAATTTTTTGCTGCGCCTGGACTGCCAGCTTGTTGTGCGTTCGGGCGGCTTGTTGGAGGCACTTCAAGGCCGTTACCAACAGGCACTGATCGGTGATTTTAGTCTGAATGTCGCCAATCAGATCGCAGCAGATACCTACTTCAACCTGGGTATCGACCGGATCACACCGGCGCATGATTTAAACGCCGACCAGATTTGCCAGTTAGCGCAGGGCGCACCGCTTGAGGTAATTGCCTTCCATCACCTCCCGGTTTTCCATACCGAGCATTGTGTTTTTTGCCGTTTTTTGTCGCAGGGGACGAGCAAGCTAGACTGCGGCCAGCCGTGCGAAAAACACCGCGTTGCTTTGCGTGATGTACAGGGACGTATTCATCCGGTGATGGCGGATGTTGGCTGCCGCAATACGGTATTTGGGGCCGAAACCCAGGTCGCCACTCGCTATCTGGATCAGATGCTGGACAACGGCATCAGGCATTATCGCCTTGAGTTTGTACACGAAACGCCGTCTGTTGTGCGGCAGGTCGTCGGCGCTTTCCAGGATTACTTTGCAGGCCGGATGAACGCGGCGCAATTGGATCAGCGGCTGCAAAAAACGGTGCCCCAGGGCACCACCGAGGGATCGCTGTTTGTCCCTAAGACGGCTTTGTGCTGAATTTGCTAATCTTCAATCGAGGTGTCAATCAGCCATTGCCCATATCCTGTATGTAAGTAGTTTCGAATTCTCTGATTAATGGCAAGAAGATCTGAAAGCCCATACAGGGGAACGCTATAAGCCTGCTCTATAATCCTTTTTTGGGCATCCCACAACAACTGGCGGCTCGTTTCAAGATCAACAGCGGAAAGACTGTTCACCAGCAGTTGATCGAGTTCTGGATCATTTACATGACCGAAATTAAACTGTCCCGTGGATAGGAAGCAATTCAACAGCACAAAGGTTGCTTCCGGCCAGGCCGCGGCTGTCGCTACCATGTCGAAGTTCTCAGAGTCCGCAAGTCCCGCCAGCATGTCCGCTGGTTCTACTGATTTTAGCTGTGTCTGAATGCCAAGCTGCTGGAAAAGATCCAATAGGACAGCCATGATTTGTGGTAGTTGAGGTAGTTGTGCATAACGAACTTCGATGAGAGTTAATGCAAGCACTTGGCCGTCTTTGGCCAACAAACCCTCCCCATTCAGTTCATAGCCCGCATCATTCAACAAGGCCGCTGCTTGTGCCCGATCATAGTGGTAACCTATACCTTCCGCACCCGGCCAGAATCCGCTCGTATTCGGTGTAACCGGCCCATACAGTGGCTTGCCATAGCCGTACTCGACTATCGAAACGATCTGTTCCCGATCAATCGCATAATTCAGCGCCTGACGGACTCGAATGTCATCCAGCGGTGGTTGTGTTATATCTAAAATTAGAAAGACACCAGAACCTGACATAAAGATGTTTGTCAAAGTCAGGCTCCCGTTATCGAGCGCTTGCCGGGCATCTTCATGTTGTATTTGCATCAAGTCAATCCGGCCATCAAGAAGTTCAACCAGCGCCAGGTCATAATTAGGGATGATGATATATTCAATTGCATCAAGTTTAGCTGGTCCGCCGCTGGTGAAGGAGGGTCCCCAGGTAAAATCCGGGTTCCGTTCCAGTACGATTTTTTCGCCGGGCACCCATTCCTTAAATCGGAATGGTCCCACCCCCACGGGCTGATGGCCGTAATTATCTCCGGCGCTCTCAACGGCTTTAGGAGAAAGAGGCTGAAGGTAATTATACCCCAACCCGTATAACAGCGTGGCATCAGGCGATTTAAGATCGAGCTGTAGCGTATATTGGTCAACAGCGCTGATTTTCACCACATTACGCAAGATGGTTTTGGGGACCGAACTTTCTGGGCCGGTGAGTGTTAGGATGCGGTTGAGCGTCCAGGCATATTCCTCTGCTGTAAGAGGTGTCCCATCATGGAACAGCACATCATCGCGCAGATGGAAGGTCCACAGCAATCCATCTTCTGAGACGGACCAGTTGGTGGCAAGGTAAGGCACAATTTCACCGGTTTCGGGATCGAAGGCTACCAGTGTCGAGCCTAAATTGGCGGTAATATTTCCTTCAAGGGCAATCATGAGGCGCTGGGCATCCAAAGTAACGGGTTCTTGCCGCAGGACAATCTTAAGTACATTATCATCAGCCGACTTTCCGATATTGATCGCTGGAACAATAAAACTGAACAACAGCACCCAGAGGGATAATACAGATGCTTTTTTCATGAGTGACATTCTCCCTTAGAAATAGCTTTTTGCTATCAGCCAGCAAAAAACAAGAATAAGTAAGGAAGCGGCACTACGTTTACGCTCGATCATTTTCACGAGCGCCCCGGCAAATTTACGGTTCCCAGACTGATTTTCCGCTCAATATCTGGGCGAGTTGGTCAGGAAAGCGAGCAGCTTCTAACGGTTTGCCCAGAAAACTATGAAAGCCCAGATCGCGCACCATGTTAATTTCACTCGTATGCACCGTATAGGCGACGATAGGCACAGTCGAACCGATCTCGCTGTGCAAGACTTTGAACACTTCGAAACCGTTGATATGCGGCATTTCGAGATCGAGAAAAATTACATCAGCCTTATGCGAATTCTCTCGGATAATTTCTAGTTGTGACGGATTTAGGATGGTTGTGCATTCAACATTTTGCGCCACGAGCAATCGTTGCAAGACCTCAATGCTGCTTGCATCATTATCGATAATCAGAGCCTGTGTCATAACATCGCCTCTTTAATAATCAGGATGGTTTAATTTATGGAGCGAGTCAACTGCCCGCGAATGCACATGGTAATTCTCACTATTCACGAACGGTAAAATGGCTTCGATTGCCCGCGGATCGCCCAAGTTACCTAACGCACGGATAACCGTATGCTGTATGGTGCTTGAGTCACTTTTTTGTAAAACCATGATCAGTGAAGGAACAGCCCGGACATCCCCCAGATTGCCTAAGGCTTCGGCAGCGGCAAGTTGCACCATAACCGTACAATCATCCAGTGCATTGATCAACGCCGGGACAACCTGAGGGCTGCCCAGTTTCCCCAGGAGTTGAGCCGCTGTCTGACGGAGAATAAGGTGTGGAGAATTGGTGAGTGCTTCTAGTAAGGGAGGAACTGCGCGGGATGGATCTATTTCGACAATTATCTTCGCAGCCACCCAGCATTTTGCGCCTTCCTCACTTCGCATCGCAGCCACCAGTGGCTCGAAGGCTTCGTGGCCGCGCTCAATCAGCCTACGTTGAGCAGCCAAACGAACTTCCAGATCGATGATGTCTAATTTATCGATCAGAACAGATATAGACTCGTCTTTGTCCATTGGTACACCTGCCTTTATGTCACATGCCAGATTTCCTGTCCTTGCATAATAAGGTAGATGAATTCGGCAAAAAAGGCTTGGTCAATAGGTTTGGAAATGCCGCCGTTAAACCCCGCCTGTTTGAGCAAATCGACTTCTTCATTCATCACGCTGGCTGTCACTGCCACGACCCGCGTATTACAATAGGCTTCATGGTTACGGAGCATTTTTAGAATATCGAAACCATTGCAGGGCTGTAGATGAATGTCCAAAAAAATAAGGTCTGGTTGGGGCAATAGTGCTTCGAGACGGGGTAAGAAATTCTCGCTATCCTCAAAGATAGTCAAATGTTTAAAACCCAATCCCCGTTCGACCAGCAGTTGCATGACTTGACGGCTCAATGGTTCATCTTCAACATATAACAGGACCGGCTCATTGGACATCAGTAAAAATTACTCCCCCTCTTTTGGTTTCAACGTATGGACCAATTCGTTAGAACGTATGGGTAGACTAACATAGAATGTAGCTCCATGCCCAAGCGTACTTTCTAACCACAAACGACCACCATGTGCTTCAGCCAGGCGCTTTGAAATCGGTAAGCCTAGCCCAGTGCCCTCATATTGAAGCCCGCCAACTTTCGTTTGTCGAAAGGTTTCAAATACAGCGTCATGATCTTCTGGTGCTATTCCTGGTCCTGTATCTTTTACTACAAACAAAACCTCGTGGTTCTGGTGTTTGAGCAGGAGGCTAATGCTCCCCGCTTCGGTGAACTTGCAGGCGTTTGAAACTAAATTGAGCATAATCTGACGGATACGCCGCCGATCTCCCGTAAACACAGGAATATTCGGGTCCACCTCTGTCGCCAGTTTAATGGGCCTGTCAGCTAACAACCCTCGTGCAGTAGCAAGAACCGCATCAAATTCTTTGCACAGATCGATATTATCCTCGATAAAAAGCTTCAGCGCTCCCGCCTCGATTTTGGAAATATCGAGCACATCATTGATCAAGCTCAACAAATGCCGCCCACTAGATGTTATTTTGTTGAGCAAATCGGTTTGTTCCGCATTAACTGTGCCCACCATCCCAGTTGAAATAAATTGCGAAAAATTGAGAATGGCGTTGAGCGGGGTACGCAATTCATGGGACATGTTTGCCAGAAATTGAGATTTAACTTTGTTTGCCAGTTCCGCCTGTTCACGAGCAGCCTGCGCTTGCGCAAAAAGTTCAGCATTGCGCATGGCTACCGCCGTTTGTTCGACCAGTGACTGGAGCACACGCAGTTCGTTTGGTCCGAACCAGTTGATGTTCTGTGCCTGAAAATCGAAAATCCCCAGCAGATGATCTCCCCACATGATCGGAAGAGCTAATTCCGACCGGGTTTTGGGCATATAGGGATGGGGCAAAAAATCCTCAGATATGGATGTGTTGTTGACTATGACAGCCTGTCGCGTTCGTGCAGCCAAGGCGATCACACCCGGTACAGTGTCAATCCCAATGACCCCAAACGTTTCCCTAAGAATCATCATACCAGTTTCACCAAAGCCGGCTGCCATGAATAACGCATTTTTTGAGCTGTCCCAGCGAAAGACAAATGAGTAGTACAATTCAAAACTTTGGGTAGTCAACGTGACCACCTGTTGCAGCAGTTCATCAATATCCAGTATGGTTGTAATTTGCTTCGACACGTCTGCCGCAGTTTGGAGTTCGCGAGTACGGAGCATGACACGATTTTCGAGCTGTTCGTTCAGGTGGGTTAGTTCAATCTCGGTTTGTTCGCGTTTGACCGCCATCGAATTCACGCCCAATTGCAGCATACCAATCTCATCACTGATCGATGAAATATCAATACGTGCCGACAAATCACCTTGCTCAATTTGACGTAGGATACGTAGAACGCGTGTAATTTTGGTAAGAACCATGTATCTCAGGGCGAAAAAAATCACTCCAAAAGTTGCCAGCACGGTTCCAGTCGAACCAAGCAACAACAACCGGATTAGAGAGGCTTTTTCTTCCTCAGCTTCGTTGGTACTGGTTTTGATATACAAGAAGTAGCTTAACGAACTGTCCATTGGATCGGTCAATGGTGTAACACTAATCATAAAATTATTATCACCTGCCTGGGTTTGCTTCAACGTTTTGTGAACGTTTTGAGTATCAAACCAAGCCATCTCGATGCCCGGTACATTTTGAATAGCAAGCCCGCGCTGTGAACTATTAAATGCAAAAACCACCGTATTCTGTTTTGCATCGATAATTAAGGCGTCAACAACTTCTTCCCCAACAAGTTTGCGCATTGATTCCGCGTCACGAATAGAAACCAAACGCACTAATGAGCTTTCAACCAAAGTTCCTACAAGTTCAACCCGCTCTTGGATACGCCGATCAATTTGCTCCGAAAATCGTTTCGCATAAAAGAAACTGGCTGCTCCCAGGATGATAATCTCGGTTAAAATTATTATGCTGCCGATTTTGAATGCTAGGCTTTTAAATGGATTTTTCATTAAAACAGCCTTCGCGGACTTAAGTAAAAGCTTATTTTTCATTATAATACATAATCACCGATGAGGTGCTTGTGTGTAAATCGGAGACTGGCTGTTATCAGAACCCATCACAGCACAGATGTCGTATATAACCGTGAAGTGGGGTGGACGCTAACCACTGCGCCCACTGGTACTCTGGCGAATAATCAGCTCCGGCTCAAAAACGACCTGCCGTTCGGGAACCGGA
>DATAMF010000071.1:0-2621 GCA_036260665.1 Aggregatilineaceae bacterium | reverse complement strand
TGACGCCCGTTGAAGGCGGCGCGGCAGATGTGCACCCTCTGTTGTATTACACCACGCTCGACTACTGGATGGAACTTTTTGGCGATTCTCCGGCAGCGGTTCGCCTTTACAGCGCGCTGTTGGGCGTCGCCTGTGTGCTGGTTGTCTATGGCTTATCGCGGGAATGGTTTGGCGTCCGTGCTGCGTTTACGGCGGCGCTGATCACGGCGGTTGCGCCGTTCCATGTCCAGTATTCGCAGGAAACGCGCATGTATATGCTGCTGGCGTTGGCCCTAACCCTGACCACCTGGGTCTATTGGCGGGCGCTGCGGCGTGGTGGATGGGGATCCTGGCTTCTCTTTGCCGTGCTTGCCGGATTGAGCATGTATATCCAGCAGTTAGCCGCCTTTTTCCTGATGTCACTGGGCTTGATCCCTTTATGGACGCGGGATCGCAAGCAGATTATCCGTACCGGGCTTGCCGCTTTTGGTGCGCTGCTCATCTATTTACCCTGGCTGCTCTACTTGCCCGATCAGCTTGGCAAGCTGCGTCAGTATTGGGTGCAGAAGCCCAATATCCTGCATTTCTGGCTGACCCTGCGCTCGTTTATCTCCGTAAACCTGGATTTTTCCCCGGCGTGGTGGCTGCCTACCTTTCTGCTGTCGGCGGTACTGACTGTCTTTTTGCTGGTTCGCGCTTATCGGGTTCTTAAGAGGCGGGTGGGCAGTGCAGCAGAACGGGAGGCCCTGCGGTGGGTGCTCTGGCTGGCCTTTATGCCCATGATCTTCATGTGGATTGCCTCCTACCTTTTCCAGCCCATGTTTTTGCCCCGTGCGCTGCTGCCCTCGGCGGTTTTGTTTTATATCGCGCTGGCATGGCTGTTCACCTGCGGCAAGATGCCACCTCTGGTGGTTGGCTCGTTGGGATCGGTCTGGGCAGTGGTGATCGTGTTCGGCCTCGTCACCCATTACACCTGGGATACCTTTCCCACACCTCCCTTTGATGAAGCAGATCACTACCTCTCCGACGAGATGCAGCCCGGTGATGTAATTGTCCATGCCAACAAGATCACGGCGCTCCCCATGATCTACTATGATCGCGATCTGCCGCAGCGCTACGTGCGGGATATTCCCGGTTCTGGCTCCGATACCCTGGCCGTTCCGACCCAAAAATCGCTTCGTCTGCTGGCGGACGATTGTGCCGCCGTTTCCGCAAATGGGGCGGAGCGCGTGTGGTTTGTCACCTTTAAGCAGTTAGAAGAAGAAATGGAAGAACTGGTCGAGGATGAACCCGACAAGGCGCAGTACGATTCGTTTGCGTGGTTCAAGAATCATTACCAGCAGATGAACAAAAAAGCGTTTCATGATCTCAATATTTATCTTTTTACCGAGCCAGATGATGCCTCGCTGCGGGCCATTTGTGACTAACCCGAACAGGAAGGAACTGCCGGATGGAACGGCCACGTTATTTTAGAGTTGCCGCAGCCTTGATCCTGCTGTTTGGTGCTGCTTTGCGGTTGTGGCAGCTTGGCACGGCTAGTTTGTGGATAGACGAGGTATGGACACAGCTTTCCACCGAAGGTTCTATCCACCAAACCATTGTTCGCACCCTTGAACTGGGCAACCAGACGCCAGTCTACTTTTTGACCCTGCACCTTTTCCCGCGTGATACGGATTTTTTGCTGCGCTTGCCAAGTGTTCTGTTTGGGATAATCGGCGTTGCTCTCGTCATGCTGGTTGCGCTTCGGCTTTATAACGACTGCAACTATGCACTATTAGCAGGCGCGCTGTTTGCCTTTAACCCTTATTTTATCTGGCTCTCGCGTACAGCCCGTTATTATTCCCTCTTGTTTATTTTTTCGCTGCTGGCCTCCTATTATTTCCTGGTTCTGCTGCGTAATGATCGGAATCGACGCGTTTGGATTCTCTTTGTGCTGAGCAGCATGGGAGCCTATATGACGCACTACTTCGCGGCGGCTAACCCGATAGCTCAATATGTGCTGTTTTCATTTTTGCTGAGCCGAAAACGCCGCTTTTTCCGGCGTTGGATGGTAGCCCAGGTGATCGCCGTTCTGCCGCTGCTGGTCTGGATGGTTCTACTATCTCAGCAGGAAGTTCTGTCTATCGGCATTGGCTGGATTCCGAAACCCTCTTGGAAAGCCCCGCTCCAAACCTTGTGGGATATGACCGTTGGCTACGACGGTGGGGTCCGACTGGATGGCTCTCTGCGTTGGTACGTACCGTTTGGACTGGTATCTGCGGCGGTTGGCCTTGCGGTGGGGATTTATGACGCGCTGCAAAATCACCGGACGAACCCGATCAACTTTTTCTGGTTCTGGCTGCTAGTCGCGCCTCTTGTGCTGGTATTTGCCCTTTCAACAGCCCTCCGCTCTCTTTATGTGGATCGCTATTTTGTCGTCGTGCTGCCCGCTGTTTTGCTGCTGATGCTCGTAGGCTGGCGGCGTTTGTCTCGTGTTGGAACGGCGCTTGCGGCGATTTTCATCATCGCTGCCAGCAGAGACTCCAGAGGCATCCAATAGGCGTGACTTGGACCGGGTAACCGATCCGGTGCATTGAGGTAGGTCCACAGGTAAGGATCGGTCAGGCCATCGCCCTGCACCAGCCGCTGCCCGGCATTAAAAT
>DATAMF010000069.1:0-4275 GCA_036260665.1 Aggregatilineaceae bacterium | reverse complement strand
GGTAGGGGACCGGGGCGGGCTGCTGCTGCCAGCCGTAATCCGGCGCAGGCGGCACACGCTCAATTGCCGGGATGGTCGGCTCCGCCAGATGCCGTTCCAGTTCTTTTTCCAGGTGTGGCTGGGTCGGCGGCTGGGCAGGAGTATCCAATTCATCCGGCGGTGGCTCCGGTACGGGCGGGATCACTTTGGACCATTCGGGTATGGTCTTTTCCGGGCGCTGCGGTACGGGGCCGAATTTCTGTTTTTCGGCGGGTACGTCGAGCGTGATCGGCGGCGCGCCAATGGCCTCCGCGATTGCGTCATAAAAATCGCTGGCGGATGGGTAGCGGCGGGTCGGCTCTTTTTTTAGACAGCGCAGGATGACATCTTCGACGGCGGGATTCAGGCTGGGATTGATACGAGTGGGGCGCGGCGGCTGGCTGTTAACCTGTTCATAAGCGATGCGCTCCGAGGCTGTCGAACCCACGGCATCGGATGAGACGCCGCGAAAGGGGAGTTCGCCTGTTACCATCTGGTAGACGAGCACGCCCAGCGCGTAGATGTCGGTGGCAGGGGTTACGGGTTGGCCTGTGATCTGCTCTGGAGCCATATAGAGCGGGGTGCCAACCATGCCGCCGATGGTCAGGGTACTGGCGTCGCTCAGGATACGGGCAATGCCAAAGTCAGTGACGTAGAGCGTGCCATTTTCGCTGATCAGAATATTGGCAGGTTTCAGGTCGCGGTGAATCACGCCTTCACTGTGGGCGAAGTGCAGCGCGGCGACGAGCGGCGTGAGATAGACCAGCGAGGCGGCGGGCTTGAGCGGCTCTGGGGCGCTGCCGAGAATATCCAGCAGGGTTCGCCCCTGAATGTAATCCATCAGGATAAACGTCACGTCTTCGAGTTCTACCGTGTCGTAGTAGCGCACAATGTGCGGGTGCTGCAAACGGGACAGCACGGCGGCTTCGCGTTTGAACCGTTCCAGGAAGGCGGGTTCCTGGGCGATGTCGCGGCGCAAGACCTTTGCTGCCAGCACGACCCGCCGCTGCACATCGTAGACACGAAACACGTAGGCGAAGGTTCCTTCGCCCAGGAGTTCTTCAAAGCGGTAGCGTCCGCCCAGTGTCTGTCCCAATAGGTCGTTAATCATAAAATCCCCGCCCGTACGCTGCTGCCGTTAATATTCCGGCTCGCCCAATACAATTGGTGTGATTTGTCCTGCCGTCAGATTTTGCACGGCTGTGTGCAGCGCCGCCAATTGATCTGTTGGCAAGTAGGCGTAGATCGTCACTTCAGCGGCGAACTCCTCGCTGTCGATCTCGCCTGCGTGATCAGCTAGCAGGTGCTTCAGCCGTTCGTAGTACGTGTAAGCACCGGTCAGCCCAATATAAAACTTTGCGATTTTCATTTCAACAGGCAGCGCCGCCAGCGCATCCTTTGCCGCGCCGCCGTAAGCCCGGACTAAACCGCCTGTGCCAAGTTTTGTTCCGCCAAAGTAGCGGGTGACGACGATCACCACGTCGCCCAGGTCTGCGCCACGCAGCACCGCCAGTACAGGCGGTCCCGCTGTCCCGGAGGGTTCGCCATCGTCGGTCATGCCTTCGGTGATGCTGCCGCCATAGCCGACTTTAAAGGCGTACACGTGATGGGTAGCGTCGGGCATTTCGTCGCGCACGGTCTGAATAAAGTGTTTGGCTTCTTCTACGGTGTCGGCGCGGCTTATCGTAGCGATAAAGCGCGAATTGACGACGATGTTTTCGATGCGAGTCGTTTGCGCCGGAATAGGATAATGCGGTTCCGTCATGATTCCTCGTCCCAGCCGAGCAGGTGTAGTGCTTCGGCGCGTTTGAAAAAGGCGCGGTAGGCGCGTGTTTCCGCTACTGCTGCCTGGAATGCTGCCAGTTTTTCGGCTGCCTCGGCGGATGGTAAGCCTGATCCGGGCAGCAGGCAGATCCTATCCTGCTTTGTTTCCAGCCGGATATCGCCCCGTGCCTCACTATATTCTAGTCCAAGCTCGATGGTTTGGGGGGATTGACCTGCTGCCGCTGCCAGGGCGGCAATCGTCGTTTGTCCATTCTGGCGATTCATGACGAATTTGACCAGTTCCAGAATGCGCCGCTGCACGTCCGCAGCGCTGTCCAGAGGTGGTGTGAGGCCTAGCAGCACCACTTGAGCCGGATCGACCCGTTTTAGGGCCTCCTGGAGCGCCTGAGGGCCATAAGGCGCGGTGTAGATGATCAGCGTTGGGGCGGGGCGCAAGTCTGGCAGCGCTGCACCCGGCGACTCGGCTTGGCGATATCCTTCGGCCCAGATGACCGCATCCGGATACTGATCGTGCAGCCGGGAGAGCCGCGCGTCAGGGCGTGGGTCGGTTCGATAATCGGCAAACTGGCGCGGCGGGCGAATGACAATAGGTGGCGCAGAGGCCGCGCGGCGTAGATCGATCAGGGTCAGGCGCAGTTCGGGTTGGCCTTCGCGCTGATTGATATCAATCTCGTAGGCCAAATCGATCCGGTCATCGGGTAGTGTTTGGTCGGCGCTGTTCCACCAGATCACTTCCCGGCGGACGCCGCTGGCGTCTTCAACGGTCAGCTTACGATGCTGCTGGTCTCGTCCCAGAAACGCGGCGCTGCGCAGGCGCAAATCCATAGTTGCCAGGATGGGGCGTGGATTGCCTTCGCCAAAGGGGGCCAAGCGTTCCAGGCTGGTGGCTAACTCCAGGGACAGCTCCGACAGGGGCAAGATGGCATCCAGGACTAATTCGGAGCGTGTGGAAGGGTCGAAATTCTCGCGCAGAGTGTTTGATAGGCGGCGGCGGAACATCGGCAGATTGTCTATTGGCAGGGATAAGCCTGCTGCGCCGGGATGCCCGCCATATTCCAGCAGGATATCCGCCTGGGCCGCGATGGCTGCGCCAATATTGTAACCAGGCACAGATCGCGCTGATCCCCGTGCTGTGCCGTCTTCATTGATACTGAGCATCACGACGGGCTTCTGGTAGCGCTCCGCTAGTTGGCCTGCGACGATGCCGATAATGCCGGGGTGCCAGTTGGCCTGAGCCAGCACCAGCGCCTGCCAGTCCAGTAGGGTCGGGTCGCGGGCGATTTGTTCCTGGGCAGCGGTGTAAATCTGGCGATTTTGCAGCCGCCGCTGGGTGTTTAGCCCTTCCAGGGTAGTCGCCAGCACCCGCGCCCGAACGATATCCGGTGTGGTCAGCAGCTCAACACCAAGGCGGGCATCGCCCAGACGTCCTGCTGCATTCAGGCGCGGTCCCAATTGGAAGCCAATATCCGCTGCCGTAAGTGTGTCCGGGTTCAAGCCCGCTACCTCGATCAGGGCCTTGATCCCTAATCGTTCCGAATTGCGAAGCTTCTCTAATCCGATTTGCAGGAGATAGCGGGTATCTCCGGTTAGTTGAGCGACATCAGCGACGATGCCCAAGGCGACCAGATCGAGAAAATCGGCTAGTTCGGCACCTTTTCCTCGGAGTGTGTACAAATGTTCGATTAGTTTATACACGACGCCAGCACCCGGCAATGAAGCTAACGGATGGTCCGCCGATAAACGCTTGGGATTCACGACGGCATTGGCATTCGGGAGCGTGGGCGGCAGGTCGTGGTGATCGGTAATAACCACTTGAATCCCCTGTGATTTCGCATAGTCAATAGACAAATGCTCAGAAATACCTGTGTCGCAGGTCAGTAAAAGGGCAGGGGGAGGGGTCAAAATTTGTGCACGGAGACTTTCTAGTTTGATGCCGTGCGATTCACGGACACGGTGTGGAATATAGAACTCCACTCGCCCGCCCAGGCGCTTGATTGCATCCAGGAGCAGAGCTGTTGCTGTCTGTCCATCGACGTCAAAATCGCCCCAGATCAGGATTAATTCCCGGTGGCGGATAGCCTTATCCAACAGCTCTGCTGCTTGCACAAGATCAGGAAGGGTAGTCGGGAGGGCAGGGGGATACTGATCTGGCTCTAGAAACTGACGGGCTAGCTCAATAGTTCTGATCCCGCGCCGAGTGAGCACCTGGGTGAGCAGGTTTTGCCCACTCAGATAGGTTAACAAGGCCGAATTTAGCTGTTCAGCCTGCGGATTGGCCCAAATTGATATATTTCGCATAGTCATTAAAGTCAAAAACCAACTTCCTCGACATCAGACAACCCCAGAAAATCAAACTCTTCCCGGCGAAAAACTTCATATTCTTCACTAAAACCTGGAATATCCCCTCTCTCACACAATGACCTGTACTCACAGAAAGCACACTTACGATCATCAGAAGTTAGGAACCAAACA
>DATAMF010000067.1:0-7269 GCA_036260665.1 Aggregatilineaceae bacterium | reverse complement strand
CGCCGCAAAAATATCGAACGCGCGGTTGAACTCGTGCGCCTGTTGCAAGAACGCGACTCCGACAGACATTACCGCCTGGTCGTGACAGGTTATGCGGGTGACGAACCGGGTTATTATGATGCATGGCTGCGGCGTCAGGTCGAAATAGCGCAGATCGACGCCTTGTTTATCGGGGATCGTATCACCGAGCAGCGCACCACGCACAACGACCAGCGCTGTTACACGCTCTGGGATGTGTACCCCTCGGCGGACATCATCTCCTATCTCAGTTCGTATGAAGGCTTTGGCAACGCGCTGATCGAAACGCTTTACTTCCGTAAACCGCTGGTGGTGAATGCCTATACCGCGTACCGCTCCGACATCAAACCCGCCGGGGTGCAGGCCGTCGAAATTCGCGAGGAAGTCACACCCGCCACTGCGGAAGCTGTCGCCGCGCTGCTGGACAATCCTGCTGAAGTCGCGCGTATCGTAGAGCACAACTATCAGGTAGGTGAAGCCCATTTTTCCTACGAAGTGCTGGACCAGCGCCTGCGCCACCTGCTAAACCATTAACCCCACCTCCCAATACCGTTTCAAGCGCGCTTATGCTAAGGTCTGGATAAGGGCGCTTTTATTTTAAAGCTTCCTCACGTTAATTGTTTTTCCCATGTAACTTAATTGGAATTGCAGTTTTACTCATTGACTTCCAAAACGATTTGGATTATTGTGAAAGTAACATCCGAAACGATTTGGAAAAGGTTCGGACGGTGAAAATTACACTTAAAACCATTGCGGCTGAAGTTGGCCTTTCTGTTACAACCGTCTCACGAGCATTAGCGGGTTATGACGATGTGAATGAAGAAACCCGCCAACGCATCACGGAGACAGCCGAGCGCTTGGGCTACCAACCCAACCTCACCGCGCGTTACCTTCGCAGCAAGTACACCAATACCATCGGGATGGTTATCCCGCGCACCGCTTATTTTTCCGACTCGTTTTTTATGGAACTGCTGGCCGGGGTTGGACGGCAGGCTTCCGACTATGGTTACGATCTGCTGCTGTCGGCCCAAATGCCGGGCGAAGAAGAATTAGCCGCCTACCGCCGCATGGTCGCGGGCAGCCGTGTGGATGGCGTCGCCCTCGCCCGTACCATGACCCACGATCCGCGCATCGACTATCTCAAGGACGCTCACCACCCCTTTGTTGCCTTTGGGCGCTCGATGGAAGATGACTATCCCTATATTGATGTCGATGGTGCTATGGGCATCCATCAGATGGTCGAGCATTTTGCCGATTACGGCCACAGCCAGATCGCGCTCATTCTCTCGCCCTGGGAACTCATGTTCACCGCCCACCGTTACGCGGGTTATCAGGCCGGGCTGAAAGCTGCCCATCTCCCCCTGAATGACGATTATGTGATCCAGGGCGACTTAACGCAGCACGGCGGCTATGAAGCCGGGCAAGCACTCCTGAGTCTACCAAACCCACCCACCGCGATCATCGCCTGCAACGATCTGATGGCACTGGGCGCGATGTCCGCGATCAAAGAACACGGTTTGCAGGTCGGGCACGAACTGGCCGTCGCGGGTTTTGACGACATTCCCGCCGCCGCGAATGCCCAACCGCCGCTAACCACCGTCCGCCAGCCGATCTATGACATTGGCCGCCGGTTAGTGGATATGTTGATCCATCTGCTGCGTGCCGACGAATTGGATAATTCCCATATTCTGATCGCCCCTGAATTAATCGTTCGTGCCTCAAGCGGTTCCAAAAGGAGGTGAAGTGCGCAGTTACTATCCAATTGATTTCCAACCCAATGATTAAAAGTTTATGAGTGTGTCAAGGAGAAACAGGATGAAGAAATTTCGCGCGATGACACTGGTGCTGATGCTTGTCCTGCTCGCCACCTCAGCGGGCGCATTTGCCCAGGACAACAAAGTCACTTTTATGTCTACCCAGTGGAATACCGTTGAAGAAACCGACAAGGTTCGCACTTTCCTTTCGGCTTTTGAGGGCGGCACCGTCGAATTCGTTCCCTCCGAAGAAGGCCCCCTGCTGGATTTGATCCGGGCGGAAGCCGAAGCGGGCGAAGGCACGGTCGATGTGATCGGCGCGCTGCACGGCACCTATCCGACTCTCGCAGGCGAAGACCTGCTGTTCGATCTGACCGATCTGCTGGCGGGTATTGAAGAGCAGTATGATGTCAACGATGCGTTTGTCCAGTTGGGCAAGATGGGCACCGAAGACGTTCAGTATTACATCCCCTTCATGCAGGCGACCTTCATCATGGCCGCCACCCAGGAATCGCTTCAATATCTGCCCGAAGGCGCAGACATCAACAACCTGACGTGGGATCAGTTCGCAGCCTGGGCCAAAGCCATCTATGATGCGACAGGCGAAGCCAAGGTCGGTCTGCCGGTTGCCGGTCTGTTCCATCGTTTCCTGCAAGGTTACATGTTCCCGTCGTTCACGGGCGGTATGGTAACGGGCTTCAAGACCCCCGAAGCCGTCGCCATGTTCGAGTATCTGAACAATCTGTGGCCCTACATTCACCCACAGTCGATCACTTACGAATTCATGCAGGAACCGCTGCTCTCCGGCGAAGTGTGGGTCGCCTTTGACCATGTTGCACGTTTGAAGAACGCCTTTGATCAACAGCCTGATAACTTTGTCGCCTTCCCCGCGCCCTCTGGCCCGGCGGGACGCGGTTTCATGTCAGTCGTTGCCGGACTGGCGATCCCCTACACCTCGCCCAATCCTGACGGCGCAGAAGAATTCATTAAATACATGCTCTCGCCCGAAACCCAGGCCACCATCCTGAGTGAAACTGGCTTCTACCCGGTGATCGGTGATGTCGATATGACTTCGCTCCCGGCGGGTGTGTCGGCCATGTTGGGCGCAGTTCAGGCTTATGGCACGGTGGAAACCGATGTCCCGGCGCTGCTGCCTGTCGGATTGGGTGATCGCGGCGGTGAGATCAACGAAATCTTCCGTAACGCTTTCCAGCGCATCGTGATCGATGGTGAAGATATTCAGACCGTTCTGGATGAAGAAGGCGCGAGCCTGCAAACGCTGCTCGATGAAACCGGTGCGGCGTGCTGGGCACCCGACCCGGTGAGCGAAGGCCCCTGCCAGTTGAAGTAAAGCGTGGGAGCTTGCAACAGCCCCCACCCTGTAAACTCTTGTTGCTCCCGATTTGCAGTCCACGAGCACAAGAGCCAACCCTGAACATTTTACCGTAGGGGTGGAGTCCGCTCTACCCCTATCCCCCAGCAATTTATATAAAAAGGAAGTCGGGGGCATGAAAAAAAGACGAAATCTCGCACCCTACTTACTCATTTTGCCGTCTTTTCTTTATCTGGCTGTTTTTTTCGCCTGGCCGATGCTGCGCTCACTCCAATTAGCATTCCAGCGCGACGAAAAAATCTTAGTCCTGCGCGCCAGCCCGAATGATGAAAACGCCGACGAAACCGGGCGGCTGGAAATGAACACCACCGTCACCATTTCTGAGCGCGAAAAATACGATGAAGTCCTGCCCAATGGCCGCACCCGCCCCTACTATTGGTTCAACGTGTCCGGCGCAGATGTGAACGGCAACACCGTAACAGGCTGGACTGAGCGGAAAAATCTGGATGTCAAATCGGCGGCGTCATCTGAAGAGGCCCGCGTGCGCAACGGCGATCCGGTCAAGGAATGGACGCTGGCGAACATCAAGCGCATGGTGAACGATGGCCGTTTTTCCGAAGCGCTGACTACCACGCTGCTGCTGATGGTGATTATTCTGCCGATCCAGTTTGTGCTGGCGATCATCATGGCGCTGGTGCTGCAATCGCAGCTCAAATTTAACAGCATTTTCCTTTATATCTATGCGATTCCGCTTGGCATTTCCGATCTGGCTGCCGGGTTGGTCTGGGAAGCGATGTTCAAACAAAACGGCTTTCTGAACTCGTTTCTGGTGAAGATCGGTGTCATCGACAAACCTTATATTTTCCTCTCCGCCGACAACAAAAAATGGATGATCACGGCGATTGTGTTGGCGGAAATCTGGCGCGCCACCTCGATTGTGATGGTGATTGTCGTCTCCGGGCTGCAAGCTATCCCGCGTGATTATATGGAAGCTGGCGAAATCTTCGGCGCGAACCTGTGGCAGCGCTTACGCCATATCATCCTCCCGCTGTTAAAACCCAGCTTGCAGGTCGCGCTGATTTTGCGCACCATTCTGGCGTTTCAGGTCTTCGCGGTGGTGGTTGCCATTTCGGGCGGGCGCGTGCTGACCGTCTTAGCTTACGAAACTTACCGCTGGTACGATCCCAGCGATACCGGCTTTAACAATCCGAATGTCGCCTCAGCCTATGCCGGGCTGATTATGCTGCTCTCGCTGATCATTTCGATTGTGTATCTGCGTGCGGTCCGGGCGCAGGAGGAGGCCGCGCAAGAATGACCCCGCGTACCCTTGATCCCGTTCAGCGGCGGGCGCTCCGCCGTCAAAAGATGCGCCGCGCCAGCGTCTACGCGCTTGCCATTCTGATCGCGCTCTGGATTCTGCTCCCCATCTGGCTGATCGCGTCGCAGGCTTTTTCCAACCAGGAAGACATCTACGGCTTCCCCAAAACCGTCGTGCCGACCCCAGTATCAACCGAAACGATGGACTTTTTCCTGAACTATCAGGGCATTTTGCAGGCGACACGCAACAGCGTTGTCGTCGCCGTTCTGACGCTGGTGCTGTCCACGCTGCTGGCGATGCCTGCCGGATATGCCATCTCACGTTATATCTTTCCGGGCCGAGCCGCATTCCGGCTGAGCATTCTCGCGGTGCGCGCCTTTCCGATTGTAATTCTCGCCGTGCCGCTGGCCGTAACCTTCATCCAATGGGGCATGTTCGATCAAGTTTACAGTGTCGCCCTGATGCATACCGCGCTCACACTGCCGACGACGGTACTGGTGGTTTCAAGCGTCTTCGCCAGCATTCCTGTTGAACTCGAAGAGGCCGCGCGCGTGTTCGGGGCGTCGCCGTTCCAGGCATTTATCCGCGTGGTGATGCCGCTGGTGCTGCCTGGTGTAGCTGCCGCTGCTATTTTTACCTTTGTGATGTCGTGGAATGAAGTTTTCGCTGCAACGCTGCTCACCATTCGCAACCGGACACTTCCCGCGCTGATCCTCTACACGCTGAACAAATCACCGTTAGAGTTCCAATACGCGGGCGGTTTCTTTATGCTGGTGCCGTCGCTGGTTTTTATCTTCTTCATCCGCCGCTACCTGTTTAATATGTGGGGCCAGATTACGAAATAGGGAAGTGCCGTATGGCTGAAATTCGCGTCGAAAATGCCGTCAAGACTTTTGGTAAAGTAACAGCGGTGGATCATGTCGATTTGACCGTGTTTGACCAGGAATTTGTCGTCCTGCTGGGGCCGAGCGGCTGCGGCAAAACCACGCTGCTGCGCGCGATTGCCGGGTTGGGCATGGTCGATTCGGGCCGCGTCATGATCGGGGACCGAGATGTGACGTATCTGCCGCCCAAAGACCGCAATATCTCGATGGTCTTTCAAAGTTACGCCATCTTCCCCCACATGAAAGTGTGGGATAACATCGCCTTTGGCCTGAAGATGAAGCGCGTCCCCAAAGCTGAACAGCAGTCGCGGGTCCAGTCGGCAGCGGAACTGCTGCATATCGAAGATTTTCTGGACCGCTACCCGTCGCAGATGAGCGGCGGCCAGCGTCAGCGGGTCGCCGTCGCGCGGGCGATTGCCGTGCATGCCCAGGTGCTGCTCATGGATGAACCGCTGAGCAACCTCGACGCCCTGCTCCGGCTGGAAATGCGCGCCGAACTCAAACGCCTGCTGAACGAACTGCACGCCACGACGATCTACGTGACCCACGATCAGATCGAAGCGCTGAGTATGGGTGATCGGATCGCGGTGATGCGCAACGGCCAAATCCTACAATTCGATGTGCCCACCAAAGTGTATGACGCCCCGGCGGATCGCTTTGTGGGTGGTTTTATCGGTTCGCCGCCGATGAACTTTCTGGAAGGGCAGGTGCGCAAGGAACTAAACGATCTCCGTGTGTACATTGGCGATTTTGGCCTCGCGCCCATCCCGGAGATAAAAGAACCGCTGTCACGCTACGAGGGTAATCCGGTGGGGATCGGCATCCGCGCCGAAAATATGGAAGCGCTGCGCCAGCCCGCGCCCGATGCGCTGCAAGTTACGGTATTGGTGGTTGAGCCGTTGGGATCACAAAATCTGCTCACCATTCGCATCGGGGCCAGCATCATCAAGGTTTCCACGCACCCCGACTTTATCGCCGCCCCGAACCAGGACATCTGGATTCGGTTCCCGGCGGATAAAATTCGCTGGTATGACCGCGAAACGGGCCGCGCCATTGTGCCCGATCTCGAAAAGCTGGTCGCGCCGTGAACTCGCTCGATTGGTGGGAGCTTGATCCGAACCAAACGATCAAGCCCCTCGATTTTGGTCACAGCGGCATCACAGGCAGCGTCGATCCACACGGGCGGCTGATCGCGCTCAACACCTACCACGATCAGGTGGGGTACATCACCCTGACCACCGCCGATCCGTTTCCCGAAGACCGCCGCTACGATCCGTCCGCCGTGCGCGCCTACCGCGCCGCCCTCGCCCGCCTGGATGGGTTTGGCCCGCGCCTCACGGTGACTCAAAGTGAGGCCGCACTTCTGGAACACGCGATTCCGTCGATCCGCTTGACCACTGAAAACGGCGCGCGGATCACCAGCACAACCATCGGCACGTCCTCCGGCGCGGTGCAGCGCTGGCAGTCCGATCAGCCGCTGCGCTTCCAGGGGCGGCTGTCGCTTCAGCGCTGCGCCTATACGCAGCTCACCGAAGGCGGCCCGGTTGAAATGCCGCCTGTGATCACCCATGCGACGTTCGCGGATGGCACCCTGACCATCGAGAATCCTGCGCTTCAGCGCACCGTCACGATCACCGGCTTCGCGCCCGGCGACTCGTGGGAGCGCCGCACGGCTGGTCCCATCGATCTCGATCTGTGGTTGCCGCCGGATGCGACCCTCACCTATACGTTTGGCGATCACGCCGCCGATCCCCGTCCTTTTGATGAATTACTGGCATCCGAGCGGCAGCGCTGGTCGTCGCTCGCTCAAGCGCCGGATCGTTTGACACGGCGCGGACTGCTCTACGGGCTGCTGCTCGCGGTTCCAGTAGGGGACAGCATCTGCATTCTGACCGATCACATGCTGCTCCCGCTGGCGTGGAACCGTGACGCTTACTATGTCGCCCGCACCTTTCTAAGTTG
>DATAMF010000062.1:0-2202 GCA_036260665.1 Aggregatilineaceae bacterium | reverse complement strand
GCTTGACAGCGAACTGCGCCTCAAGAGGCCGAGTGTCGCCATCATCTATCTGGGCTTTATGAATGTGCGCACAGATACGGTTTCCTATTATGCGCCGAACCTGGATACAATTATGCAGACTCTCATTCGCCAGGGTGTGATTCCGGTGCTGACGACGATCACCACCAAGGATGATGTGATGGCTGGCTCCGGCTACACCGACGCCATATGGACCGTTAACCAGACAATCCGCGACACAGCCGCCCGCTACCATGTGCCCCTCATCGACTTCCAGACAGCGGCGCACGCGCTGCCCGATCAGGGCTGTCTGATCGACGGCTTTCATCTCTCTTATTACGTGGATGGCACGACAAACTTCACGGGAGATGAAACACGCTACGGAAAAGACCTGCGCGAATTGATGACGCTGCAAATGCTCTACGATATCCAGGTATCAGTGATGGGACATTAAACAACCATGTTCAAAGACCTTGTGTGTCAAAATCGCAGTTATCGCCGTTTTGATCAGTCACACGCCGTAGACTCCGCCACCCTGCGCGATCTGGTGGAACTGGCCCGGTTGGTCGGTTCGGGCATGAATTTACAGCCCCTCCGTTATATCGTTTGCGCCGACCCCACCACCAATGCGACCATCTTTAAACATCTGACGTGGGCCAGATATTTGGAAGATTGGGGCGGACCAGCCGAAGGCGAACGCCCAACCGCCTACATTATTATTTTGGGCGACAGCACCATCAAGCCGCATGTCAACACCAGTGCCAACACCGATTTTGGCATTGCTGCGCAGACCATTTTGTTGGGCGCAGTCGAACAGGGATTAGGCGGCTGTATGATCGGCTCCATTAACCGTAACGGCCTGCGCGCCGATTTGCAGCTCGAAGAGCACTACGAGATTTTGCTGGTGCTGGCCCTCGGCAAACCCGCCGAAACAGTGGTGATCGACCCTATCGGCGCGGATGGCAGCGTGAAATACTGGCGTGACGAAAACAGCGTGCATCATGTTCCCAAGCGCTCACTCGATGAAATTCTGATAAAGGTGATCGGATGAATGGAAAAGTTTGTCTGGTAACAGGTGCAACAGACGGCATCGGCAAGGTAACGGCGCTGGAACTAGCTAAACGCGGCGCGAAGGTGATCGGCGTCGGGCGCAACTCCACCAAGATCGACGCAACTCTGCGCGAAGTTGGGGATATCCTCGGTTCTCTCGAATTTCTAAAGGCCGACCTGTCCTCCCTGTCCGAGATTCGCACGTTGGCAGATGCGTTCAGGGCCAAATATGATCGGCTGCATGTGTTGGTCAACAATGCCGGGGCACTGTTCACCACCTACCGCGAAACAGTTGATGGCATCGAAATGACCTTTGCCCTCAACCATCTCAGCTATTTTCTGCTGACCAATCTCCTGCTCGATACGATCATCGCCAGCGCCCCGGCCCGCATCATCAATGTGTCCTCCGATGCGCACTATAACAACACCATCAAGTTTGGCGATCTCGGTCACAAAAAGAATTACAACGGCTGGGCCACCTATGGCGCGTCAAAGCTGGCGAATATCCTGTTCACTCACGAACTGGCGCGGCGGCTGGCAGGAACAGGTGTCACCGTCAATGCCGTGCATCCCGGCTTTGTCCACACCAATTTCCAGACTGCCGCCGGGTTAAACATGCGCGGACCGCTGTCCCCCGAAGAAGGCGCAGATACGCAAATCTGGCTGGCAGCATCAAATGAGGTCGAAGGCGTAACGGGGAAATTTTTCGTGCGGCGGCGCGAAACTAAATCCTCAGATGAGTCATACGATCAAACCACTGCCCGCCGCCTGTGGGAAGTCAGCGAAGAACTCACGCGCCCGACTCCCTGATATTGCAGCAGAAAAACCGGGAACCTACTGAAAGGGGCTGGTCCGAGCCCCTTTCAGTGGACTTTTTTCCTCAATAGCCGTAGGTTTTAACCTGCGGCGACGCATGTCCTGTTCCTGCTTTTCTCCTTCTTTTTCTCTGCGTTCTTTGCGCTCTCTGCGGTGAACTATTTTTGCTTTACCCCAACTGCGCCTGCCGCTGATAGGTGATAAACCGGGCGATCTCGCGCTCACTCAATTCGCGGGGCGGCGTGACCACATAATAGCCGTTTGCCCACAGCGGCACGGACCCATCCATCACATCGGGGAAAACCTCCATACAGCGCGCCATCGTTTCATCCATCAGCC
>DATAMF010000070.1:0-4696 GCA_036260665.1 Aggregatilineaceae bacterium | reverse complement strand
GCCACCGTGACCGGCGTCCGGCACACGAAATTTTCGCACACATAGGCCGTCGGGCGTCCCTCCCGCAGCGAACGCGTCCGCAGCAGGGCCGGGTTCGCCATCGGATCGGGCGTGTGCGGTGACAGCGCGACCAGGGCCAGCGGGCGGTATTTCGTGCGCACCACGTCCAGCATCGCCGCCATACCCTCCTCCTGCGGATCGCCCACCAGCGCAATCTCGACAGGCCGCCGCAGGTAAAAATCGACCCCGATCAACGCCTGCCCAAACGCCATCGGATACTCACTCAATCCTGCGCCCAGCGCCCGGAACAATCCGAGCGCCGCATCTTCATAGCGCGTTTCCCCGCTGAACCCCGTCAGCCGCAGCAGATCATAAGCCATCACCGCATTCCCCGACGGTGACGCGTTATCCTGCACATTCCGCGGCCTCACAATCAGCGGATCGTGATCGTCGCTCGTATCGTAGAACCCGCCGTCTTCCGCTGCGAAATGCGCCAGCACCACGTCCGCCAGCCGGATCGCCTCGTTATACCAGCGCGCCTCGAACGTCGTCATATACAATTCGAGCAGTCCATCGATCACAGTGGCGTAATCTTCCAGGTATCCGTTGATCCTGCTCACACCGTCTTTATGCGTGCGCCACAGCCGCCCCGCCCCGTTGGACATTTCGCGCAGCAGAAAATCAGCATTATCCACCGCCGCCTGACGATACTCCTCCCGATCCAGGATCCGCGCGGCTTCGGCCAACGTCGCCAGCATCATCCCGTTCCACGCCGTCAGGATTTTTTCGTCCCGCCCCGGCGCGACCCGATCCTTGCGCAGCGTGTAGAGTACCGTTTTCGCCGCCGCCAGTTCTTCCTTCATATCTTCAACGGACATCCCATGCCGGATCGCCACCCGTTCGAGCATATCCGCCACATGCAGAATATTCTTGCCCTCGAAATTTCCACCCGGTGTCACACCCCAATACGCCAGCACCGCGTCCGGCTTGTTCGCCACCCCATCCAACACCCGCCGCAGTTCGGCCTCGGTCCACACGTAAAATTTACCTTCTACGTGCTCAGAGTCGGCATCCTGGGTGCTGTAGAATCCGCCATTGGGGGCGGTCATTTCGCGCAGAACATAATCCAGCGTCTCTTCCGCGATCTCGCGCAAAAACGGATCGTGTGTGATCTGCCACGCATGCAGATACACCCGTGCGAGTTGGGCGTTGTCATACAGCATCTTCTCGAAGTGCGGCACCAGCCATTTTTCGTCCACGCTGTAACGGTGGAATCCGCCGCCCAACTGATCATACATGCCGCCTTGTGCCATCTTTTTGAGCGCCAGCACCGTCACTTGCAGCGCCGCGTCGTTCCCCGTGCCAATGTGATACCGCAGCAAAAATTCCAGATTCACCGGATTCGGAAACTTCGGTTTGCCGCGCGTCAGCCCGCCGTGTACCGGGTCCGCCCGCTGGATCAGGCTTTGTGCCGCCGTATCCAGCATATCCGCCGCGAACTGATCCGTCGCCAACTGCGCGAACAGATTCCGCCCCAAATCCGCCGACATCGCTTTTGCCGTCTGTTCCAGTTCCGAGCGCCGCGTGCGGTACGCCTCGACCACCGCATCCATCACCTGCCGGAAACTGGGCATCCCATAGCGCGGTTCCGGCGGATAATACGTCCCGGCGTGGAACGGGTGTCCTTCGGGCGTCAGGAACACGGTCATCGGCCACCCGCCCTGCCCCCGATTAAACAGCAGGGTCGCCTGCATATAAATATCATCCACATCCGGGCGTTCTTCGCGGTCCACCTTGATGTTGATAAAATTCTCGTTCATATACGCGGCTGTCGCGTGATTCTCAAAACTTTCGTGCGCCATCACATGGCACCAATGGCACGACGAATAGCCGATGCTCAACAGGATCGGCTTATCCTGTGTTTTCGCCGCTTCCAGCGCTTCCGCCCCCCACGGATACCACTCGACGGGATTATTTTTGTGCTGAACCAGATACGGGCTGGTTTCATATTGCAATCGGTTCGCCATGTTTTCCCTCACTCCTGAATTCCCAGATTATAGTCCCCCCCCTTTTCGCCGCACAGCACACGCTTAGAATACGCTCAGGAGGCGCTTGCCTGTCGGTACGAAAAGTTGTTATATGATTACGGGCAAGGAGAACAAGACTATGAAAAAACATCTGCTGCTCATTGCCATCATCATGTCCACCTTTGTAATCAGCCGCCCGGCGGGTGCCGCTCCCGTGTTATGGCAGGGCCATCCCAGTTGCGCCGGGATTTCATTGGACCAGCTCAGCACCCCGGACTGTGACGCCCTCATGGCCTCACGTCCCACCCCCAATGTGACCCGCGTCCCCATTGATTTTGGCGTCGTATCCGGCGTCTCACTCATCCGTTTTAATCAGTCCACCGTCCCGCTCTACGACAAGCCCGGCGGCACCCAGGTTGATACCATGAACGCCGGCTACACCTATGTCAACGTGCTGCAAGTCCAGGACGATTGGGCCGAAATTCGCCCCGGCCAGTGGGTTAGCCTCTCGATTGCCCGCTGGGCGCAGCCCTCCAGTTTTTCCGGCGTCTTTATCAACGGCCTCGACATGCCTTTCGCCTGGGTACTCTGGCCCCACTGCGCCACCGATTCCCCGGCTGGCATGCGCCAATGCGAAGGCAGCGGCCAGCTTCAGCGTTACCAGTTGGTCAACATCTACGCCACGATCAATGTGCGCGGCTGGAACTGGCACCTGATCGGCCCCGGCCTCTGGACCAACCAGCAAAATCTGAGCATCGTATATCCCACCGCCCCCATCAGCGTAACCGGGCATTGGGCTGCCGTAAATACCTTTGAACAGAACGTCGTCGCCTACGATGGCGGCACGCCCCGCATGGCGACTCTGGTATCCTCTGGCCTGGACGAAGAACGCTGGAAAACCAACAATGGCACCTTCTCCGTCCGGCTGAAAGTCGAAAATGGTCCCATGAGCGGTCAGGAAGGCACCGAAGACTTCTATGCCCTCGATCAGGTGCCCTACGCCATCTATTTTAATGGTCTCGAAAGTCTGCACGGCACCTACTGGCACGACAGTTTCGGCTACCGTCACAGTCATGGCTGCGTCAACCTGACCATCAGCGACGCCAAGTGGCTCTACGAAAACTGGCTGGTCGAAGGTTCAACCGTCCACGTCTACGGTGATTAAGGCCGCTCCAGGAAAATAATTTCCCACATCCCGTGGGTTTGACTCCCCTTCCCTAAGGGGATGGGGTAAAGACAATAGGGGTACAGCCTAAGTCCCCTGCTGTTTTGGTAGGACTTCCCCTACGATGTCAGGATGTGACCCCCTGTTGGAGTCACATCTTTAATTTTAATGGGATTTTGAGTTGGGTTTTATGACTGTTTGATCTCAAGCCGCTATACTAAGGATCAAACAGGGGAAGTACTCACCAACAAACATCGTAGTGTGTGCATCGAGTGGGGTTTTCATCTAGCGGTTATCCAGGGGGCTGGGAGCGTTTCCAACTCACACCTTTATTAGCATGCGCTGCGATACCCATATTTAAAGTGCCGGGGTTCAGGGGTGACCCGGCACTTTTTTTCCTCTTCCTCACGTGTGCGCAAGCCTTCACGACATTGCTACAATCTAATCGTATCTACACGCACAAAGGGAGAAACGACTATGCCTGTACGTCATGCGGAAGCGGTGTGGGAAGGTCCATTTCGTGAAGGGAAAGGCACCATGCAGTTCGGCGGCTTCAGCGGCCCATACAATGCTGGATCGCGTTTTGAAGACGCCCAGGGCAGCAACCCCGAAGAATTGATCGGCGCTGCCCTCGCAGGTTGTTTTTCGATGGCCTTCAGCCTGAGCCTGGGTCGCGCAGGTTTTCCGCCAGAACACATTCATACCGCCGCCCATGTTCATATTGAAAAAGTCGGCGAAGGTTTTACGATTACCCGCATTGAACTCAACAACGAAACGCGCGTTCCGGGCATCGATCAAACCCAGTTCCAGGAAATCGCCACCGCCACCAAGAGCGGCTGTCCCGTCTCGCGGGCGCTGGCGGGCACCGAGATTATCCTCAACGCCACCCTTTCCAACTAATCGGGCACCCCTTCCCTCGTCTGTCCACCAGCCGGGGGAGGGATTGGTTTATCTCGCCGGATCCAGGATTAAGTCAAGGAGAAATCAAATTGGGAAAAGTGATTGGTGGTATGACTTTATCTCTGGACGGTTTTGCCAGTGACCTGCACGGTGATGTCAGTCGTCTTTATCCTAATTTAGGCGAACTGCGCGCGACAGAGATGTTGCAGGAAGAAATACGGACGACGGGTGCAGTGCTGATGGGCAGACACTCCTACAATATGGGAGATCCGGATTCATTCGCCGAGCACTACGAATATCAGGTCCCCATCTTTGTGCTTACACATCATATTCCTGAGAAAAAGCCCAAAGAAACCGAAACGCTGACCATTACCTTCGTGACAGATGGGCTTGAGAGCGCGGTTGCCCAGGCCAAAGCCGCAGCCGGTGACAAAAACGTCATCCTGATCGGCGCGAGCATCAATCAGCAGTGCATGAATGCGGGACTTTGCGATGAACTCCATATCGGTATCATGCCGGTTTTGCTCGGTGCTGGGTTGCGCTTGTTTGAGCATCTGGCGGTCTCCCGGATCATGCTCGAAAAAATCAGAATTTTCGAGGCTGG
>DATAMF010000049.1:0-15322 GCA_036260665.1 Aggregatilineaceae bacterium | reverse complement strand
GTTTTACTTGCACAACTTGTACACTCACGCCTGTCGCTCCTTCTGTCGTCGCAGTCGGAAACGATGGACGGGCGGCGGCGCATCTTGTGGTAAGATTCCTTGCAGCAGCTTTTCACTCAGATCTTCTTCGGCCTTTTCGGGCCGCAGCAGTACCCCTTCGGGCCGCACCTCGACGCTGATCTGGTCTGCTTTTGCCAGTTGTTCCCGCACCGTTTCCGGCAGCCGTATTCGCCCATCATCTTCCACCACCGGCGTTTCCTGTTTGGTCAGGTCTTGCCCCAACGCGCCGTCCCGCAGCGTTAGCACCCGATCCGCGTAATCCGCCAATTCAATATCATGCGTCACCAGCAGCACGGTCAGCCGGAGTTGTTCCCGCAGTTCCCGGATCAGGCGCATCACTTGGACCCCGTTTTCCCGATCCAGCGATCCGGTGGGTTCATCAGCCAGAAGCAGTCGCGGTTGGTTCGCCAATGCTACCGCGATAGCCACACGCTGCTGCTGTCCTCCCGATAGCTGCACAGGTTTGTGTTTGGCTTTGTCAGCTAATCCCACCGCGTCAAGCAGTTCTTTTGCCCGCCGCCCACGTTCACGCCGTTTAGCACCTGCCAGTGTCAGCGGCAGCATGATGTTTTGTTGTGCGGTCCGGTGCGCGAATAAGTTACGACTCACCTGCTGCCATACAAAACCCACCTCGTGCAGTCGGTAGGTCGCCAGTCGTCGCCCCTTGAGTTCCAATAAATTCTGTTCGCCTACCATCAGTTGTCCGGCAGTCGGGCGGTCCAGTCCACCTAACAGATTGAGCAGCGAACTTTTCCCCGCCCCGCTCGGTCCGATAATAGCGACCATTTCCCCCTCTTCCATCTCAAAGTCGATTCCTCGCAGCGCCACGACTTCATGTGCCCCGGCTTTATAGGCTTTGACCACTTGTTGGCATCGGATAAAAGCGCTCATGGTCCTACCACGACATCCCCTTCATTCACCCCACTGATAATTTCCACCCGATCCGTCGTTTGCAGCCCGAGCTGAACATCAACTGCCCGCTGTCCTTCTGCCGTTTCGACCACCACAAACGTCCGGTTTTGAAATGTTCGGATTGCTGCCGGCGGCAGCCAGAGCACATTCTCGCGCACTTGCAGCGGAATTTTAATTTCCACCACCTGCCCCAACGGTAAATCGAGCTGAGCACCCACGCGCACGGTTTGATCCGCGTCCCGGCTGCTTAAAGGCACCTGCCGCACCGCGCATTGCACGGCGGTTTCAGGGCGGCCCATTTCCTGGCAAACCCCGGTCATCCCCACACTCAAACTCTGTGTATCGTTGAATGCCAGCGTCGCAATCGCTTCCATCGGTTCCGGCAGTGCCAGGGTGATCACCGCTTTAAAGGCCTCGGCCTGATCGCCCGCCCTGATCGTGACTTCAAGCACCATTCCATCGATAGGCGCACGCAGCGAGGCTTTTTCAATTTCGGCTTTAATCTGAGTGACCTGAAGTTGCGCTTTTTGCACCGCTTGCACAAGATCAGGGTCCACCCCTGCCCCGGTGATCGCCTCTTCCAGATTAATCTCCTGTTTCAGTACCGCGTTTTCCTGCTGCGCGATACTGATCTGGTGATTATTAAAGCTTTGCGCCGCCGAATAGTAGCTGTTCTGAGCGTCCCGCAGCCCAATCTCCGCATCTCGCAGTTGTTGGTACAGGTTGTCTACCGTCGATGCAGACGTTTCGGGATGGCTGATCGCCTCGTCGTACGCGCGTTGCGCATCGTCTATCGTGTTTTGCGCCCGCTCCAATCCGATTCGCGCCGACTCCAGGCTGGTCCAGGGGCTGTTCCCCTCGGTGCTTTCCAGATTCAGTTTGGCATCCGCCAGCGCGAATTGGGCATCCAGCACCGTTTGGGTGCTTCCATCTCCCCCCGATTCCAGATGATTAATCGCCGTTTGTAAATCCAGTTCCGCGTTCATCAGTTGGGCTTCCAGGTCCGATGTGTCAAAGTCGGCCAGTAAATCCCCGGCTTTAACCGTGTCCCCACGCTGCACATTCACCGATCGAATAGTGCCCGCTGCCTGGAATGATAGTTGCATTTGATCGCGCGGCAGCCATCGCCCGGTGAACTCGAAGTTTTCCTGGACATTCCCCCGCTGTACGATATAAGTGGGGCGTGCGGCTGCCGGTGCGGTTGGAATCGGGGTTTCCGTGGCGGCAGGATTGGGATTATTGTTGTCCCCACCGCATGCGGTGAGCATGACAACCGCAGCCACCACAATCGAAAGTTGTTTTTTCACGTTATGCATCTCCTAACCGTGTAATCGCTGCGACTTGCTCGCGGCTCAGGAACAGCGTGGTGATCATCGTCACCCCAAACAAAACACTTGCGAACACACCATAAACGACAATGATTTCACCCCACGCCACCCGCACGAGGTATGGTGGCAGTCCTCCGCTAAAATCCAGCAGCGGCAGGTACAATAGCGTTGTCGCAATCCCAATCATGGTGCCGCTCAGAATGCCACTTAATGCGGCCAACCCTTGCAGCAGCACCACATACAACCCGACGGATGTTCCGCGTAACCCCATCGCCCGCAGCGCGCCCAACTGCACGACCTGTGCCCGAAAGGAAGCCGCGCTTTGGATGATCACCGCAATCAGCGTGAGCGCGATGGATGCGACAAATCCCACCGATAAAAATCCCAGGACACCCCGCCGGGCCGGTTCCGCATACGCCTCGCGCAGCATGGCCTCCGGTTCCACCCACCGCGGCACCGGGAAATCGGTTGCTTCGATCCGCTGCCGTACTTCCGCAGCATCTGCTTCTGGCGACAACCCCAGCCACAAATCGTAGGGCAGTGTCGTTCCTACCAGCTCAAAAATCGGGTCCAGATTTCCGATTACGAAAAATCCCTCATTCGGATCCAGCGTTGGGAAATAATCGACATAGCCCAGCACGGGCACCCGTGTCTCATACCACGCGTCAAGTGCCTGCACTTGCAGTGCGATCTCCTGCCCGATCTTCAGTTGGTATTCGTCCGCGATCTTTCGGTTGATCAACACCCCGGTTCGTTGTTCCGCCAGCCGGTTCAGTAGGTTGCCCAGCGGCGTGTTGGCATAATCATCCCGGAAGTAAGCCGTTGCGCCGAGTGTCCCCCGATCCATTCCCAGATACGTTCCCGCAATCCGCTGTGTGCCAACGTTTAACTGCGCCGCGTATTTCCCCACGCGTGAAATCGTTTTGATTCCGTCAATCGTGAGCAGTTCCTGCATTGGCGGCAGGTTGTACCCCGTTACTGTGTAGCTCGGGTTACTGCTGGACGAGTCCTCATCTTGTTCCGCTTCCGTATCCACCGCCGTCATCAGTACCAGATCCGCGCCCGCTTGATACTCCACGCGATCCACCAGACTTTCATCCAGTGTGCTTGCCATTGACGCGGTGAATCCGGTCAGGCTAAGCGTGAATGCCATCATCAACAATCCGCCGCGATATCGTCCATTGGAACGGGTGAGTTCACGCAGCGTCATAAGCAGCGCTACGGATCGGCTGTACCCCAGGCCCCACGCGCCCAATTGCATCACGCGCGGCCACACCCGCAGGAAAAGCAGAGTCGCCGCTAGTGCAAAAAGTGTCGGTCCTACGAATACCAATGGATCATTAAAGGGCGTTTCGGCATCTGTAACCACTCCGCCTCGTGCCGTCAGGGTGTACAACACATAGCCCGCCGGAAGCATCAGTGCCAGGTCGATATAGGCCCGCTGCCACCACGCTTTAGAAGTACGGACGGCTGCCCGCCGGAAGCTGTTGATGTTTTGGCCCGTTGTCCGCCACGCCAGTACCAGGCCGCTGCTGGCCCCAATCAACCCCGTTACTGCGCCTGTGAGAATGGCTTGCGACGTAATGACGATTTCCAACGGCATCCCGGAATCGTTGAACTGTAGAAACGAGGTCGTGCGCCCCACCAACCGCACAATGGCAGGCCCTGCGACCAGTCCAACACCCAGCGCCATACTGACCAGGATCAGCCACATCAGGATATGCACGGTTAGCAGCGCGCGGCGGCTCATTCCCCGGCTGCGCAGTTTGACATCATCCGGCCCTTGTCGGCTGACCAGCATCCCCGCCACCATCGCCACGAAATACATCACCAGTCCGCCCACCGGCGCGATAATCACGAACAGTTGCCGTGTCAGGGTTTGAACTTCTTTATTGAATGCTTTTAAGCCATAAGTGGGCGAGAGGTCTTGTCGAATCCCTGGCAGCACATTTTCAATGCTTCGCTGCCCAGCGGTGATCCGATCCAGTAGCGTCCCGATGTCTGTCGTCCGAACTGTTGATCCGTCAAGAATTAGCCACCATGCGGCTTCGTCAATCGGTTCCTCGATTCCTTCGAGCAGTCGGGCAAGGTCTTTTGCCTGCACCAACATCACTTGATCGAAAAACTTCGGCGGGAATATCCAGCTTTTGTCGTCGGGATTGGTTGGCTTCCACAGTGCCGCCACTTTCAGCCGCACCGTTTCCCCGCCGTTGCGCTGCGCCACCAGTTCATCGCCCACTTGCAATCCCATTTGGTAGAACATCTCTTCCGGCAGCAGCACGGGAATGGCATCCGCGTCTCTGTCGTCACTGCTTGGCGGCCATTCCCCTGCCGTGATCAATTGCTGCTCTTCAGCACCTTCCAACGTTCCCAGGCTAACCGTTCCATACGATTGGTTCTCTGGGCCGCGCACCGTCCAGTTTCCGCCTCGCACGAATTGCGCATTTTGCGCAGCGGGCAGTCCGGTCAGGTTCACCAGCCGTTCTTGGATGGCCGCGCGGGTACTGCCGACATCCTCCGGCGTGATATTCCCGCTCCATGCGCCCAGGTAACGATACCGGAAGGCATACGGCGGTTCATCCAGCCGGGTTTTGAGCAGTTCGCTGTACACTGAATCCACATAGAGTGACAGTCCCAGTGCCAGCGTCGTCGCTACCGACAGCCCCACCACCACCCACAGAACCAGGATGCGATGTTGGCGGATGCGTTCAAGCGTGAAGAGCAGCAAATCAATCATGGTCCGTTATTGCCCAAACATCTCACTGGCGCTGGGATCAACCTGTGTCGCGCAATTGATATACTGCTCATAGTACCCAGCGTAATCCCCGGTTGTTGGATCGAGCGGCGGAATAGCCGCCGCGCACTGCTGGAAGGCTTGCGTCATCGTTTGCGCTTCCGCCAGTTCCACATCCAAATCCGCGTCCTCATTGATGTAGCGATCAAATGCCCGGTTCAGCCAGTACGTCAGAAAGATGTCCGCCGGAGTATCTCCACCTAGCCCGGTTGGAAACAGGACGGTATTCGGCTGCTGCATCAACTGATCCAGCGCGTTATAGACTGCGACTACTTCTTCACCCTGTGCGGCGATCAAATCGGGACTATTGATCATGGAACGTTTCGCAGGCATTCCAGTCAGCAGATCAGGCCGTTGACTCAGTGAACTCAGGAAGCGGTAACACGCCTCCGCCTTTTCCGTATGAGCGCTGATGTACCCTGCGCCCACGCTGTAGGTCAACGCGGTATACGTCGTGCCCTGTGGGAAGGTCACCATCGGGTCTGTGTTTTTGGGTGGCATTGCCACTTCTTCACCATCGCTGCCAATGCTGGCGGTAGCGATCATCACCGATCCAAATCCGAATTCTCCCAGTGTGTATGTGTAAATCGGCACACTATTTTCCTCACCCATCATAATGACAGTCCCACCGCTCAAATTCTGGTACTCGACATACCCATCCTTGACAAGATTAAGCACCTGTCGGATGGCTTCAACCGTATTGGGATCGGTGTAGTTGAGGGTTGGTGGTGTTGTCCGGTAATCAACCGGCAGTCCACCATACGCTGCAATCAGCGCCAGCAGGTAGCTGTTATCAAATCCTTGGGGCGCAAATGGCGCGGGATCATCTGGGTTATATTTGAGCGCCCGCAGTGCGCTTTCAAACTCGTCCACATTCCATGTACCGTTCGGAATCGTCACCCCGGCTTGTGCAAACAGATCTGGATCCACACGCATCACGACAGGTTCGATCACCAGTGGGATAGCCCACGTTTGCCCATCCCGTTGCAGTTGACTCAGCACATTCCCCACCAGATCATTGGGGCTAAAAGCCATATCACTCGCCAGCAGAGGATCCAGGCTTCGCAAGAGGCTGAGGTTAGCGCTGGGCACTTGGTTGCTCGGCGTATAGAAGCAGTCGTATTGTTCCGTCATTTCTTCCAGACTTCCGCCAAAGGTCGGTTCCAGGTTCACCCGCCCCACTTCAGGATCACTGTCTGCGAAGTCCTGTGCGGCTGCATTCCATGCGGCTTCATTCGGCATCGGCGACATGGTCGTTCCGACACCAAAATCAAGTTCGATTTCCCCCGGAGCCAACGCCGATGCGGGGACAGGAGTCGCCACCACAATGGGATCGCCGCCGCTTCGTTCCGATGCTGTTTCCAGCCGCGTTAAGGCTTCTGCTTCGACGGCGTCCAGCGCGGTACGTGCATCCACGTTATCCTCGGTCATCTGTTGCAGCACATTCGCCAGATACGGCACAAACCGTGCTTCGCTGGGACTGATAGCATTTTCAAGTCCCTGGTCAACGACAGCCCGAATTTCCGGTGAGAGTTCAGGCCCCCTGAACATAGTGCCGCCATCTTCAGCCGAAGCATTCGCCAGGCTGCGCCGGGCCGGAATCGGATTGACGAATGCTTGCGCCGCTGCTGGCTGCATCGTGAGATATTTGACCAGTTCATAGGCTAATTCGGGATGGGTTGTGCCGCTGCTGACTCCATATCCACTCACGGTCAATCCGCTGTGACCACCAGGCAGCAGCGCCGCCTTGAGCTGGGAATCTCCTTCAGCCGTCATTTGTTGCCCCATCCAGCTTTGCCCCATCACCAAGGGTCCACCTTGCCCTGGGCCAATGGATATGCCTTCACCCCCATTGGGCTGTTCGAATAATCCGTCTTTTTGGAGTTGCGCCCACGTATTCAGCACTTCTTCCAGTTGGGGATTATCAAAGTTGGGGATGCTGGGGATCACGCTGTCATCGTACAGCCCCTGTCCCAACAGGGAGATGAGCAGCATACCAATCTCCTCGCCGTAGCTCTGGAACCCTGATACCGCCACACTGCCATCGTCATTCAACTGAGTCAGTGCCCGAATGGCATAATCCACATCAGCAATCGACTGCCAGGTTTCTGGATACGGTACACCCGCGGCATCCAATGCCGCCGGATCGTAAAACAGCAGTGTGACATCGGCTGACACGGGCAGTGCCCACACGCCGCCGTCCCACTGGAACGCTTGCCACACCGCTTCGTAAAAATCAGCGCTGTTCAGGGTTGTATCAGCGTTCACCAGCGGTGCCAGATCGAGCAGATACCCGGCTCGTGTAAGTTCTGGTCCCACTCCATTTGAATCCAGCAGCAGCACATCTGCCGCCTCGACAGCACTCCGCATGCTGTTCAGATAGTCATCAATATCTTGCAGTCCGCCGCCAAACATCATGGCATTGTTTCCGTTGTACACAATCTCAACGTCCACACCGGGATGTTCCGCTTCAAATTGATCGAATAGCTCCTCGTTGAATAAGTCCCGCATGTAATCGGGCATGGATATCGTAACCACCTCGTTTTGCGCTTCAGTCGGCCTCACCGCGAGTGCCAAAATCGGAATCAGAAAACCCAAAATCAGAATCAATCGTCTCATCTCGTAGACTCCTTTCTGGGCCTAGTGTGCATGGCTTGGATTGCGAAGCGATTGCGAGGAGATTACCGTTTCGTAATCGTTTCCGGGCTAACCTGGCAGTCCCTAAAAATGAATTTCGTAAAATCCGAAAATAATTTACGTTCTTGATGTAATGTCTAGTAACTTCACGCGATATTAATGGTAGAAGGATATAGCAAACCCCAAGTAAGGAGATGAGACAATGAAAAAAGGTTCGTTCTGGTACAAACTTCAGCGGGGCCAGGCTCTCATGGAATACTGGCCGACTATTCCGGCCACACTCATGATCCTTGTGACCACATCCATGATCGTTTCATTTCTGAACGGTAGTTATATGACCGTCGTCGATGAGTTGGGCAATCCCGGCGGGTTCGACTGTGAACAGGAACAGGATGAAAAAGAAGAAGGTCCTGATCTCGCCCAGTTAGACTGCCACAGTGTTCAACTTGTCGGCAAGTCGTATGACGAAGGCACCGATCGCACCACCGTGGCCTACAAAGTCACCTCCGGCTGCAACCCTTCCATCAGTAACTGGGTCTTAGGCATTCCCAAGGAAGTCGCCGATAAGATCGTATCCTCCAGCGAACCCTATCAAGCGTGGAGTACTGATCCCAACTCGGGCCAATCTGGTATCAAATTCGAGACCGGTTATGAAAGCTCCGGCGATGGTGGCGGTGGTGGCGGTAAAGGTGGCGGCAAGAAACTCGCCTTCAGCGGAAATATGTTCAGCCGCTTGTTCCTGGAAACCGATGAACGCGTCGTCGTCTTCACCATCGACGGTCACTACGACTGGTCTGTCACCTACGTCACAGTCAAGGCTGGGACTCAGGTCTTCTACAGCACCATCACGGCTCCGACCACACCCTATACCGAAGAAGAAGAAGATCAGTGCAAATAACGTGGAAGTGAGGGTAGGACATAGCTACTCCTATCATCACGAGTACCTTCCCATGGCGGGGGAACGCCTAGATTTTCTCAATCTCCACTCAGAACAGGGTCTGGCTTGGCGATAACGTTCCCCTAAGAAAGCAGAGGTGGTCCCAAGACCACCTCAAATTTTGTATAACGATGGTCCGCGGTTTTCAGTAGGGCAGCTTAACCTGGATGCACGTTTCACCCGGTTGGCTGGTTGCCGTCACCTGCCCATGATGCGCCTGAACAACGGCCCGCACAATCGCCAACCCTAACCCGCTGCCAGCATAGTTAGCCGAGTTTCTTCCACGTCGGAACCGCTCAAATAAACGCGGCAAATCGTCTGCTGGAATCCCGATCCCATTATCACACACCGCTACGGCCAAGTGTCGGGCTTCTTGTCCCACGCGCACTTTCACTGTTCCGCCTGTCGGCGTAAATTTGATCGCGTTGTCTACCAGATTGCTCATCATGCGTTCTAGTTGCTGTTGATTGCCAGAGATCAAAGGTACTTCATTGGGCATTTCCACCATAAATTCAATATCAGCTTGTTCGGCTCTTGAAGCGTAAATCTCATTGATCTCCTCGATCAGCGCCACCATATTGATGGGTTTATGTTCGGCGCGATCCACATGTGCTTCAAGTCGCGACAAATCCAGCAAATCATCAGTCAGCGTTTCCAACCGGATAACTTGTTCTTGGGCGCGTCGTAATGCTGGATCATCTATATCGCCTACAATTTCAAGATTCGTGCGCAGTGCCGTTATGGGAGTATGGAGTTCGTGTGCTGCATCCGCCACAAATCGTTTTAATGTGGTGATCGTTTCTTCAATCCGGCCAGCCATTTCATTATACGAAGCGGCCAGCATGCCAAGTTCATTGCGCTGCTTCAAATTCACCCGCGCCGATAAGTTCCCCTCGCTCATCTGTGATGTAACTTGGGTGAGCACCAATAACGGTTTGCTGATCCGTTGGCTGACAAACCACCCCGCGATAACAGCCAGGAGCATGGCGACGCCGCTTGCCATAAACCATCCATGTGCCACGCTCGTGACAATTTCCGTTCCATAGGCGGGGCCATCCGAAAGCACAATATATCCCAACAGTCCTCCGTTCTCATCCCGTAGCTCATGCCTGACTTCTTGGTCCGAGTACCGGATAACCTTAGTTTCCAGTTCAGCCTGATCACTCAAGTCGAAACCGTAAAGTGTTCCGGTTGCAGGCATCGCGCTCACGAAAAGACCGGACTGTTCACCCTTAAATTCTATAGTTGTAGTCGTGGGAGGGATGGAATTCTCGACATAAACAACGCTGTCCCCCTCCATCCGAGCGGGTTGGCTGACACGTATATTGCCGCCACCTGCAGAGACGCTATAGCTGTCACCCTCTTCTGTAAAGACCTCCCGAATAATGTTTGGGCTGGTGGATGTAACATTCCATAGCGGTTGGACAACCGGCTGGCTGTAGTAAATCGAGAGCCAGTTCTTTTCTCGTCTTTCTCCCGAATCACCCAACAGTTGTTCGTCGCTGTTGAGAATGCGGATTCGGGCCTGAGCGAAAAAGGATAAAGTTTGGGCGTGCTCGTTTAACATACCCGGCACAAGTGGACTTTTTAGCATCGGGGAAATATCAGCACTGATGGCGACCGCATTTCGCGCCAGATATTCCCTCTCTTTTTGATCATAATAGTTTCGCAGTGTGGTGAGCAGCACAATACCTAATGCTACGGCGGCTAAACAAGCAATAGCCGCGTAGCTTAAAGGCAGTTGCCACCGGATCGACCGTACATTCATGTGCTTTTCCTTCAAGCGACTCCGTCTATGCTTATTATGACAGCCAACCGGTTACAATATCATTCCATCGCGGTTACGGAACCGTAACCCTGACGAGCTGCAAGTTTCCCCAATTTCTCCTACCCTTTGGACTCATTTTAAGTAATCACGCGGTGGATTCGCGGAGCTTTTTGAAGCGCTCCAGATATTTCCTTTTGCCGCGGCTCCTCTTCCGGTGAAAGGGCACGTGGCGTGCGCAACAGCCCAGAGGGCGAAAACGTGCCGCCCAACCGAAAAAACGTTCGACTACCCAGGGCCAAAGCCCTTCTTGGCATCGGGCAACTGGACGACTTCCAGTCGGATGCCCTGGTCAGCCGCGGCCATGTGCATTTTGCTGCCCTTGCGCCGCTTGGCTCCGTTATAGCCCGTTCGCTTTCAACCAGCGTTGCGCTTGTTGATACACCGTGGACCAGGGCGGTAAGTCGTTGGGCAGCATGCGCCAGGGAATGCTGCCCCCCACAGTTTATCATCGCCCATCAACAGGCTCTAATCGTTAAATCGATACCCAATTCCCGGCACCGTCATGATCAGTTGCGGTGCGCTCGGATCAGCCTCAACCTTTTCCCGTAACCGCCGGATATGCACGTTGACCGTGCGCTCGCTCTCCACTTCCGCCGAATACCCCCATACCGCCTCAAGAATCTGCTGTCGGCTCAGGGCTTGCCGTCGATTTTGCGCCAGAAAAACCAGCAGTCTAAATTCCGTCGGTGTCAGGCTGATGACGTCATTTCCCCGCCACACCTGTCCCCCAATTCGATCAATCACCAGATCCCCTGCGTACAGCATATCACTGCTCGCGCTCGAAAACTCACCATAGGCCCGTCGCAGCAGTGCCCGCACCCGTGATAACAGTTCGCGCAGGCTGTACGGTTTGGTCATATAATCATCCGCGCCAATCTCCAGCCCCAACACCTTATCCACTTCGTCGCGCTGCACTGTCAGCATCAAAATCGGTTGCCGCACCTTCATCTGCCGCATCTGCTTGCAAAAGTCAAATCCCGATCCATCCGGTAGCCGCACATCCAGAATGATCAGTTGTGGATTCTGTTCGCTGGCATACCGCACGCCGTCTTCCCCCATACTCTTCCAGACGATCTCATACCCGTCCCGCTCCAACCCATCTTGCAGGCTTTGCGCCACTGCCCGATCATCTTCTATCAGCAGAATCTGTGTCGCCATTTTGTTCTCCGCTTGCGATAATCCTACCTGACTAATATTCTCACTGGAGAGCGCGTGTCCGCAACATCTTACGATCTGGTCGTGATTGGTTCGGGTCCGGCGGGCGAAAAAGGCGCGGCTCAAGCGGCCTATTTCGGCAAAAAAGTAGCCCTCATTGAACGTGCCCCCTTTTTCGGCGGTGCCGGCATCAACACCGGAACACTCCCCTCGAAAGCGCTGCGTGAAGCCGCGCTCTACTTTTCAGGCTTGCGCCAGCGTGGACTCTACAGCATCGATTATTCGCTGCGTGATAACTTGACCTTTGCCGATTTTACCTCTCGCCAGAAAGTCGTCGTCACCCGTGAACACGCCATCATCAAGCACAATCTCGAACGCCATCAGGTTAGCGTGTTTTGGGGTGAAGGCACGCTCATCGACGCCCATACTGTGCGCGTCCATACGCATGAAGGCGTGGATGTCGATCTCGAAACCGAAATTATTTTGATCGCTACCGGGTCCTCACCCTATCACCCGCCCGACATTCCCTTTGATGGCCGCCTCATTCTCGACTCCGACTCCGTGCTGCGTATGGGTTATATCCCCAAAACCGCAGCCGTTGTGGGCGGCGGTGTGATCGGGTGTGAGTACGCCTCTATTTTTGCCGCTTTAGGCATCCAGACGACTCTCATTGATCGCAACGAGCGTATTCTGTCTTTTGTAGACCGTGAAATTGTAGCTCGCCTGACCGACTATTTAGGCGGTTTAGGTCTTCGGCAGATATTTGGCGAACCGAATCTTCGCACCGAAAAACTCGAAAACAGCGTTTGTCTCACCTTAAGTTCGGGCGAAGAAATCATCGTGGACGGTGTGCTTTTTGCGTCTGGTCGTCAGAGCAACAGCGCCGGACTGGGCTTAGAGGCCTTGCATATCGAACTGGGTAGTCGCGGTCTGATCCTCGTGAACGATCGCTACCAGACCAGCATCCCCAATATTTACGCTGCCGGTGATGTCATCGGTTTTCCCGCGCTGGCTTCGACCTCAATGGAACAGGCTCGTGTCGCGATGGTTCATGCCTTCGATCTGCGCTATAAGGAATATGTCTCCCCGGTGTTGCCGCTCGCGGTGTACACCGTCCCGGAGATTGCAATGGTCGGCCTCACCGAAGAGGCCTGCCAGCAGCAGAATATCCCCTATCTTGTCGGTCGCGCCGCGAGCGAAAACAACCCGCGCGGCCAGATTATGGGTGATAAGGGTATGCTCAAGCTGATTTTCGCTCCCAAGGATAAAAAACTCTTAGGTGTTCATCTCATTGGCGAGCTTGCGTCCGAATTAGTCCATATCGGCGCGCAGGTCTTGGCCGAAAACGGCACGCTCCACGCCTTCATCCAGGCGGTATATAACTACCCCACCCTATCCGACATGTATAAATATGCCGCCTATGATGGTCTTGGCAATTGGGAGCGCTGGTGGCACGAATCTCAGCCCTAAACATCATGTATTGATGGCTGTACAATAGCGGCATGACCAAACGTATTGCCATTCACATCACGCCCGCCGCTGAACGTGCCGTGCGTAGCGGCCACCCCTGGCTCTTTGAGCAGGCTATTCGCAAACAGAGTCACGAAGGTGAGTCGGGCGATCTGGCGGTCATTTTTGATCATGATCGCCGTTTCCTCGCCATCGGCCTTTATGACCCCCATTCCCCCATCCGCGTCAAAATCTTGCAGCATGGCACCCCGGCATCTATCGACCTGGACTGGTTCACCGCTCGCCTGCGTGCTGCTGTCGGCATCCGCGCCCCGCTGTTGACCCCCCAAACCGATGGCTGCCGCCTCGTGCATGGCGAAAACGACGGTTTCCCCGGTTTAGTTGTCGATCGTTACGCGGATACCCTCGTGCTGAAACTCTACACCTCGGCGTGGCTTCCCCATCTCCAGGACATCACCACCGCTCTCCAGCGCGTTCAGTCCTTTGACCGCTTGGTGTTGCGCACCAGTCGGGGCATGCAATCCAACGATCTGGCCGACGGAAAGATCCTACTGGGTGACGATCTAACTGCCCCGATCCTCTTTCATGAGAATGGCCTCGCTTTTGCTGCCGATGTGGTGCGCGGCCACAAGACTGGCTTCTTTTTTGATCAACGCGACAACCGTTCCCGCGTCCGTGATCTATCCGCCAACCGCCACGTTCTGGATGTGTTCGCCTACACCGGAGGCTTCTCCGTCTATGCCGCCGCCGGAGGTGCTAAGTCCGTCCTCAGCGTAGACATCAGCGAACCCGCCTTAGTCGCTGCGCAGTCCAATTTCGCCCTTAACCAATCCAACCCTCGCGTCCGTGCCGCCCAACATTCCATTCTGGTAGCCGATGCCTTTGACGGTCTGGAGCAGTTGCGTGTCTCCCACCGCACCTTTGACATGGTGATCGTAGACCCGCCCTCCTTTGCACAGAACGCCGCTCAGATCGAACAGGCTCTTGCCGCCTACACCCGCCTCACGCGTTTGGCCCTTACCGTGGTGAATCCCGCTGGCGGCATTTTTGTGATCGCGTCCTGTTCCAGCCGCGTCACACCGGATCAGTTTTTCACCACCGTATTGCGCGCCGCGTCGGGTTATTCCCTTTCCGAAATCGCGCACACAGGCCACGCTCTCGATCACCCTATCGGTTTCCCGGAGGGCGAATACCTCAAGTGCCTGTTTGCGACGGTCAAGCGCGCGCGTGGATGATCTCAACCATCCGTTGCAGCGCCCCCTCATCCGCTGCCTCATCCACCGCCAGATTTGCCAGCCGGTTAGTCAAGGCGTGAGCATGAGTCGCACGTCCAAAGAACTGGCTCAGCGGATAGTACAACCCGGCCACGTTGAGGCGTTCCGCTTGCATTTGCCGCATTATCCGTTGCGCCAGCACCACCCTCGGCACCGTGATTGTATACCGCCAGATCGCATCCCCTTCTCGCAGTTCCGGCAGTCCCACCGGAACCCCGGCCAGGTGCGCTTCAAGCCACCTCGCTTTGCGATTCCGTACTTCAACCCGTTCGTGCAGCGTGTCCCAGTCCGCTAGGATGCGTTCCACGTTGGCCTGCGTATCATCAAAATTTTGCAGCAGCGTAGGTGCAAACGCCCGCAGTTGCACCCCATACGCCGCTGCCGCCCTCGGGTGCAGCAGCGTGTCCACCCCAGACATTGTATCCGGCACATGCGGCAATTTTCTCAAATCCGCCCGCATCCCATCCACCAATGTTTCATCATCCACCAAAACCATGCCGCCCCGTCCGCGCACCATCTTGTTCGGATCAAAGCTGATAAACGAAATATCGCCCCCTGCTCCGGCGGGTTTATCGTTGGTGGTGCCCCCTAGCCCTTGCACCGCGTCCTCGATAATCGGCACGCCGGGTGCCGCCCCACGAATCCGATCCAGTTCCGCCATATGCCCAAACAGATGTACCACCACAATCGCCCGCGTCCGTGCCGTAACCAGTTTCGCGACGCTCTCCGCCGCCATCGTAAACCGTTCCGTGCTGACATCCGCAAACACGGGCGTGAAACCCGCCAGCAGCACCCCGTGCAGCGCCGTTTCGCACAGCAAATCTGGGAGAATCACTTCTCCCAGGCCATCCCGCCGCCCAATCGCCCGCAGCGCCAACCACAGCGCTGTCGTTCCCCGTCCGCATAACAGGCCAACGCCCCACCCTA
>DATAMF010000046.1:0-6579 GCA_036260665.1 Aggregatilineaceae bacterium | reverse complement strand
GGTTTGAACGTTTCAACCTGCCGATTCATTTTACCGAGAACACGATTGTCTCAGGGCAACTGATGCCACCTGAAATTGTTGACTTGAACGACTATCAAGTTGATGAGTGGCCCAGTACGCCTGAAGGAGAAGAACGGCAGGCAGAAGAAGTGGCGCTGCATTATAAAACCCTGATGTCACATCCGGCGGTTCAGGCGATCACATGGTGGGATTTTTCGGACGGTGGATGGCTCCATGCACCCGCCGGATTAGTGCGCCAGGATCAGTCACGTAAACCTGCCTATGATGCGCTGGAACAGCTTATAAAGGGTGAATGGTGGCTTGCGCCGACCAGGATGACCACGGATGGCAAGGGGCAGTTGAGTTTTGAGGGCTTCCTGGGTGAGTATGAACTTGCGACCGCTTCGCAGAAAGCCGCTTTTTCTTTAGAAGAGACAGGCGAAGTGGCTGTTACTATCAATTTGTAGAACAAAATTTTCAGGTGACAGAATGTCTCGCTATAAGCTGCGCCGCTGTACGGTCTGCAAGCGCTGGGGTGCGAACTGGCTCGTGCAGGAGTCGGATTCACAAAAGTCGTATTACTGCTACTCGTGCTGGAAAGCGCGCTTTACGCCACCATCAGAGACACCTAACCCCCTTGAAGAATCAGGGTCGCGCTAACCATACCAGAGTTTCACCTGCGGCCAACGCCTCGACAGGGCCTGCGGCGAGTGCTGATTCCAGCGCCCGCAGCCCTGCTGTATATTCTTCCTCGGTAATGAGATGCAGCATGGAATAACCTTTTTTGCGGACTAATTCCAGAAAAGAATCGTCGAGCAGCAGCGGCTGGTTTTCAAACAAGATTGTTGTCCTGAGGAAGCGCAGTCCGCAGGCTTGCGCGGTGCGTACAATGCCATCAATATCGGGGTAGCGTGCGCGATCCACCGCCGCCGTTCCAGGGAAAAAAACGCGCGATAGGCCGCCGCCCAATCTGATCGTGGGACTGGGTGACGATGCATAACTTACCGCCTGGACGCAGCACGCGGGCGATGGCCTGGAACATGGCGCTGATGTCGGGCACATGATGAATCACATCGGTCATATAAGCAAAATCGAATGAAGCGTCGTCGAATGGAATCTGCGCGGCGTTTCCTTCTCGAAAGTCTACCCGCGGATTTTTCGCCCGCGCTTTATCGAGCATCCCCGCTGAGGGTTCCACGCCGCTCAACTGTGCCCCGCTGATCCGCTGTAGCAGATCGGTATGGTTACCTGTCCCGCAGCCAATATCCAGGATACAAGTCGCCGGGCGGATCTCAACCTCATCCAAAAACTGGTTGAGCAGTGCGACATCGGCGGCGCGCACATCATCATAAATCTTGCTGATCTGATCGTAATCGACTTGGGTCATGTCTCATCCCTATTTAAGGTGGCCCATATTCACTATGCGGCCAATTTGTTCTCCCAACCAGTCACTATATGCGGTAGCCCCCACCGTGTTGAGATGAGATGCGTCTTTCCAGCCATTATCGGGAATAGTCAGTTGTTCGTTGACCCGGATATAAAGCGTTTGAGCCAGATCCGCGCTGTCCTGAATAGTTTGAGCATAGGTGTCATAGTCTTCAGGTAGGAAAAGATTGTCTTCGAATATCTGCGACAATAGCGGGAACTCGACCATTATCATTTTTGTTTCAGATGGAGCTTGCAGCAAACGCCGCAGACTTTGCAGTTCCGGCGGATTGATCGCATAAGCTGCATAATATTTGCGGAGCTTGGTCTGGGTGTCAGGTGGAAGCGGGAGAGCCTGCGTCAGGAAGATGACCTGATACCCCCTGGTCGATCTGAAAATAGTTTCCAGATTTTGGCGATCTTCAAGATCATAGACGAATGTTTGCTCATCCCAGTTTCGGAATGTCAAATAATAGCGATAGAAGTGAGAGTATTCACTCAACCAACCCGCCAGGCTGAAATCTCCCTGCTGTTGGTGAACCCAGGGAACTTGATCCAAATCTTTTTGACTGTAACCCGATTCGTCAACTGCGGTTGCCAGATCGCGCGGGTGAATGGCATAAATCAACCAGCGCGGATGGTAGCGCTCAATCAGCAGGGGAGCCAATACTTCCACCCCGGAAGCCGTCAGTCCGCGTACCCCAAACGTATAACAGCGGATCGTTTCCCCAGTGGTTTTCTGGTAACTTTTTTCAAAAAATGCGGGGTTGATCCCCTGGAGCACAAACGAACTGCCAATAAAAATGCAGTCGAATGATCCAAGTTCATCGAGGACATGAAGATTGGCTTCTAATGATGTATTGGGACTGCCAATGCTTGGGGGCGGAAGTTTGGATTGAATAAACGAGAGTCGAGTGGCAATTTCGAGCAGGCTTACCAGACCAACCAAAATAAAAACAGTCAGAATCACAGTTTTCCCGAAGGGACGCGTGAGCTTGAGCGTAGGTTGAAAACGCAGACTGTTCATTGGCGACAGCTAGAGCCGTAGCAGCAAAATACTTTATGCTTCTTCGGAGACACAGTATAAGCGAATTCATCAGTCGGAGCAACTGTTTCGAGTATGACGAAACGACCTGCCCGGTGAAATCGAGCAGGTCGTGTTTTTGTATCCCATAGGCAATTTTCTCCCAACGGATGCCCCCGGTAGGCGAGTTTTTTCCACGATACTCAAGACGCGCCACGCGTAGGGGCGCAGCAAGCAGCGCCCGATCTTCCCCCTCCTCCAGCATTTTCGACCATTTCGTCCTTAAGCTTGTAAGCCCCTCTTTATTAACCATTGAAGTTAGTCATCCAAGTTAGTCACTGAATGGTGATGACAGACTTGAACATCTGTGCTATCCTATTTGCAAGTATCGCTGCACGTTCTAATATCCATGCTTAACAAATCTTCCCGTGGCGCGTCGCGAAAATGAGAAATCTTCCCGTGGCGCGTCGCGAAGGGGGGGCGGGGGTATCTACTCCCCTTTTCGCCCGGTGGATCGCCCGCTTTTCGATCATTTCGTTCTTAACTTGATGCCTATGAGGTCGTGTTTTTGTATCCTACGAGATTACTGACGCGAATCGATCCGCCAGCACTGCCCCAGTTCGAGATCGTTCCTCGTGTACGATCTGCTCTGGCGTGCCCTCCGCCACCAAAAAGCCGCCATCTTTACCGCCTTCGGGACCGAGATCGATAATCCAGTCGGCAGCAGCGATCACGTCGAGGTTGTGTTCAATCACTACCACCGTGTTATTCGAATCAACCAGCCGTTGCAGCACATCCAACAGGTGCAAGGTGTCCGCCGGGTGCAGACCTGTGGTCGGCTCATCGAGTAGATAGAGCGTGTGTCCGTTCCCCCCCCGACGGCTGAGTTCTTTTGCCAGTTTGACGCGCTGGGCTTCACCGCCAGACAGGGTAGTTGCCGGTTGGCCCAACTTCAGATACCCCAGACCGACATCAACCATCAACTGAAGACGGGCGAGAGCTGACGGCGCATCCTGGAATAGTTCGAGTGCTTCCTCGACGGTCAGATCGAGTACATCCGCGATACTGCTGCCGCGATAAAGCACTTTCAGCACCTCCGGCTTGAAGCGTTTTCCTCGACAGACCGGGCAGCGCACCTCGACATCGGGCAGGAAATGCATGTTAATCGTGAGCGTACCCGCCCCCTGGCATCGTTCGCAGCGTCCCCCCGAAGCGTTGAAAGAAAAATGGGCAGCGGTTAAGCCTGCGCCGCATGCCTGCGGTGTCGCCGCAAAGACCTGTCGAATTGTGGTGAACGCATCTGTGTAAGTCGCCGCGTTGGATCGGGTGGTTCGTACAATCGCGGTTTGGTCAATCGTGATCACCTTGTTGATATGGTTCCAGCCAGTGATCGCGGTATGTTCCCCTGGTGGATCGCCCGCGCCATAAAAGTGACGTTGCGCCGCCCGGTTCAGAATATCCAGAATCAGTGAAGATTTCCCCGATCCGGATACCCCCGTCACTGCAACCAGCACACCTAACGGGAGATGGACGGTGATATCTCTTAGATTATGAGCACGTGCGCCGTGAATCGTGAGTCTGCGACCATTGACAGATCTTCGTTCTACGGACAGCCGTTTATGATTGGTCAGGAAGGCTCCAGTGACTGATTCAGGTATCTGGGCGATTTCATCTGGCGTCCCGGCAGCGACGACTCGCCCACCATTTTTCCCGGCTCCAGGGCCAATATCGATCACATAATCGGCGGCTCGAATCATGTCCAGGTCGTGTTCCACCACCAACACCGTATTGCCGAGATCGCGCAGACGGGACAGCGCCACGATCAGTCGTTCCGTATCGCGCGGATGGAGTCCGATAGTCGGTTCATCCAGCACGTAGAGCACGCCCGTTAAACCGGACCCCAAGAGGGAAGCCAAGCGCAGCCGCTGCGCTTCCCCGCCGGAAAGCGAAGGCATCGCCCGTTCCAGCGTGAGATAACCCACGCCAATATCCACGAGCCGCCGGGTACGTTCGCGTAAGTCCGCCACAATCGGTTCGCAGATAATCTGCGCTTCTATTGGCAGAACATCCGTAAGCCCGGCGATCCATTCTGCCAGATCGACCAGCGAAACCTGAGACAATTCGGTGATCGAACGCCCATTGACCGTCACCTGGCGGCTTTCCAGGCGCAGCCGGGTGCCGTCGCAGTCTGGGCAGGTGCGCTTGAACAGCAGTTTTTCCATCTTTTCGCGGTAATTCAGATCGTGCGCACGTTCGGTGTAACGTCGCAGGATGTTGGTTACGATGCCTTCAAATCGCCCTTCAGAGACATTTTCGGGCGGCACCACATCGGGAAAATGCTGGCGGAAGCGCGGACTGTGGACTCCATACAGCAGCAGGTCGCGCTGCACATCACTCAGATCACCCACCGCCACACGAGGATCGAACGTGAAACCATAACGTTCAGCGGCTGCCTGCAAGACGGGCGTATAGTGGGCAATATAATGATGATCCCAGCCTTTGATGCTTCCATCTAAAATGCTGAGATTGGCATCCAGAAGCAAATCCAGGTTGGCATCGAGAATTTCGCCCAGCCCGGAACAGGTTGGACAGGCCCCAGCGGGCTTATTAAACGAAAAGTGAGCCATTCCCATTTCGGGAACAGGCGTGCCGCAATGTGGGCAGGGGTAGGTTACGCTGTCATCGAAGGTTTGCTCCAGTTCACTTTCTGACGATTCCGCGCTCCATTCCTCGTCTTCCGAAATGTTGTATGCAGGGGGAATATCCTGATGGCAGACAGGACAGGGGCGGTGCCCAACCCGTGCGAATAACACACGCAGATAGGTAAAAATTTCTGTGGCAGTCCCCACCGTGGAACGCGGGCTGCGGTTGGTCAGATGTTGATCCACACTGATCGATGGCGTCAGGCCTTCAATAGCATCCACTTCGGGTTTGCTTACGAAGTCTGTCACCATGCCCATCGATTCCATGTACTGTCGCACACATTCCTTGTGCAGCGTATCGAAGGCCAGCGACGACTTGCCAGAACCCGAAAGCCCTGTCAGGATGACCAGCTTGTTTTTGGGGATTTGGATCGTGACATTTTTGAGATTGTTCAGCCGTGCGCCTTTGATCGTGATCCAGTCCTGCATAGGTGTTTTTTCTCCTTCATCCACAGAGACAATATTGATTGTACGACTATGGTGTATCAATGGGAGGGTTTAGGGGAGAAATTACTTATAAAGGATGTTTGAGCCGGTCATTGAAGACCGGTTTCGGCCTACAAAGCCTCCAATTGTTTACCAGGGTTTATGACCACTAAACCTGTTACAAACTACCGAGCATCTACCACGCTTACGCTTGATCCAATGCTTGTACCCCGACATTGACAATCTTTGGCATTGTATGCTATAGTGCAATTAATTGCTTTACTGCAATCAATTAATTAGCTGGAATGATGATGTCTTCTCCGATAACCACGCCTGAACTGATGCGCCAGCAAAATCGCGCGGTGATCCTGGAAACGATCCAGGAGCGCGGTCCCATTTCGCGGGTAGACCTGGCGCGGTTGCTCAAACTGAATCCGGCCACTGTTACCCGGATCACGCGGGTGTTGTTAGAGGAAGATCTGATCTGTGAGACGGGCGAAGGGACGACGCTGGGAGCCGGGCGAAAACCTACCCTCCTAAACTTCAACCACCGCGCCCGTCTTTTGTTGGGCGTTCACATGGGCGCGCGTGGGACAACAGGCGTAATTGCGGATATGGCGGGTGCTGTTCTGGCCCGTCGCACCATCCTACCGGGCGGTACGGTAAGTGCTTTGGTTGAAGAACTGCTCTCCACGGATCCCAGTTATACCCGCCGGTTAGTGGCAGGCTGCCTGAGCGCCTCACATCCCGGCCTGATTACGGATGAGATGTGCCGTGCGCTGCACACCGAATTATCGATTCCGATCTTTGCGGCGGATGATGCCGAACTGTCGGCGCGCGGCGAAGCGGAATGGGGTGCAGCGCGTGACCAGTCGTTTTTTGCGCTGCTCTACCTGGGGCAGCACAGCCGGAGCGTGAGCTACCTGGATGGCTATTTGCGGGTTGGCGGGCTGGGCTTTGATGCACAGGGATGGCCGTTAGCCCAACAGCTTTCAGACCAGA
>DATAMF010000066.1:0-5066 GCA_036260665.1 Aggregatilineaceae bacterium | reverse complement strand
GCGCAGGCGAAATATAATCTGCTAGCAGCAAGGAAGTCTGTTCTGCCGGGCGGAAAACATCGGTAAATGAACGGCCAACAGCGTCGGTCCACCTCAAAATACGTTCCGCGCCTGCGCTGAAATAGACGATCTGCTCGTCAGTATCCAAAACTACAACACCCTCCCCCAGCGCTTGTAGTAAATGTTCTGCCCACATCAATTTTCCTCCCCTAAATTCTGGTTCATGCCTAGGTCTGATACGAGTTGCTCCGGGAAAAAATAGACTCATCGACCAGAGAAAAAGGAGGGGGAGCGCCGCTGGTCGGGCATTTAAGCGCAGAACCTAGGGGCAGGTTGGGCGAGACGCCGCACTGCCAAAGTAGCGCAGACGCTCATCCTCGGTCAGGTTACGATTAGCCATCAGGCAAGCTTGGGTGCGCCAATTCTCCAGGCTCACATCCCACAGCCGCACCCTGCCGTCCCAACTGCTGCTGGCAACCAACTGCCCATTCGGATGGAAGGCAACACCGGTAACTCGCCCCCTATGCCCGGTTAACGGCACACCGATTAACTGCCTGCTTGTCATATCCCAAAGCGCCAATGTTTGTTGTTGGCCGACCCGATCCTCACCACCCGATACCAATAACTGGCCGTCGGGGCTGAATGCGATGCTGTAGATCATATCCTGAGCACCTTGCAGCGGCTGGCCGTTTTGCTGCCGGGTTTTAACATCCCACAACCGGATGCTTCCATCTTCACCCCCGGATGCGAGCAGTTTGCCATCCGGGCTGAACGCGACATCCACCACGTACCCGGTATGTCCGGTTAATGGTTCGCCGAGTGGCAGCCATGTTTGCGCATCCCATAACACAACGGTGCCATCCCAACTTGAGGAGGCTAATAAGCTCCCGTCGGGGCTGAATGTCACACTCACTACGTCATCCGTATGACCGGCTAAAGGTTCACTGATGGGGCGTCCCGTTTCAGCGTCCCACACAATAATCGTGTCGTCAAAGTACCCCGCCGCGATGTATTTCCCGCTGATGGCGAGGCACAGCGGATAATTGCCTCTGAAAGCCGACAGCGTCTGCACAGCTTTTTGCGTCTTGGCATCCCACACCACAATTGTGCCATCGCCGCTGGCGGTAGCGATCAGGGTATCACTGTACGCAACGCCGGTGAGCGGACCTTCGTGCCCCAACAGCATGGCGATTTCCTGCCCCGTATTCACGTCCCACAACCGCAGAGAGTAATCATCGCCTCCCGTCGGCGTGCCGCTCACTGAGGCTAGCTGCGTGCCATCGGGGCTGAAGGCCACATCTGTTACCTCGTCCTGGTGTCCGACCAGGACATTCTGAACAAGTGCCGCTTGTTCTGTATCCCACATGAGAACCGATCCGTTGCCATCCCCAGAAACGAGGGTATGCCCGTCGGCGCTGAAGGCCACATCCCAGACGGCATCCGAATGCCCAATCATCGAAACATCGACCGCAGAACCGGAAGCCACATCCCAAATGATCACAGTGTTATCACGGCTGCTGGATGCCAACTGCTGCCCATCGGGGCTGAAGCTGATGCCGCGCACCCAATCCGTATGTCCGGTCAAGGGGAAACCCACGACGGTTCTGGTTTCCACGTCCCAGATCATGATGCGGTTGTCATAACTGCTGGAAGCGAGTTGTCGCCCATCCGGGCTGAAGGCGACATCCCACACCCAATTCGTATGGCCGGCCAATGGCTCACCCAGTGCTTCCCCTGTTTGCGCATCCCACAGCCGCACCATGTTATCTGCACCGCCCGATGCCAACAGACTTCCATCCGGGCTAAAGGCGACGCTGTACACGTAATCGGTGTGGCCCTTTAGTGGATCAAATACCATTTCACCCGTCTCGACATCCCACAGCGTAATGTTCATTGCTTCGCCTGCCGCTGCGATCCGCGTTCCATCCGGGCTAAAGGCCACACTCCATATTTCCGCGGTCTGACCTTCAAAGGGTTTGCCGAGCATGTCGCCGCTATTCACATCCCACAGCCGCACTCGGCCATCGGCCCCGCCGGATACCAGCAATTGCCCATCCGGGCTGAAGGCAATACTATTCACTTCGCCCTCATGTCCGAGCAGCGGCGATCCCACCATCTGCCGTGTTTCCATATCCCACAGCATGATATTTCCAGCCGCATCGCTGGTCGCGATCAGCGGATCATGGATAGCCACGCTCCGCACGTCAGCCCCGGCGGGATGGCCGTGCAAAAATGCGCGTAAGTGGGGTGAATAGCGCAGCGCCATTAGCAAACTGTCACGCGCCTCAAATGTATCCGCCACATTTAACGCTTCCAGACTCAGCAGTAAGGCACGATCCAGTTGGGTCATTTGGCCGCGTGCAGTAGCGGCCAATTCGCGCGAACGTGAAATCCGGGCCTGCTGATCCGCCGCATCTCGCGCGGTGATCGCCTCCGCCTGTGATTTTTCGGCGTGGTTCTGGCGATCAAAGGCAAACAGCGCCAATGCCAGCGCAAACAAGGAGAACCCAATTAACCCAGCAATAAACAGCCGCTGCCGTTGGATAGCACGTTGGCGTAATGCAACGCTTGCCGCGAGATAATCCGCCTCCGTCTGAGTTAAACTGGCAGAATCTAAGGCTTCATATTGGGTTAACTGCGCGCCCCGTGATAGATAACTGGCGTCTTTATCCCCTTTGAACCAATCCGCCGCTGCCGCTGTCAGCCGCAGTTGCGTGCGCAGGTTGTCGCGGTTTTGCTCAATCCAATCGCGCAGGCGCTGCCACTGGGAGATAAATGCCTCGTGGGCGATCTCCACCACCGGCTCGCGGGTTTGAGGATCGCGGTCAAAGGTGAGCAAACGATATTTTCCAAACTGATCCAATACCGCCTGATAAACCTCTTTATTCTCTCTTCCCAGCGAAATCAGTTCAGCCCAGCGCACGCGCCGCCGCGTGTCTTTAGTCCCCTCACCCAGGCTGACCAGCCGCAGAAACATTTGCTGCGCGGCGGTTTGATAAGCAGGATTCATATCCTGGTACAGCGTTTCCGCGCGGCGGGCCAGAGCGCCCATCACGCCGCCATTGGCCCGGTAAACATCCAGCTTCAGCGTATGATCCGCGCGCTGTTCAAATAATTCGGTTAAGGCATACTGCAACAGCGGGAGCGCGCCCGGCTGCTCGTTGACGTCGGCCACAATCGCTTCTGCCAGTCCATCCTCCACTTTTAATCCGGCCCGCAGCGCTGGTGCGGTCACACTTTCATGCAGTTCAGCATTCGTCAGCGGTAGAATGACAAACGTATGCTCCCGAATCAGTTCGCCAAAACTGGCATACAGCAGGGGGCGATCATAAAAATCGGCCCGCAGTGTGAGGATCACACGCAGCCGACTCTTCGGATCAAGAATGGCAGCGCGTAAGCTGTTTAAGAAGAGGCTGCGTTCAACCTCATCCGTAACCTGGGTAAAAACTTCCTCAAACTGATCGATAAACAGCACCAACTCATCAGTTTCATGTGGTAAGATGTGCTGGACTATCGTTGAAAGCCCTTGCTCACTGGCTTTAAGAGTCTCCAACAGGTTGATCGACGTGTTAAACGCAACACTGTTCAGAGCTGTTTCAAGCTGATCATAAGGATGCGCGCCGGGGACCATCTTCACGATGAACCAATGAGCCGACCCCGTAAGCGCACCGTCGCGCAGCGCCGGGATTAGTCCTGCACGCACCGCACTCGATTTTCCGCTCCCGCTGGGGCCAACTACAGCCAGAAAACGTCCCTGTGTGGCGAGTTGCTCGAGCATTTGCTCAACTAAAATTTCGCGCCCGTAGAAATCCGCAGCATCCGCTTCATCAAAGGCTCTCAAGCCCTTGTATGGATTCTGCGGTTCGACCAGTTCGGGTAAGATCAGCGTGTGATAGCCCTCGCTCAGATCGACGGTGGTCGAATTCGGCGGACTATCTGCGGGCAAAGACGGCGCGAGGGATGGATCGGCCAAGCCAATCGCGCGGCGGAAATCGGCGGCGAAAGTTAATGCATCCGCATAGCGTGCTTCGGGGCTTTTGGCTGCCGCCCGCAGAATGACCAGATTTAATCCGGCTGGCAGTTCCGGTGCATGTTCTTGGAGCGGCGGCATCGGCTCATCAAGATGTTTGCGCATCAAGGTGGTATGCGTTGGTGCGTCAAACGGCAGGCGGCCTGTCAGCATTTCATAGAGTACAATCCCCAGGCTGTAAATATCCGTCTGAGGGACCGGTTGATCCCGCATGATTCGCTCCGGGGCCATGTATGCCGGGGAGCCATATAGATGATCGTCCGCTACTTCATTACTGCTATCTACAATATCTTTTGCAATTCCAAAATCCGCGAGATAGGCGTTCTCTTCTTCATCCAACAGGATATTAGCCGGAGTCAAATCGCGGTGGATCACGCCATGCCGGTGCGCCACTGCTAAGGCGGAGGCAATTTGATCCAGCAGTCGTGCGGTAGCCTGCAAGCTCCATGCACCCTTCTGTTTGATCGACGAATAAAGACTCCCACCACGCAGCCACCGCATCACTAAAAATGCATTGTTAGGCTCACGCCAATAATCGTAGAGCGCGACAATATGCAAATGCTCAAGGCGGGCAACGATCTGGGCTTCTGTTTCAAATCGACGCACAAATTCGGGATTATTGGCGTACTTCGACAGAATCACTTTGATCGCCACATCTCGCTCGACCACGGGCTGATAAGCGCGATAAACCGCCGCAAAGCCGCCCACACCAATCAACTGGCGCAGTTCATACCCTTTAATGATTTGTCCTGTTAGGTTTTGCATAAAAAGTTTTTCGCTAAATAGTAGAAAACCTTACCCAATTATACAGGCATAGTTTTTTGCAGGCATCACCATCGAAATTAGTCACTCAAGTTAGTCAGTCAATGGTGATGACAAATCAGAACATTCGTGCTATCCTGTATTCAGGAAAAACGGTACCTTCACAATTCAGAACGCCAAACTCGCTTCCTACCAGGAGCGGCGGGGATACAAGGGGGGGTAAGTTTTTTGACCAAGTTCAACAAAACCCCCACTTTGTTGAACTTCCTGAGTT
>DATAMF010000065.1:0-3507 GCA_036260665.1 Aggregatilineaceae bacterium | reverse complement strand
AGCCTATGTGCCGATGGATGAGGCGTTGGCGCGGGTGGTGGTCGATCTCAGCGGGCGGGCGTATGCGGTGATTCAGGCAGAGTTTAGCACACCGCAGATCGGGCAGATGGCAACGTCGCTGGTGGAACATGTGCTGGAAACGATTGCGGTTCACGGGAAAATGAACTTGCACGCGGCGGTGCTGGATGGGCGGGATGATCATCACAAGGCGGAAGCACTGTTCAAGGCGCTAGGGCGCGCGCTGCGGGAAGCAGTGGCGGTTGATCCTGGACGGGCAGACGTGGCGAGTACGAAAGGGACGCTGACGGAATGATTGCCATCATCGATTATGGGGCGGGAAATCTGCGGAGTGTGCGGAATACGTTCACGTTTCTGGGCGCAGATGTGTTCACGGCCAGCCAACCGGAACAACTCAAAGGGGCAGACAAGATCGTGCTGCCGGGCGTGGGCGCGTTCGGGGCGGGTATGAAAGCGCTGCGGGATGCCGGGTTCGAGGAGCCGATCAAAGCGGCTGTCGCGGCGGGCGTTCCGCTGTTGGGGATCTGCCTGGGAATGCAGTATCTGTTCGAGACAAGTGCGGAAATGGGACTGCACCAGGGACTCGGACTGCTGCCGGGGCGCGTGGTGCGATTCGCGGCGGACGGGCCGAAAGTGCCGCACATGGGATGGAACCAACTGCATATCCGGCGGGACAATGCGCTGCTGAATGGTGTGCCGGATGGCGGCTATGCGTATTTCGTTCACTCGTATTATGTGCAGGCGGACGAGGCGAATGATGTATTGGCGACGACGGATTACGGGATCGAGTATGCGTCGGTGGTGGGACGCGGCAACATTTTGGGAATCCAGCCGCATCCCGAAAAAAGCCAGAGCGTCGGGCAGCAGATTCTGCGGAATTTTGTGGAGATGAAAGCATGATCGTGTATCCGGCAATTGACATCCGGCAGGGGCGCGTGGTCCGGTTGAAGTATGGCGATCCGGCACAGGAAACGGTTCACGGCGATGATCCGGTAGCGGTGGCGGAACGGTGGAAAGCGGCGGGCGCGGAATGGCTGCATGTGGTGAACCTAGATGGGACGCTGGGCGAAGCGACGCTGATGCTGGAGATGCTGCGGGAACTGGCGAAAGTTGGATTACCGATTCAGTTTGGCGGCGGGCTGCGAACGTTAGAGGATGCGGCGACAGCCTTGGAAACGGGCGCAACGCGGGTTGTGCTCGGTACGATGATCGTGCAGGAGCCGGAAAAGGCCGGAGAAGCGGTCAAGCGGTTTGGAGCGGAGGCTGTCGCGGCGGCGCTGGATGCGAAAGATGGCCGAGTTGCCACGCACGGCTGGCAGCAAATCAGTGCGTGGACTCCGGTGGAACTGGGCAAGCGGTTGGCGGCAGATGGTGTGAGCCATGCGCTGTATACGGATGTGAGCCGCGACGGGGATTTGTCCGGGGTGAACGTGGCGGCGACGGCACAACTGGCGCGGGAAACGGGATTGGCGGTGATCGCGTCGGGGGGCGTGGCGTCGATCCGGGATATTGTGGCGCTGCGTGACACGAAAGCGGTGGCCGGCGTCGTCATTGGGAAGGCGTTGTATACGGACGCGATCAAATTGGAAGAGGCGCTACGAATGGCGGGGGTGAAATTGTAGCCGATAATATGCGCATAGATTTATCTGGAGGGATCATCATATGGCTCAGATCAACAAGATAACGCTGCGTAACTACAAGAGTTTGCAAAATGTAGAAATAGCTCTGAATCCCCTCAATATTCTGATCGGCAGAAACGGCTCTGGAAAGTCGAACTTGGTGAACTTTTTCCGGCTGCTTTGCCATGCCTCTAATGAACAACTCGCTTCAGAAATATCGAGGCTGGGAGGATTTAGCGAAATACGCTCGCGCGGTAGTGGAGAGCGAGAGGGAATTGAGTGGGAGTTAGAACTTGCGGGCTTGGATCACGTCATACAAGCTCGACAGGGTGATCCTGTATATTACACGGGTCAACTTGCTGCGCAAGGCAACAGTTTTACGGTCAAATTCGAAGAGATTGCCCAAGACCCCTTTCCGGGTCATAGTGAGCGCTATAAATACCTCAGCGCAACCAATGGTCGTGTCCGCATCCTGAAGTCACGAACCGGTGACGAGACGAAAGATATTGACTACGTTTATAAGGACCAAGAGCTGATCGTATCACAAATTCGTGATCCGATGAGTTATCCCTTACTGGATGAAATCAGGCGTTTGCTAAAAGATTGGACCATCTTCCGGGGTTTCGGTGAAAACGCATTAGAGAACATTTATAAGTCCCAGCCTGTAAATGCCTTATACCCTATGCGCCTTGATCCAGAAGGAGAGAACTTAATTTCAGTGTTGCAGGACTTAGACAATGAAGGCCGGTACAGTCAAGCTTACGACAGCCTCAACGAGATACTGAGTATTGCTTTCCCCGACTTTGAAAAGCTCGATATTAAACCCGTTGCGGAGAATAGGTTCGAACTGCGCTGGCGCAGCAGCGATTTTCCTGGAAAACCAGCTTTTCCAGCACGTTCCATGTCGGATGGGATGCTGCGTTTTATTGGGTTAGCAACCTTACTACTGCTACCTGATCCACCTGCGCTCATTGCTATCGATGAGCCAGAAATAGGATTACATCACAGCTTGATCCCTTTGCTTGGGGGATTACTAAAGCAAGCATCTGAGCGAACTCAAGTAATTGTCACCACACATTCGCCTTTGCTCTTAAGCAGTGAGGATATTGAATTATCCGATGTGGTTTTAGTCGAGCGTGCAGAAGGTTCAACCATCATAGAGAGAGCCGATTCGCGTGCTAATTTGGACCGCTGGCTCGAACGCTATGAACTTGGGGAATTGTGGACGATGGGCAAATTAGGAGGATAACAAGATGCGTTTGGTTATCCTCTGTGAAGGAGATACTGAGGAGCGTGTTCTTAAAGATTTTCTTGCTCCTTACTGCACAAAGTTTGGTAAAAATGTCCATGTAATAAGCTCAAAAGGTGCCGGTAATTTAAAAAATGAGTTCCAAACCATTGCGGAGCTTGAATTAAGACAAGATCGTGAGACCTTTGTCTTTTGTCTGATTGATGTACTAAATGCGCCGTTTTCTTTTCCCAAAGAGGTAATGAATTCCACTGAACCTTATGAAGCTCGGTATGATTATATTCGCCGATATATGCAAGAACTTATCGGAGAGGAATTGCGGAGCCGTTTTTTTGCTTTTCCAGTGCTGATGGAATTGGAGACTTGGTTATTGGCTGATATTGAAGCACTAAAAGATTATTTTTCTCCACCACCTTCAGAAAGTTTGAGAAGACCTCCAAATCCTGAAAGCGTTATCAACCCATCGGAAGAATTAGGACATTGGATGTGGCGTTTTCGCAATATGAAGTACAAAAAAACGCTGCACGGCCCTAAACTTTTCAAATTGGCAAGCGCGAAACGTGTATATGAGGACAATTGCCCTCATTTTATTCAGATGATAAATGAGTTATTGAGGGCGCA
>DATAMF010000018.1:0-7265 GCA_036260665.1 Aggregatilineaceae bacterium | reverse complement strand
CCCGTGTATATGTACTCGGTCTATGAGCGGCAGTGGCACTGGCTGCAAACTGTCGCGATCCTGATGCTCATCTTTACTGGGCTGATCATCCACAAGCCGGAGTTGTTCGGCATTTTCAGCTTCCGCTATGTCGTGCAAGTGCATAATGTGCTGGCGGCGATTCTGGTGATCAACGCGGCGCTGGCGGCGTTTTATCACTTTGCCAGCGGCGAGATTCGGCAATTTTTGCCCAAACCGCATGGGTTCTTTGATCAGGCATTCGCCCAGGCGAAGTACTATCTGAGCGGTATCTTTAAGGGCGAGGCGCACCCGTTCGAGAAGACCAGCGAGCAGAAGATGAATCCGCTGCAACAAATGACCTATCTGGCAATTCTGAACATTCTGCTCCCGGCGCAGATCATCACCGGGATTTTGATGTGGGGCGCGCAGACCTGGCCGGATACGGCGGAACGGTTGGGTGGGCTGGGCTTTTTGGCTCCGCTGCACACGATGGTCGCATGGCTGTTTGCCAGCTTCATCGTCGCCCATGTGTATCTGACGACTACTGAACGCACACCGATCACCGGGATCAAATCGATGATCACCGGGTGGAGCGAACTCGAAGAACATCCAGCAGAGGGGAAATAGAGATGGCAAGCTATTCACCGACACAAGAAGAACTTCAGGTTGCGGTCAAGCCCACTGTGACCCGGCGGACGGCCAAACCGTATGCGCATCCGTATCTGGGCGGGATAGTGTTGGGCGTGGTGCTGTTTCTGGCCTTTTTCATCACCGGAAACGGATTAGGCGCGTCGGGCGGATTGAACCGCTTTGTGGTGGCCGCCGAGGATTTAGTCGTGCCGGGGCATGTGGATCGGACACCGTATCTGCTGTCGATGGCAGGCGGGGATCGAAATCCGTTTGATAACAATGTGGTCTTTCTGGTGCTCGGCACGCTGGTCGGCGGATTTACGTCGGGTATGATTCATGGCCGGGTTAGCGTCGAGACGAATCGCGGGCCGCGCATTTCGGTGCGCACGCGCTGGGTGATGGCATTCGCGGGTGGTGCGATTATGGGCTACGGCGCACGGTTAGCGCGCGGCTGTACATCGGGACAGGCGCTCTCCGGCGGGGCGGTGCTGTCGGTGGGAAGCTGGGCGTTCATGATGGCGGTATTCGGCGGCGGCTATGCGCTGGCCTATTTTGTCCGCAGATTGTGGAACTAAGGAGACGAGAAAATGGCACCTTTCCCGAAAGTTTTTCCTGATTTTCTCAGTCTCGGCCACTGGGGACAATATATTATTTACATGATCATCGGCTTTGGGTTCGGCTTTGCACTGGAAATGTCGGGGTTTGGAAATTCGAAAAAACTGGCGGCACAGTTCTACTTCAAAGAAATGACGGTGCTGAAAGTGATGTTCACGGCGATTGTGGTGGCGATGGTGCTGGTCTTTCTGGCGTCAGGGCTGGGTTGGCTGGACTATAACCTTGTTTGGGTGAATCCCACTTATTTGTGGCCGGGCATCGTCGGCGGGCTGATCATGGGGGTGGGCTTCATTGTCGGCGGCTTTTGCCCTGGCACATCACTAGTGGCAGCGGCAACGGCGAAAATGGACGGTATCTTCTTCACACTCGGCGGGCTGTTTGGCATGTTCCTGTTTGGTGAGACGGTGGATCTGTTCGATGGATTCTACAACTCCGCGCACAAGGAACGGTTCACGCTGCCGGGTTGGTTAGGTGTGAATACCGGAATCGTCGTGCTGGGCATCGTGCTGATGGCAATTTTCGTGTTCTTTGGGGCCGAACAGATCGAGCGGTTGGTGGGCAAACGCGATCTGAACAAAGAACCGAAATGGCGCTATGGCGCGGCGGGAACGCTGGCGCTGGCAGCAATGGGTGTGGCGTTCATCGGACAGCCGACCACCCAGGACCGGTGGAAGTATGTCGAAGATGAAAAAAACAAGGCGTTAACAAACCGCGAGGTTCAAATTCATCCGGCTGAACTGCTGACTCTGATGTATGATGACCGGAAAAATCTGATCATGCTGGATGTACGCAGCGAGTCGGATTATAACCAGTTCCATATTCTGGATACGGAACACGTGCCGACAAGCGAACTCGATAATAGGATACCCGATGTCCGGCTCGAACCCGCCAATTCGGTTTTTGTGCTCATCAGCAATGACGAAACAGCGGCAACCGAAGCCTGGAAAACGATGATCGCAGAGAGTGTGCCGAATGTATACATTCTGGAAGGCGGGATCAACAATTGGATCTCGACCTTTGGGGATGAGAAATTTTTGAGTGCGCATCCGGTCATCGAGGTGAAAGATGATCAACTGCGCTACGAATTTACGACGGCGCTGGGCGCACGCTATCCGGCAGCGCTGCCCCTGCTGGAAGAAATCGAGGGGATGGAATATACCCCGAAAGTGAAGCTGAATGTCGCGTCAGGGCCAGGGGGGGGCGGCTGCGGCTAAAGCTCCTAACAAGGAATGGGTTCCGGGGCAATCTCAGGTGAGGTTGCCCTTTTTTGTTTAGTCAAAATACACCTAGTCGATTGGGGGAGATCACGTTATGTATTAACGCATTCTCAGATCAGTACAGGTGGATCACAATGGACAAAACGGCACGGTTAGCGCTGGCGGATGGCAGCGTATGGCGTGGAACCGCATTTGGCACAGGCAGCGCTCAGGTCGGAGAGGTGGTGTTTAATACCAGCCTCACCGGGTATCAGGAAATTCTCACCGATCCCAGTTATGCGGGGCAATTGGTGGTCATGACCGCCCCGCAGATCGGCAATACCGGCATTAATGATGAAGATGATGAAGCCCGCCAGATTTTTTTGAGCGGGCTTATTGTACGTGAACTCAGCCCGGTTGTGTCGAACTGGCGTGCCACGCGGAGCCTGAGCGATTGGCTGGAAGCGCAGGGCGTGATCGGCATCAGCGGGATTGATACACGGGCGCTCACCCGCCGCCTGCGCGATGGGGGCAGTCTGAAGGGTGTGCTTTCGACAGAAAACGGACTGTCGGATGATGATCTTGTGGCGCAGGCGCGGGGCTGGAACGGGCTGGACGGCATTGATATGGTTCGCGCCGTATCGTGCAAAAGTCCGTATCACTGGAATAATCCGACCAACTCCGACTGGGAATTTCGCCAATGGGCCAAACTTGAGGTGCCAGCGGGCAGGCTGCATGTGGTCGCGTATGACTTTGGGATCAAACACAATATTCTGCGGCGTTTTGCTGCTTATGGGTGTCATGTGACCGTTGTCCCGGCTACGACATCCGCCGAAGATGTGCTGGCGCTGCGGCCTGATGGCGTCTTTTTGAGCAATGGCCCCGGCGATCCGTCGGCGCTGCCCTATACCGTGCAAACGACGCGCGATCTGTTGGGCCGCGTGCCGATCTTCGGCATCTGTTTGGGGCACCAGATTCTGGGGCAGGCCTTCGGCGGCAAAACCTACCGCCTCAAATTTGGACATCACGGCGGCAACCAACCTGTTAAATATTTGCCCACCGGGCGGGTGGAAATCAGCGCGCACAACCATAACTACGCGGTTGATCCGGCCACACTGCCGCCGGAAGTCGAGGTCACACATATCAATTTAAATGACGGCTGCTGTGAAGGGATGCGCCATGTCAGCCTGCCCGCGCTCAGCATCCAATACCATCCCGAAGCCGCGCCCGGCCCGCATGACTGCGATCCCCTGTTTGCGGAGTTTATGAAGATGATGGCGGTGGCCTATGCCTAAACGAACTGATATTCAGACGATTATGGTGATTGGAGCCGGGCCGATTGTGATCGGTCAGGCCGCCGAATTTGATTACAGCGGGACACAGGCGGTCAAAGTGCTTAAGGCGGAAGGCTACCGGGTCGTGCTGGTCAACAGCAATCCCGCCACGATTATGACCGATCCCGAACTGGCGGACGCGACGTATATTGAACCGATCACACCGGATGTACTGGAACTGATCATCGCACAGGAACACCCCGACGCCCTGCTGCCCACTGTCGGCGGGCAAACCGGACTGAACGCGGCGGTGATGCTGGCCGAAAGCGGGATTCTTGAAAAGTATGGCGTCGAGTTGATCGGCGCGAATTTGCGCGCCATGCAGCTCGCGGAGGACCGGCAGCTCTTTCAGGAGACGATGATCCAGGCCGGGTTGGAGGTGCCGCGCGGCGGGATGGCCCATTCGCTGGAAGAAGCTCACCGCATTGCGGACGAGATCGGATCGTATCCTCTGCTGATCCGGCCCTCTTTTACGCTGGGGGGGAGCGGCGGCGGCATTGCCTACCAGCCCGACGATTTTAACGATAAAGTGGCGTTTGGTTTGCGCGAAAGCCCGGTAGGCAGTGTGCTGATCGAAGAGAGCGTGCTCGGCTGGAAAGAATTTGAACTGGAAGTGATGCGCGACCGGGCGGATAACTTTATCGTGATTTGCTCGATTGAAAATATCGATCCGATGGGTGTGCATACGGGCGACTCGATCACGGTGGCCCCGGCGATGACTCTCACGGATCGTGAATACCAGCGTCTGCGGGATATGGCGCACGTGGTGGTTCACGCCATCGGTATTGAAACGGGCGGCTCGAATGTGCAGTTTGCAGTCAACCCGCGTGATGGGCGGGTGCTGATCATCGAGATGAATCCGCGCGTCAGCCGCTCATCGGCCCTGGCGAGCAAAGCTACCGGCTTCCCGATTGCGAAACTGGCGGCCCAACTGGCGGTTGGTTATACACTGGACGAACTGCACAACGACATTACGCGGACCACTGTTGCCGCTTTTGAGCCGAGCATCGACTATGTTGTGACCAAATTGCCGCGCTGGGCCTTCGAAAAATTCCCCGGCGTTGATCCCAGCCTCGGTCCGCAGATGAAATCGGTGGGCGAAGCGATGGCAATGGGGCGCACGTTTAAAGAAGCGCTGCTCAAAGGGCTGGCCTCGCTGGAACTCGCCCGCCCGCCGTATCCAACCCCGGAATATGCCGTTTGGGATGGGACGTTAAGCAGCCTTGCCCATCCCCGCGCAGAGCGGATCTGGGCGCTGTGGGAAGCATTGAGGGCCGGACATACGCCCGCTGAAGTGGTCCAGGCCAGCCAGATCGATCTGTGGTTTGTCACCCAGTTGGCGGAGATCGTCAAGCTGGAACAGGCGATCATCCGTGAGGCGGAGCAGGTATCCCCCGATTTGCTGTGTTTAGCCAAACAAGCCGGGTTCACGGATGGACATATCGCGTGGCTGTTGCGCTCCGCTTCGCAAACCGCAATTGAGGCGGAAGTTCGGGCGCAGCGGCTGGCGCTGAACATTGCGCCAACCTATCACGTTGTGGATACCTGTGCGGCTGAGTTCCAATCATATACCCCCTACCTGTACAGCTCCTATGCATCCGAGAGCGAAGCCCCGCCTACCGGACGAGAGAAAGTGATCATTCTCGGCGGTGGGCCTAACCGGATCGGGCAAGGGATTGAGTTCGATTACTGCTGTGTCCATGCGGCGTGGGCTGTCCAAAAAGCCGGGTACGAAGCGATTATGGTTAACTGCAACCCGGAGACGGTCAGCACCGATTACGATATATCGGACCGGCTCTATTTCGAGCCGCTGACACTCGAACACGTGCTGAATATCGCCGCGCGTGAAAAACCGCTGAAGGGCGTGATCGTGCAGTTCGGCGGACAAACCCCGCTCAACCTCACCGCCAAACTCGCGCAATACGGCATCCCGATTCTGGGTACCAGTCCCGATGCGATTGCGATTGCTGAAGATCGCGGGCGATTCGCGGCGCTGCTGGCTGAACTGGAAATACCGAGTCCGGCCTATGGAATGGCAAATTCAATCGAGGAGGCGCGGCAGGTCGCGGCCCAGGTCGAATATCCGGTGGTGGTGCGCCCGTCGTATGTCCTGGGCGGGCGGGCGATGGCGATTGTGTACGATGAGCAGGCGCTCGATCAGTATACCCGCACTGCCTTAAACGTGGTGCCGGGCCAGTCGATTCTGATCGATCACTACCTGGAAGATGCCTATGAAGTGGATGTGGACGCGGTAGCCGATGGTGAGCGCGTGGTGATCGGCGGTGTGATGCAGCATATCGAGGAAGCGGGTGTCCACAGCGGGGATTCGGCCTGCGTGATCCCGCCTTACAAAATTTCCGCTTACCATCTGGCCCATATCCACGAGTATACGGAACGGATGGGCCTCGCGCTGGGTGTCAAAGGTTTGATGAATGTGCAGTACGCGATCAAGGATGATATTGTGTACGTGCTGGAAGTCAACCCCCGCGCCAGCCGGACGGTGCCTTATGTCAGCAAAGCCACTGGTGTCCCGCTGGCACGTATGGCGACACTTGTCATTACCGGGCAAACCTTAGCCGATCTCGGATTGTTCGAGGAACCGCGCGTCGATGGCTTTTTTGTGAAAGAAGCCGTGCTGCCGTTCAAAAAGTTCCTGGGAGTCGATACCGTGCTGGGGCCGGAAATGCGCAGCACCGGCGAGGTGATGGGCCATGCCGCTCATTTTGGCCATGCCTTCGCCAAAGCACAGCTTGCCGCCGGGGATCGTCTGCCGCTCGAAGGAACCGTTTTCCTGAGCGTTAACGATTACGATAAAAGCGCGGCGCTCAAACTGGCGCGCGATTTGCAGCGGCTGGGCTTCCGGCTGGTGGCGACACGCGGCACGGCTGAATTTTTCATTCACGCGGGATTGGATGTCCAGCCGATCAATAAAGTCAGCGAAGGCAGCCCGCATGTCGTGGACCTTATTCGAGAGGGCGGCATCGATTTGATTATCAATACCCCGCTGGGGCCGCGAGCACATGACGACGGCATGCTGATCCGCACCACCGCGATTCGCTATAACGTGCCGCTGCTGACAACCCTCAGCGCAGCGCAGGCAGCAGTGAACGGTATTCGGGCGCTGCGGGTTAAGGATTTGCGGGTGCGCAGTTTGCAGGCGCATTATCGCCAACAGCACGAGACGATCTGATCAAACATGCGCCCCCATCCCATGCCGGTGGGGGCGCATAAATCTTAGTGGATCGTCAAGGCGATCACGGACATGGCGGGGAGGGTGATTTTCAGGTTGCTGCCATCGAGCATGGCCCCATCGAATGGAACAGGGCTGACCGTGTTCGGCGCATCAAAGGTATTGTAGGCGTTCATCGACTGAGCGGTAAGCACCCGCCCCGACATCGCCGCCGCCGTTGTCCCGTGCAGATTGCAGTGTAAGTCGGTGGATTGGTGTGGATTCAGGTTGCAGGCTGTAACGAGAATCTCGCCCTTCTGA
>DATAMF010000715.1:0-4532 GCA_036260665.1 Aggregatilineaceae bacterium | reverse complement strand
GCGCAGTAATAACGAAGACAGCCTCAACCTGTGGGCTCTCGAAGGCGTGGTGCTGGCCGTGGTGGCCGATGGCATGGGCGGCGCTGCCGCAGGCGAAGAGGCGAGTCGCCTGGCTGTCGAGGCTGTCCAGGCCGACTTTCTGGGCGAAGCACGCGGCAGCCAGGATTTGCAGGTGCTTGCGGAAGGCGAACTCAGCCGTCGAATGACCGAAGCTGTGCTCGACGCGAATCGGGCGGTCAAACACCGGGCTGATTCGGATTCATCGCGCAAAGGTATGGGAACTACGATTACGATGGCTCTGATCCGGAGCAACCGGGCCATCATCGCGCACGTGGGCGACAGCCGGGCGTATCTCTTCGATGGAAACGAACACTGGATCAACCAGATAACCGACGATCACAGCTTTGTTCAGGCACTGGTCGCGTCGGGCCACATTACTCCCGAACAGGCAAAACAGCACCCGATGGGTAATGTCCTGTATCGTGCACTCGGCCAGTCCTATGACCTGGACGTGGACGTGTACACGCGCTACCTGAAAGCCGGTGACCGGCTCGTGATCTGTTCCGATGGCCTGACACGCCATCTCCATGCCGACGATATTGCCGGAGTCATGCTCAAAGCGACGACGCCGGATGAAGCAGCAAGCAGCCTGATCGACATGGCAAACGCGCGCGGCGGTGAAGACAATGTCAGCGTGATCACCCTGATGATAGACAGTGCCGAACAGCCTGCTCCCTAATCAAAGGGGCGTACAGCACAACCAACGATTCGATTGTACAGGCCAGCAGGTAGTGCAGTTGACGACGCGGCTGCCCTGCTGCTGAGGCGATGGTGGCCGGTCACGCTCTATATACTTGCCGGATCGTACTCGCCGTCGACGTTGCTCAGCCGAGTTGTCCACTGGATGGGTCGCCTGAGTTGTTCCCTCCGGGCCAGTAGAATCGCACGCGACGTGACCGGGAGAATATAGGATGACCGACCTTGTGATCCGGTTGCGAACGAGTTTCGATAAACAGCGTTCCTTTGCCCTGTGTCGAAAGAGGAACCGTTTTACGGCGCTGAACCGCCAGGCATAGACGACCAGTGAGGCGGCTCATCGGTATTCGGCGCCTCAGGAATTTCCCGGTTCGCTTTTTTCGCTTTGTACGGTCCTGCCATAAAATACTGGAAAATCAGTGGAATGACACGCCAAGCCCCTTCGGAGAAGTTAATGGCCTGTTTTTTATACAGCGTCCGAAAGGTCGTGGTATCCAGGATGTCGTCGCTCGACTTAATATAGTTCGAGGCGATGTTCGCTAACATCTCCCGTTCAATTTCCGAGAAGCTTTCCAGCATGATCAAGCATTCATTGATCACAGGGGCATAGGTTAACAGGCGTCAAACTGGACGAAGGGCCGATGGTCACGGCGCAGCTTACGGACGTCGATGGCCCGGTTCAGATCGGGGATCGCGTCGAGATGGTGACGCGCAAGCTGCGCACTGAAGGACCACAGGGCGTCATCCTGTATGGCTACAAGTTCCGGAAAGCAGTAAAATAGCTTTCACATCGCAGCAAGGCTTCAGAGGGCGGCAGTACGGTCGCCCTTTGTGTTTTCCCACAGGAGGCAGTCTGTCTGATCCGCACTTGCGTTCCGGTGGCAAACGGCGAAGCCCCGGTTACTGGCTGGCCGTGCTGCTGCTTGGATTAACCGGGGTGATCGGCGCGGCGGTGGTGGTGGTACGCCTCCAACCGCTCGATACGGCTTGGGCGGCGCCGGGCGAGAATTGCGATGGCCCCTGCTGGTTAGGCGTTCGAGCAGGCAAGACTCGCATTGGGGAAGCTATCGGTCTGCTGCGGCAGGCAGGGATTCGTTTCGAGAAGACGGCGCCGGGGCCAACGGCAGCGATCAACATCGAAACACCGAACGGCTGGCTAGAGGTGTTTTTTTATCCCGGATTCAACGGATTTAAAGCGGACAACCGGATCATGTCGGTCTGCCTGACAGACGAGGAGCGGCAAGGAAACCTCTCGGTAGCAACGCTGCTCGCCGCGTTGGGCACCCCGGATGAAGTCCGACCCGGGGGCATCGACGGCGGACGGCTTCGTCTGACACTCCGGTACACCCGCCGACAGGCGGAAGCCCTGCTCTCGGTGCCGCTGGCGTCGGCTCACCTTGACCTGTTCACGCCGCTGGATATGTTGTGTTTTCTCACGGATCCCATGTTTTTTTATACGGCAGCCCAAATCGGACACCCGATCCAATCGGTAGACTGGCGGGGCGTAACCCTTACCCAGTATTTTCCCGACGTTTTGCGGGCCGACATTCAGAAATGACGTGGGGCGATGCTGGTTCGCCCCTGATGCAAGCTGTCGCAACGTTCACTCGCGATTCAGCGGCTCTTTGAAGATCGTGCAAATGCAGCGCTCATCGCCCCGGGCATGACAGGCTGTCTCGACGACACGGAATTCCAGCCCACCGCTGACCCAGCGAAGCCCTTCCTGGAGGACGCCCACACCCACGTGACAACATGGCGTTGAGCTCTGGCGGTTCCAGCATACCGGGCAGGGGTCCATCGTATATTCGTAGTGATCCTCAAATTCTGAGACAATCGAGACCTGATCGCTGAAGTTGGTGAAGACGGAGGCCAGCGCCGGTAGTCCGATTTTGAGCTTGATCGAAAGTGGCAGCACCCGGAATGCCAGGTCACCCACACCCGCCAGCGCGCCAAATCCCTTCAGACCGCGCGAAAAACATACCCGTCCACCGCGCAGAGCCAATCCACGCCCGCCGCGCGTGCCATACATTTTTTCCAGACCCATGTCCAGCGCGGTGAAGTCGGCGAAATCAAACTGGCGCTCCAGATCCTCGGGCGGGTAGTTCCCGATAAACCGATCAAGCCCGGCGAGGTGTAAGATCGCGTTCAGCCCGTTGGTGCCCATCACTTCTTCCAGGGCAGTAAAATACAACCTACCCATCCGGTTCGGATAATACAATCCGCTGTGGACGGCGTTCGTCGTAACATGGTCTACTTTGGCGGGATTGTCGATCATCATGCGTGTTCCCTTTGACTTTCTGTCGGGCCAGATGTGACCCTGGCGTCTGACCGATCTTCAATCGCCTGGCGTGCCTGTTGGAGCCAGGTGCGGCGCATTTCAAATTCCATCAGCGTGTACTGGAAGGTGAGTTTCTCATGTGCCCAACCCGATTCAATGCCGGTATCGGAAAAGTAGCTGCGGATTGAGTGGATCATGTCCAGGTTTTGTTCGTAGGAATCCAGCCAGGTCAGAATATCCTGCCGTGACAACCGGTGCTCCATAAACAGGAACTTGTTGAGAAGCACATCAGGTATATCCAGAATGTCTACCATCGTCACCGGCTTTTTTAGCCAGTTATCAAGCAGCATTTCGCCGGTTGGGGTCAGGCTGTAGATCTTCTGCGGGTTGCTTTCACTGCTGATGTCGAGTTCGCTCAGGATGATCTCGGCACGTTCGAGCCGCTTCAAGATCTGGCGTATCAGGTGATGCCGGGCGTGCAGCCGACGAGGACGCACACTGAACATCGACACCAGACTATAACTGCTTTGCGGGCCAATCCCAAGCAATCCCAGCACGGAGTATTCCTTGATGGTCAGGCCGCGATCCAGGGGACGCTCCATATCCTGCGGGGTCCCGTGGGAGAACGGCTCCGTGAGGCTGTCTTCACCGTGAACGAACAGGTTGATCATCACTTTTGCCTCTTGTACCTTTCGTGTCTATCGCCGTCTTCCGCGAGCGATATACCTGGACGTAATGTATCTGAACATCATATTACGTTTCGTAATTAATGTATCACGATTTCGCTGCTCGAGTCAAGCAGTTGGTTGTAAATAACTCACAAAAACACCGAATCGAAGCGGACCGCCCATCGGGAATTGGCTCGATTGTCCGATTGATCGACGATTTTTATTTGCGCGGTTGCAAAGCTTCTGTAGAATTCTTATTGATGAAATGAAAAGCTCTGGCCCGATGTAGAGGGGACTGCTAACTTGTCGCTACAGATGCGCAAATGCCCACGCTGCGGGCACGAAAATGTGTCCCGTGCAGTGTTTTGTTTCCAATGCGGGCGCGATCTTGAAGAACCGCCTGTCGTTCGTGGTGTTCACGGTACGGGAACCCTGGTTGAGGACGCGCTGCGATTTATCAAGGAACGGGGACATACATTGGAGCCAAGTATGATCGAACGCTTGCATCAGGCAAAAGTCAAAGTCCCTCCCACGGATATAATGGGAGTACCGCTCACCTGTTTGCATTGTGGGACGTATAACAAGCCGCTGGCAGCAAAATGTACGGCTTGCGGTGAGCCCTTGATTGTGCCCGATCTCGACACCAATCTCGTCGTCCACGCTGGCGCGCTTTCGAATGTGGGCCGGGTGCGCAGTAATAACGAAGACAGCCTCAACCTGTGGGCTCTCGAAGGCGTGGTGCTGGCCGTGGTGGCCGATGGCATGGGCGGCGCTGCCGCAGGCGAAGAGGCGAGTCGCCTGGCTGTCGAGGCTGTCCAGGCCGACTTTCT
>DATAMF010000543.1:0-4418 GCA_036260665.1 Aggregatilineaceae bacterium | reverse complement strand
GGCGAGTTTACCATCCATCAGCGTGTGAAATAGTGGAAATAAAAAATCGGGGAAGCCTGGGTAGGTTTCCCCGATTGTGTTTGCTGTACAGTGCGTGTGTTACTTGCCCAGGAAGGCTTCCAGCGGGCTGGATTTTTCCGGGTTGGCGCTCTTGCCGTTGCCGCTCAGGAAGAAGGTTTCACCACCGACCTGGAAGCTGCGTCCGGGGAGCTGATTCTCGGCGTGGCGGGCGAAGAAGGCTTCCACAGGAGAGGCTTTCTCCGGGTTGGTGCTCTTGCCGTTGCCGCTCAGGAAGAACGTTTCGGTGCCGACTTCGAAGCTGCGTCCGGGTAGGGCGTCATCGGGCACGAGGAACTGTTCCAAGGGCGACGCCTTGTCGGGATTCTTGCTGTTGCTGTCGCCGCGCAGGAAGAAGGTTTCACCATCGAGTTCGAAGGCGCGACCCGGCAGGCCACCGAAGCCACCGACACCAGAGGTGCCTTCGGGCGCAGGCGGCGGGCCAGCGAGCAGATCAAGCGAGAAGTTACCGACAGTGGTGCCAGCGTCGATCCCGTTGCGGGTGGCGACGACGACATACTGGCCGCTTTCGGGCAGACGGATGCTGATCTGGGCATCGGTGCCGCCCGCGCTGTCATCGTCTTCAGCGATCACTTCGTCGTTGGGGTCGATGAGGCCAAGGTAGGCGTCGAGGCCATCGGTGCTGCGCATGGTGATGGTGACGGTTTCGCCCGCTTCGCCCGTGAAGGTGTAGAGGGCGACGAAGATGTCATTGGTGATGCTGCCGGTGGTCGAGCCGCCGAGTTCCATATCACCGACGTATTGCACGCCATCGGGCGCATCTTCAGCAACCGGATCCTGCTGTGCCTGCGTCGTATCTTCTTCGGGGATAACGGCCATCAGGACATAATTACCGGATGATTTGCCCTTGTCCAACCCGGCGCGGGTGGCGATCACCATATAGGTGCCGGATTCTTCAATCGGGATGACCATCGCGGCGTCGGTTTCGGTGCCGCCGAGGGCCATGCCGGTGTTGTCATCTTCGGCCAGAACGTTGCCTTCGGCATCCGCGAAGATGATGTAGCTATCCACTGTGCTGGAGTCGGCGAACATGGCGACCACAATTTGGGTGCCCGCTTCGGCTTCCAGATCATAGATATGGGCGAACGAGGTGTTATCGATGGTGCCCGACACGTTCTGACCGAGAGTCAGCGCGCCATAATAGAAGACACCGGGCTGAACTTCTTCCCCTGCGCCGCTGGTGGTGCTGGCGCTGGTATTGGTGTTGGGGCCAGTGCCACCGGCCAGTTCGAGGTCATAGGAACCCTGGCTGGTGCCGAGATCGAAGTCATAACGAGTCGCGACGATGACAAAGGTGCCGGTCGAGGGCAGGGTTGTCTCGATCATGGCGTTGGAGTTGCCAGCGCTGTCGTCGTCTTCAACCAAGACCTGCTCGCTAGCGCCTTCAATCAAGCCCAGGTAGGGGTCTAACTGGCCGTCGCCGGTCATGGTGATCTGGACCCGATCCCCTTTAGTGCCATCGAACTGCCAGAGTTCGAAGTAGCTTTTGTTGCTGAGCTGGCCTGAAACCACATCCCCATAAGCCATGACGCCACCAGCCGCTTCGGCCTGAGGCAAAACAGGCACCATAGCCGCCAGCATGATAGCGACGATGGAAAGAGCCACCCAACGTGAAATACGAGAATGCAACATGCGGTTATTCCTCCCAGCTAGTTATACTTGTGTGCCGTCCAACTGCGTGCTGCCAATCAATGCCGATTATAGCATTGGGGGTGTTTGGTGCAACGCTGTCAGACAGGTGTTAGTTATTCGATCAAGGTATGTTCACACCTTATGTCTGTCAGTATCGCCGGGAAGCGAGACCAAAGCGTGACCGCCTGAAAATCACGATGACTGCTGCATCAGCCGGGCGAGGAGCACGCGCAGGCGTTCGTAAACCTCTTTGGCGGATTGGATGCGGTACGACAAGGACTTGTTCAACATCTGGCCGATCAGCGCCGCGACTTCCGGTGGGACATCGGGGCGGATGGTGGAGATGTCGGGCACGGGCGCGTTGAGAATCGAGCGGGCGATCAGATCGTCGGTGCGGCCCACAAACGGCAGCGTCCCGGCGAGCATCTCATACAACATCACGCCCAATGACCAGATGTCGCCGCGTTCGTCCAGGGTTTCGCCCTGACAGCCTTCGGGACTCAGATAGGGGGTGGTGCCGATGACGGTCTGGGGCAGGGTGACACGGGAGTGATAGTTGAGGCGCGCCACACCAAAATCGGCCAGCCGGGGCGACAGATCGGGGGTTAACATGGTGTTGGAGGGTTTGATGTCGCGGTGGATGATGCCTTTGCTGTGGGCATAGGCCAACGCGCCCGCGAGTTTGATCATAATTTCGATGGCCTGCACAACGGGCAGGCGGCCTTCACGGTTGAGACGATCAAACAGCGAACCGCCGTAGACATATTCCATCACGATATAGTCAAAATCGCCTTCGCGGAAGGCGTCCAGCATGTGGACGATGTAGGGGTGTTGGAGATGCTTGAGGGCATCAGCTTCGCGCTGGAAACGGTGCCACGCCATTTCGTTGAGTTCGCGGGATACGATCAACTGTTTAATGGCGACGACATCATTGGTTTTGAGATCGGTGGCGCGGTAGACATAACTCGTCAAGCCCGGATGCAGCACATGATCGAGGCGGTAACGCTCCAGCAGCACCGTTTGATCTTCGTGCAGATTCATGGCATGGGTGCGGCGGGTTTTGCCGTTGCCGTTGATGGCGTGCTGCATCGAGTAAAATACGCTCTCGTGGACCAGACTATGCATGACACAATACCCGGCGGGATCAGATTTGATCGCACCTTCGAGCCAGGCCAGCATAATATGGCGCTGCAAGAGCGTAAAGCGCACCGAGTCGCGGTGGGCGAGCAGAGTCGTCACTAATGCCAAAACTTCGGGATCGGCTTGGACCTGGCTCCACATTTTGCGGAAAATGTCGTCTTCGTAGAGATAACGGCGTGCCGCCCGATCCACATCGGCCAGCAGGACCGCGCCCTCACTGATGTCCCGCGCGAGACCGGCGCACAACTTGTGCGTGAGATAAATATCGCCCTCGGTCCACTCAAAAATGCGGGCGGGCACATCGGAAGACAGTTGGCGGCGCGATGTCGCCAGCCAGGACACCAATTCCGTCGTATGTTCGAGATCGGCATCTTCCAGATACACAATCTCTGTGACGCGGAAGGGTGAAATGGTGGGGTCTTTGATCAACTCGTCAGGGACAAAACGGCCAGCCAGCACAAACGAGATATTGTTGAGCAGGGGGTTCATCCAGCGGTTGACGAACATTTCGCGCACGGTGGCGAAAAAGCTGGTACACACCTCGCTGGGCACCGATTCGACCTGATCGAGCAGCAGGACCAGCACCTTGCCGCGCAGAGTCGTTTCCAACGCGGTGACGATCTCATCTTCCAGGGCGAGGGCATGGGTGGCCGGGTCGCGGGGGACCGGCATCAGGCCGTTGGTCTGGCGGGCGATTTGCAGGTGAACCTGCGCGAACCACTGCGGCGCTGACAAGGTTTTGAGCTGGCCGAGCGACAGATAGATGGGCAGATGGAGCGGCGATTGGCGCAGACGTGCCCACTGGTGCAGCAGCATGCTGGATTTGCCGCTGAGCCGGGGGCCGATCAGCGCGACATAATCGCGCGCGGCGATCAACTTCTCCACGGCGGCGTCGGCATGACGGGACACGTATAAGTGCCCGGCGTCGGGTGGAAGCGGACCCTGAGTGTGAAAAGAAGTCTCGTTGGCAGCAGAAGTATCAATACCTATCATAGACGCCTACCCCGCCGGATTATTGCCTTCGGGATCAACCATGTAATGCCGTTTGACAATTTCGATCTGGCGTTTTTTGTCGGTCATAAAGTCAAGAATAGCCGGGAACGCCATCGGGATCAATTCCAGACGATCATTGTCCTTCGGGCGCACAAAACAATAGAGTTCCAGGTCTTTGGCCGTTCGTTCCAACCGTTCGGGCGGAATGTCTTCCAGACCGACGGCATTTAATTGTTGCTCGATTTCCGACAGCTTCATAAAGCGCGCGCCTTCGGGCCAGGTGAGTGTGATCAGACGGGCCAAGGGATTCATCTGGCCCCAGATGGTCTGTACGATCTCTTCCTGGAGCGTGCGGCGCGACGTGGCACGGTCCAGGTGTTCAAAATTGAGCAGATTACTATTATGCCCGTCCTGGTCCAATTCTTCGACCATCGCCTGACAGATCATCTGCACAATGTTGGGATGCCCCGCCGAGATCTGGTAGATGCGCTCGATCACCTGCTCGGATTGTTCCATCCAGATATTCAACATCTCAAATGGATCGGCCACCAGATGATGGATCACTTTGGGCGGCA
>DATAMF010000714.1:0-1958 GCA_036260665.1 Aggregatilineaceae bacterium | reverse complement strand
GCTGGACCTGCGAGATGAGGGCATGGTTCGCCGCGCATTCGCCAGGATCGTGGAGAATGTTCAAAAACTACGTCCGGATGCACGTATTGACGGCGTCACCGTCCAGCGCATGGCTCAGGATAAAAAGGCCATCGAGCTGATTATCGGTATCAAAAAAGATAACGTATTTGGAACCGTGATTATGGCGGGTATGGGCGGTACAGGGGCTGAGTTGTTCCAGGACCGTTCCTTGGGTTTTCCTCCGCTTAACGAACGTCTCGTGCTCCGTATGCTGCAGTCGCTAAAGATTTGGCCGCTGTTAAACGGCTATCGCGGCAGCCAGCCGGTGAACATGGAGAAGTTGATCGGTGTGCTGATCCGGTTATCGTACCTTGCCGCGGATTATCCTGAGATCGTTGAGCTTGATATCAACCCGCTGCTGGTCTCCCCTGAGAGCGTGCTTGCCCTGGACGCACGTATTGTCATCGATCCAGCCCTGGTTGGTAAAGAACTGAAGCCGTTCTCGCACCTTGCCCTGCACCCTTACCCCGAGAATTACGTCCGCAAATCCGTATTACCGGGTGGCCAGGAAATTACCCTGCGTCCAATCAAGCCCGAGGATGAGCCGCTTTGGCTGGCATTTCTTGCCAGTTGTTCAAAAGAGTCGATCTATTTATTTCACAGTCAGGCGCGTTATGCACCTCGGTGCTGGACTGGGCTGCCCAGGGAAAGATTGGCTTCTCCTATTTCGTTTCAATTGGGAATACACTCGATGTGGATTTCGGTGATCTGATCGATTATTTTGGTGAAGATGATCAGACCCGTGCCATGATCCTGTATGTCGAATCGATTGCCAATGTTCGTAAATTTATGTCGGCAGCCAGGCCGTTTGCACGCACCAAACCGATCATCGTCTACAAGGCAGGGCGTTTCCCGGAATCTGCCCAGGTTGCCGCCTCCCATACCGGCGCCATGGCTTCCGAAGATGCCGTGTATGACGCCGCCTTTCAACGTGTGGGGCTGGCGCGCGTTTTTAACATTGGTGATATCTTCAATGTGGCCGAACTGGTTGGACGCAACCGAAGCCCTAAAGGACCCAATCTAGGCATCGTTACCAATGCCGGCGGACCGGGCGTAATGGCAACGGATGCCCTGATTGCTGCCAATGGAAAATTGGCTGAACTTTCAGCCGAGACCATGCAGGCGCTCAATGAGCTGCTTCCACCCATGTGGTCGCACGGTAACCCGGTTGATGTGCTGGGGGATGCCCGGGCCAAACGGTTGGCCAAGGCGACTGAGCTTGTGGTAAAAGACAAGGGCGTGGATGCTGTGCTGGTCATCCTTACCCCGCAGGCGATGACCGATCCAACCGCCAGCGCCAAAGCCATCGCAGGATTAATGGAAACCACCTCAAAACCGATTCTGGCTGCCTGGCTGGGCGGGGAAAGCATGGTGGAAGGCATGCGTGTGCTCAACGAGGCCGGTGTATCCACGTATGACACGCCTGAGCAAGCCGTCAGCGCTTTCATGACACTGGTGTCTTACGGGCGAAACCTTGATGCGCTTTATGAAACGCCGCGCGACGTGCCGGTCGATCTCCCATCGGACCGCGCTGCACTGCACAGCGACTTTTCTGCCCGCTACTTTCAAAACCAAACCGTCCTGTCAGAGGATGCGTCCAAGGAACTGATCGATGCCTACGGGATCGCCACCACCAACCCATTTTCTGCTCGCACGGAGGATGAAGCCGTGGCACACGCAGAACGGATTGGCTACCCTGTCGTATTGAAGATCTGGTCACCGGATATTACCCACAAGTCAGATGTTCACGGTGTTGAGCTGGACCTGCGAGATGAGGGCATGGTTCGCCGCGCATTCGCCAGGATCGTGGAGAATGTTCAAAAACTACGTCCGGATGCACGTATTGACGGCGTCACCGTCCAGCGCATGGCTCAGGATAAAAAGGCCATCGAGCTGAT
>DATAMF010000710.1:0-1880 GCA_036260665.1 Aggregatilineaceae bacterium | reverse complement strand
CACGGGTGGGAACGCGACCTTATCCACAGTCCGGACAGCAGGTGGTACGGAGTCGGGTGGCGGAATAGGCAAAAGCCCCTCTCCTAACCTCTCCCCATTTCATGGCTAAACATTACCCACAAGTCTGGGGGCGAGGGTAAGATCAAAAAAAAGGAAAAGGATAGCGGCGCAATGGACTCTCAGTTTGGGGATCGACGATTGGATAAACGGTTGGAGCGGCTAACGGAGCAACTGAGTGCTACTCCAACCGGAAACCTGCCCCAAGCACTGACCAACTGGGCAAATTTGAAAGGGGGCTATCGGTTTGTGAACAACGAGCAGGTGAGCCATGAGGGGATTATCGCGAGCGAAGGGCAAATGACAGCGCAGCGGATCGAGGCGGACAGCGGGGCGATCATCTTAGCCGTTCAAGATACAACCGCCTTCAATTTCGCCAATCGAAGCGCCTTAGAAGGTCTGGGCGTGTTAGAAGATAACCAAACACCCGGTTTCTTTGCCCACAGCACGTTAGCGGTGAGTGATCAAGGCGTCCCCTTGGGACTCTTGGGGCAGCAGGTGTGGTCCCGTGCGCCGAAGCATCACCGAACCCGCAACGCCCACCAAAGCAAACCGATCACCGAAAAAGAGAGCTTCAAATGGCTTGCCGGCTTACCTCACTTGCCAACAGGGACGAAACGGATCGTGACCGTGGGGGACCGCGAAGCGGACATCTATGAGTTATACCAGGACAGCCACAACCGGGCGCTCGATTTTGTGGTCCGAGCTGTTCGCAACCGTCGCTTAGAAGATGCCCCCTTATTACGCGACCACCTGGGCCAGATTTCACCGGCGGCCCAGTATACGCTGACCGTTCAGCGCCAGCAGGATCAGGCCGCGCGACAAGCGACGGTGGAGTTACGTTACGCCACCGTCACGCTGCGCCCACCGAAAAACCGGACCAAGCGCACCGAAGTAATTCCTCTCGAACCCTTGACGGTGCAAGTCGTAGAGGTGCGGGAAATCAACCCGCCTGCCGACCTTCGAACCCCGCTGCACTGGATTCTGTTGACGACCCTCCCGGTGCAGGACTTGGATGCCGCCTATCAGATTGTCCAATTTTACACCTACCGCTGGCTGGTTGAACGGTTCCACTATGTTCTCAAAAGCGGCGGCTGTCAGTTTGAAGATAGCCAACTGCGTACGGTAGCGGCCCTGCACCGCTTGTTGGGAATCTGTTCGCGGGTCGCTTGGCGGATCCTGTGGCTCACTTATCAGGCCCGCCAAACTCCCGACGCCCCCTGCACCGTCGCCTTGAGCGACCCTGAATGGCAGGCCTTGACCGCCTTCACGGCTCATTCCCAGACCCCCGCTCCCCGACCACCTTCCCTGCAAGCAGCGGTGCGAGCGATTGCTAACCTGGGCGGCTTCATGGGGCGCACCGCCGATGGTGAGCCGGGGGTTAAGACGTTATGGCGGGGGTGGCAACGCCTACAAGATATCGTTGCCACCTGGCTACTTTTTCACCCTCCCCAAGATGTGGGTAATGTTTAGCCAGGCACTGGGGAAAGGGAAGCTGAACACACGCTTTTTCGTGTTCAGCCGGGATAGGGGCTTATTTTTCTACCACCAGCGTCCCCACGACCTGATACGCGCTCCCGTCAGGAGCAGTCAGCACTGCGCCATCCCAATAGGTATAGAGCTTGACCCCGAATCGATACGTCCCGGCAGGCAGCGCATCCGGCAGGCGCAGGGGATGCGCGTCGAATACATAGCCGCCCACTGTCCAGCCGCTTGTGGGTGAGTCGCCCCTCATTGGATAGCTGTCATTCTGCACCAGCAGCCCGCCGTTTGTCCCAAACAGCGGATTCCCGTTTTCGTCCATCAGGAAAACCGAAACCGTG
>DATAMF010000709.1:0-6153 GCA_036260665.1 Aggregatilineaceae bacterium | reverse complement strand
TGTCGTCGTAGACTGCACCGGGAGCGCCGAGGGGTTTGCCGATGCGCTGAATCTTGTGGACCGCAGCGGCTCCCCACCACGCGGATTTCGGACACCACAAGCTGAGTGAGGTTGGCGGCTGGAATGCCCGCATACGAGCTTTTCAGCAAAATCGCCCCACGCGGGCGCACAAGATTCAGCGCATCGGCAAACCCCTCGGCGCTCCCGGTGCAGTCTACGACGACATCCGCCAGATTATCGGGCACTTCGGATCGTACGGCGGCGCGAATCCCCCACCCCGCTAACAGATCGGCGGGATGCTGCTGGCGGACGATCACCGTCAGATCGGCCCCGGTCAGGCGCAAAACCTGCGCGATGAGCAGGCCCAGTTTGCCCGCGCCCAACAGGATCACTCGATCCGTTGGATGAATGCTACACGTCTCCAACACCTGGCAGGCAGCGGCCAGCGGTTCGGTGAACACGGCCTGCTGATCCGTGACCGAATCGGGGACACGGTGCAGATTCTGAACAGGCAGACGGAAATACTCGGCAAACGCCCCGTCATACTGCACCATGCCCAACGTCCGGCGGTAGCGGCAGTGGCTGGACAATCCGCGCTGGCACATGTCGCAGGAGCCGCACGCAATATTGATTTCGCCCACGACGCGCTGCCCGATCCAATCGTCCGGGCCTTCGATCACGTCGCCTACAAATTCATGCCCCAACGTGCCGGAAAAATTCTTGTAGCCGCGCATCAACTCTAAATCGGTGTTACAAATCCCGCCCAGGCGCAGCCGGATCAGCGCTTCGTCTGCATCGCAAACCGGGCGTGGTATATCCGCCAGCGAAAGGGTTCCATCAAAAATAACTGCGCGCACAAACCATTTCCTTTTCTAAAACAAATGTCGCCCTAGTTTACTGCGCAGAACGTATCTTGTCATTTCCCTGGGGCCTCCTTATAATCCGCCATCGTGACTTTATCCCCTGGGAGGACAACTGATGATCAAGCGCTGTGTGGTGTTGCTGTGGATACTCCTGCTGCTGGCCGCGTGCGGCGATGACAACAAAACGGCCCTGAACTTTAAGAACCAGACGGAATGCGGGCGGGCCACCATTGCCCTGACGAATAAAGACACCGGCAATATCAAAGAATATCATGTGGACCAGGGAAAATCGTTAGAGGTCGAGGTCAAGCCGGGTGTGGCTTACAACTACGTCGTGACCTATGCCGGGCCGGGACAGGCCGGGCTGACCTGCGATACAAAAGAAGTGGAAACCAGCCTCGTCAGCGGAGAAACGATCAATGTCCGGCTGGAGAGCGTGCGCGATCCCGCGCTGCCAACTGAAACCCCGGTAGGCACGGAAACGAGCGAATAGACCAACATAGATCCAAAATGGGCGGGCTGAAAACCCGCCTATTGACATCTGGCATTGAAGAGGCGAAAGTTATGTTTTCGAGAATGAGCGCCCTACTGTTCTTTTGTTTGCTGCTTCTAATACTACTGCCGACAGCAACCGGACAAGCTCAAGATTCTAACGACTGGCAGATTCCACACATTGAGTGTGGTGAAGGATGCACGCCAAAGTACAAACTTGATGAGCAAGGCAATCTATACATCTATATGGAGTACAGCCGACCCTCTTATCAAGGAATACTGTATGTTGTTCCACGAGGTACAACTCAGTTTGTCGAATACAATATTCAGCAGTTATACCCGATCACAGGTTTTGGGCGAGATTTTATTCCATTTGCCAATCAAACGCTGCTTATCTTTGATTATCAGGCTCAGAATCCTTTTGTCCTGCTTGACCTTCAAACCGAACAAGCAGTTCCCCTTATCTTCAATATTTCAGGGCAAGTAGAGCTATGTAACATTTCCTCAATTGCGACCAATGATCCCAGTTTTTATCGCATTGGTGAAAATGGAATACTGTTCTGCTCACGCACCAATAACACGAGCTATATCCACTTAGCCCATATTCAAGATGATACATTAGCGATTGAAAACACGTTTGATATGGGTACCGCCGCTAAGGCCGAAGGCCAATATCTTCCCCCGTGGCGTTCTATAGCTACCAGCCTCAATGGTAACATCTATGCCGTAGTCCAGACCAGGAATCAAATTTTGCACCAAATTGCTCCAGAGTATGCACAGTTATACGATCATGGAAAATACTATATTGTCTTACGTTAGTCCCACACGACTCAAGCCTGGGATGCCATCGTTATCGATGCGAGTGCAGAACGCTGGATTCTTGAAGGCGCTTATACATCTGCGCCATTCGTTGGTGCCGATGAAACAGGCAATTTGTATTTTCTCAACAGACTGATCAATCACGATGTAGATTTCGTGAAGTACAATCCCCAAGGTGAAGTGGTATGGCATCTCACAGCAGCAGACTTTGGAAATAGGATGTTTTATGATGTGCTTCTATTGGGAGAAAATCAGTTCATTCTTGATTTCGGCGCAGATGATCTCGAGTATGTGATTCAGGAAGAAAGCACCGTCACAGATGGATCGCAATAATGCGCTTTTCCGCCGGGATGATTGATAAATACGCGCCTATTGACATCAGGCATTGAAGAGGCGAAAACCATGTTTCCAAGAACGAGGATTTTACTGTTCTTTTGTTTGCTGCTTCTGATACCCCTGCCGCCAGCAACCGGACAAGCCCAAGATTCTAACGACTGGCAGATTCCACACATTGAGTGTGGTGAAGAATGTAATACAAAATCTAGACTTGATGAGCAAGGAAACTTGTTCATCTATGTAGAGCAAAGCCTACCAGCTTATCATGAAACATTGTATTTTATTCAACGAGGTACGAACCAACTCGTAGAATACGATATTCAGCAACTGTATCCTGGTCTAAATTTACGGCGGGATTTTATTCCATATGCCAGTCAAAAACTTCTAATTTTTGATTCTGAGTCGGAGAATCCATTCGTATGGCTTGATTTGCAGACAGGACAAGCAATTCTATTTGATTTGGATATCACAGGATATGTGGAGGAATGTAACATCTCCTCTTTTGTAACCTTAGCGCCCAGTTTTTATCGCATTGGTGACAGCGGAATACTGTTTTGCTCACGCACTGATGATGCTACAAGCTACATCCACTTAGCCCATATTCAAGATGGCACGTTAGTGATTGAAAACACGTTTGATATGGGTATTGCCGCCCACCCTGAAGCTCTATATCTTCCCCCATGGCGTTCTATAGCAACGAGCTTAGATGGAAAAATCTATGTGGTTGCATACCCTCGGAATCAAATTTTGGACCAAATTGCACCCCAGTATGGGCATGCGTATGATGCGGGAACGTACTACGTGATCTTGCGTTATTCCCAAACGACTCAAGCCTGGGATGCCATCGTGATCGATGCGAGTGCAGAACGCTGGAATCTCGAAGGCACTGATACATTTTCGCCATTTGTTGGTGCCGATGAATCGGGCAATTTGTATTTTTTCAACCGTCTGATTACACCCGATGATCGCCATGCGGATTTCGTGAAGTACAATCCCCAAGGTGAAGTGGTATGGCATCTCACCGAAGCGGACTTTGGGAATCAGGTGTTTCATGATGTGCTTCTATTGGGAGAAAATCAGTTCATTCTTGATTTCGGCGCAGATGATCTCGAATACGTGGTTCAGGAAGAAAGCACCGCCACAGATGGATCGCAATAATGCGCTTTTCCGCCGGGATTGTTGATAAATATGCGCTGCCGGCTGAAACCCCGGTAGGCACGGAAACGAGCGAGTAAGCCCTATACAAAAAACTGGGCGGACTTTTGCAGCCCGCCCTCATACACCTATTTCAGGATGACCAGCCCAACCACGTGAAACGCTGCTGCGGTGTCGCGGCCCCGCTCGGATAAAACAGCCCGTCCTCGCCCACACGTCCCACCGTCACCTGCCACGCAAAAGTGAGCGCCTGCCCATTGTCGGGCAGATAATCAGCGGGAATATCGTAGGAAAGCTGGCGCGTCGTCGTGCTGAACTGCTGGCCCGTCGTCTCGTCGATCACCAGCACCATGTAATATTCATCTGCCGCCAGCACACCGGACGTAAGCCACGCCAGGCGCACCTGCCCCGCGACGGTTGCACCATCCGGCGGGAAAACCACGCGCGGCGCAGGATGAGTCGGCGTAGCGGTCGGCGTTTCGCTGCCTGTGAAGGTCGGCGTATAGGTGGGCGTGGGCGGCGGCGCGGGGATGTTGATCGTCTGCCCAATCGACAGCACCGGCGGATTCGGACAGCAGCAGTTGGGCTGCTCAAAATTACACCCGCTGCAATTGATCCCATTGGGAAGCGGATTAATTTCGCAAATCTGGCGCATGGACGAATCGGCCATAATCGCAATACTCGCCAGCGTATCACCATCCTTCACCACATACGGCTGGAGCGAATACGACGGACCAGCCGCCATCGTCACCATCGGCGGCGCACTGGTCGCAACCACCGTTTGGGTCATATCCAGGCCGGGCGGCGTGGCGGTAGCGGTGGGGCGCGGCACCAGGATCGTTTCACCAGCGGGCAGCGCGCGGCAGCTAATCCCGTTCAGGCGCTCGATTTCGGCAATCACGCCCAGGTCCACATGCCCGTATTCCATCGCAATCGGAATGCACTCTTCACCCGCCTGAACCACATGCTCATACGGGCCGGGTGTCCCGGTAGCCGTCGGCGTTTCGGTAGGCGGCGAGTCGGTGGGACTCACAGTGGGCGTAATGGTCGGCGGCACGGTCCGCGACGGCGTTACCGTCGGCCCACCCGGAGTCTGCGTGGGAACCGCCACAATTTCAATCGTCGGCAGAGGCGTGGGGGCGGCGTCGGTCGGCGATGGCGAAGGGGCCGGAGTCGGATTGTCCGGTGTATCATCTTGCTCGCCGCAAGCCACCAGCAGCCAAGCCACACACAAAATTAACCCCAATAAACGTCGCTTCATTGCTGTTCCTCTCACAAAATGGATACGCCCCCATGCTGTTACTGTCTAGCGACTCTCCCAGAAAAACCGTCGAGGCTGAGTGAGATGATCCTCCGTTAGCACGGTGTATTGTGCATCTAAGGTCACAATCGAAATCGTCCACTCGAATTCGTGCGAACGCCGTCCATCGGCGGGCTGCCAGCCGCCGGGAAGACTATAGGACTGCTCCCGTACCGGCGCGGTATATTCTTCGCCGCTGCGCAGATCGTGTACGCGCACATAGTACCACTCGTTATCGCGCAGCGTCCCCGTGCCGCCCCAGCGCAGCACCACCATTTGATCGCCGGAAAAACTCGCACCTTCAGCCGGTGAGATCAAAAAGGGTGCGTTGAAAGTGGCCGTAGCGGTGGGAGTCGGTGTCAGCGTGCCCTCCGGCGTGGGTGTCGCGGTAGCCGGAGCCAGCGTGACCGGCACCCGGATTTGCTGTCCCACATAGATCGTCACCGAGCAGTTCTCCCCGCCGTAATCGTAACCCGCGTCGCACTGGTAGAATTGAATTTCTTTGTTAATCTTCGACAGCGTATCCACCGTCGTGCCGTAATACTGGGCGATCCCCATAATATCTTCGCCCTCTGTCACCGTATGCCACGCCATACCGGGCCGCAGCGTCGGTTCCGCATTCTGATACGTCGCCAGCATATCCGGCGTCCCAAACTCGTTCATCACCGGCTGATCGGTTGCCGCTGCCGCGCCCGTTTCACCACCGTCGCTGTCGCTGCCGATTTCGGTTTCAGGCGTGGCCGTTTCTCCGCCCGGTGTGGGTGTCGGCCAGGGGATTTCCAACGTTTGCCCCTCGCGCAGTTGGGCCGGATCGGTCATATTATTCAGTTCGAGAATCACATCCACCACCGCCATATCCCGATGTCCACACGACATCGCCATCCCCAACACTGTATCCCCGGCGGCAGCCGTACGCATACACGGCCCCTCAGTCGGAGACGGCGTCAGAGTCGGCGGCGCGGGGGTCACGGTAGCGAACGGCAGCGCGGTGCGCGTCGGCGCAACAATCAACGATCCGTTCGGCGTGTTGGTCATGAACGCGGGGGCCGCTCCATCCGGCGTAATGGCTGGCGCAAGCGAGGGTGAGATGGTATCAGTTGGCACAAATTCAGCGCGGCTGGACGGTTCCCCGTCATCGTCGCTCCCCCGCCCCAGCACGATCCCAATACCGATGCCCGATCTGCGGTT
>DATAMF010000707.1:0-12305 GCA_036260665.1 Aggregatilineaceae bacterium | reverse complement strand
TACGCAGTGGTAACGACTTTTACCGACATCACCGGGCGTAAACAAGCCGAGGCTGAACGGCTTGGCCTGTCACAGCGCCTGCAACTCGCGACAGAAGCCGGAGGCATCGGAGTCTGGGATTTGGATATTCAGACTGACACGCTGATTTGGGATGAGCAAATGCTGTCTCTGTACGACCTCGCGCGCGACCAGTTCACCGGAAAGACCGAGCAGACCTGGAACGCTGGCTTGCTGCATCCCGATGATTTCAGTCGAATGCAGCAGGAGATGCAAGCGGCGTTAGCCGGCGAAAAACCGCTCGATACGGAGTTTCGCATTACGCGTCCTGACGGAGAGCGGCGACACCTCAAAGTCAAGGCGGTGGTTTTTCGGGATGCTGCCAGTAAGCCTGTGCGCATGATCGGTGTCAACTGGGACATCACGCCCTTGAAGCAGGCCGAGGAAGGGCTGCGCCTGGCGCTTGAGAAGGAAAAAGAGGTGGGCGAACTCAAGTCGCGTTTTGTTTCTATTGCCTCCCATGAATTCCGCACGCCGCTGGCGGTGATCCTGGCGACCACCGAGACGTTGACCCATTACCGGGCACGCATGGATGATGCGCAAATCGATGTCCGATTGGACAAAATCCTTCAGCAGGTTGACCATATGAAAGGCATCATGGAAGATGTGCTGCAACTTGCCCGGATTCAAGCGGGACGCCTGGAATTTCAGCCGGTTGACAGTGATCTGAATGTCTTGTGCCAGGACATTGTTGAGGAATTCCAGAGTCGACCGGAATACCGCGAGCGCGTTGTCTACCGGTATATGGATGCGCCCGTCATGGTGAGTGTTGACTTACGCCTGATGCGGCAGATTATCAGTAACCTGGTATCCAACGCTCTGAAATACTCCCCGCCGAACGCCTCCATTCACCTTGAGCTTTCACACGATGACGAAAGCGTAAGGTGCCGGGTGTCTGACCAGGGGATCGGCATCCCCCCCGAAGACTTGAAGCGGCTGTTTGAACCGTTCCACCGCGCCGGAAACGTCGGGACAATCGCCGGCACGGGGCTGGGATTGAGCATTACCAGAGAGGCCGTGCTGGCGCATGGCGGCTCCATCGAAGTCGAAAGCGAGGTGGGTCAGGGGACCACCTTCACCGTTGTTTTGCCCCTAACACGTCGAGAAAATGAGGACCCCCAGTGACCGTGATACCCACTTTTCCGACAAGATCTGCTTGACGTGACCCATACTCAAAAAGCTCCGTACACGTTCTGTTTTTCCCCGATGTTTTTGATGATCCGAACAGGATCCCTCTTTCGCTCAAAGACACATATTCTTTGAAAGCGCAGGCAAGTAAAACGAGCGGTCATCCCGCTCGTTTTTGGAATGAAGGGATTATGTGATGTCTCTAAGAACTACCCGACGGCCATCTCCTGTGGCGTGAAGCTGTACTCCGGGTTGAACTGGAGCATGTACCCTCCCGGAATACGATAGACCGGGATCAGTTCGCCATAACCTTTGCTCATCAGCAGCGAGCTGAAACGGCAGAGGCAGAAGATACCAGTTTCGGCGTGCAGAGCATAGTTTTCTCCCCACAAGGCATCCTCAATCACCCCTTCGATCTGCCCGATCTCACGCCGGATGCGCTCGGCCTGCTCACGCGGTACCAACGCCAGCAGCTCCGTCTCACCGCTGCGATGCAAGTAATGATATGGAAGGTTGGAGTGGTGCTGTTCGGGATTCCCCGGTTCGGACTGGGTGGTCAGAATCAGAGCGGCAGGCGTCTCGTCCGTTTGGGCTTCCAGGGCAAAGATGTGGATGGGCGGGTGATCAAAACGCAGGATGTCGTTATCATACAGCCACATTTCCTCGTCACCTGTGGGGGTCAGATAAGTCATCCGACTAGGTTTTTCCCCTCAAGCAGCCCATTGATAGTCATGATGTAAACCGTTCAGAACGGGTACCCCGATGACTTTGCGACGCGCGTGTTTAGGCAAGTCAGGGCGACTGGATGGGATGGGAATCTGTTGATCGATGCCCTGATGCGGACGTGCTCGATTGAAGAATTCGCCATACTCGCGGATAACATGTCGAGCATGCTTGTCACTCAGAATCAGGATATGGTCCAAACACTCACGTCGGACACTGCCGATGAAGCGTTCGCATAGGGCGTTCGCCTTGGGAGCATAGGGAGGCGTGTGGATGAGTTCGACACCAGCACCCGTCACCGCATGTTCAAAACGCTCCCCATACTTGTCGTCGTTGTCGCAGATCAAAAAACGGGGACCTTCGCCAAAGGGCGTGGCTTCCCGCATTTGCTGCGCCACCCACTCATCCGTTGGCGTGCGGGTCACCCCAACATGCATCACTCGTCGCGAGCTGTGTTCGATGATAAAGAACAGAAATACGGTGCGGAAGAACAGGTCGTAGGTCTGTACGAAGTCGCAGGCCCAGATCTCCCCGGCATGATTCGCCAGGAAGGTCGCCCAACTCTGGCCGTAGTGCTGCGGGGGCAATTTGCGTCGCGCTTGCCACATGTAGTGTCGGATGGTTCCCCTGTTTACGCGAAGACCCAGTTTCAACAATTCCCCGCGAATGCGTTTCGATCCCCAGCGTCGATTCTCCACCGCCATCTGTTTGATCAGGGTGATCGTCTCTTCGGATATCCGCGGCTTGCGCGCCTGTCCCTTCGATTTCTGCCGCCAGAAGAGCTTGAACCCTTGCCGATGCCAACAGAGCAGCGTCTCCGGCTTCACGATCAATAAGGCGTTCTTCCACTCCTGCACTCGACTTGCCAGCAGCACCAGCAAACCGCGATCTTTGGCCGTCAATTGCGGACGTGCCACCTGCCGCTTCAGAACGATCACTTGCTGACGCAAAAAAGCATTCTCAGCCACCAACTCTGGTTTACTCTTCACCAAGTCGGCTGCCGTCCCTCCGATCAGGCTGTTGATTGCCGGTTTCGTCCAGGCTTTCACGCGCGCTTCAAGCTTCTTTACCATCGGCTGAGCCATAGTCACGACCTGATGCAGTACTTTGTGCAACCGCATGGGATGATCCTTTTCGGGGGTAATCTGTTCAAGTTGAGGCGATGATTATACAGGTTTTACGGGGAAAATCAGCAGCGGATGAGTTATATGACCCCCACACGCACCGGATCGCGGTAGATGCCACGCGCCGCAATCTTACGCCCCCAGCGGCGTTCAATCGTGTCGTCGATCCCAAACACCAACGGTTGATCCTTTGGGCTAAACGTTTTTACCAACAACATCAACAAGGTATGCGCCAAATCCAATGGCGACCAGATGGCCCGGTTGAGAACCTGGTGATATTGGGCGAATTTCCCTTCATCTTTCAAGCCCATCACCCGCAACGCTGCTGTGACAGTGCGTTTCCCTGGAGCCAAAATCGTTCCGACCAACAAGAGTTGGGCTTTCATCCAGGTCGTCACCCCGTAAAAACATGGCGCAAATGGGTCCAGCAAGTCTATGATTATGGGGGGCAGGTTCAGCCTGTTTCATCCTTTGTCAAAGCCTTGAAACAGCTTATCCTGCCTTATCTTTTTCAGCTATCCATGTGCAAAGTTCATCATGAGCGTACCGCACACCACGCAGGATGAAAATAAGCAGCTATTTTCAGAGAAGTCAAGCTTAGAACAAACGAGGCCGGTCCTTAACAGCCAGCACCGACCTCTACGCTTTACCGGTTAATAGGGATATTCAGAATCAGCTTTGACCGCGCAGTCATGATAAGCCGCGTAGTATTCCCCGGCTCCGTCTACGAGATCAGGCGAAATTTGTGCCACACAACCCAGATAGGCATCGGCAATTATCTGAGCGTCAGCCAATGCCTCCTCGATTGGCTGATCATCCAAAACGTAAGCATCAAACGCCCGGTATAGCCAGTATTTGAGGTAGCCTATATTGATGTTTTCTCCCCCAAATGCTGTTTGAGAGATTTGAGTCCCCGGTTTTCGCATCAACGCATCCAACTGTCGATAGAGGTCTACTGCATTATCGCCGTGAGCAGCGCGCAGAGTAGGATCGTTAATGGCTGAGGTACGTGCAGGCATTGCCATTAACAATGTGGCATTTTTTGAAAGTGTGGCGATCCAGCGATAGCACGCTTCAGGATTCGCCGCTTGCGGGCTGATATAGGCTGCCCCTACACCGATCCCGACTGAGGCAGAAGTTCCCGCCGGGTAAAACACATAACTCCAGCCGGGCATTCCGCCGGAAATCATCCCTACCAGCGGATCAAGGTAAACCGTCATCAACGCAGGATCATCGGTGATATTAAGCGATCTTCCAGAGTCTTGAGCCGATCGGTAGCCTATATACCCTTCACGCACCAGGTCTAACACATTACGCACCGCCTCAACCGTCTGTGGGCTGGTAAAATCGACGATGGGAACCCCGGCTTGCATCAGGATCGGCTGCCCGCCAAAAGCTTCGGTGAGGATGAAAAGATGCTCAGCGATACCGAAGTTGGTACTCATAACAGGCTCGCCGGTAGCTGCATTCATATCCTTCAAAGTAGAGACAAAATCACTGGTTGTCCAGTTATTAGACGGCAGCGGAACCCCCGCCTGCTGAAATTTTTCGATATTATAAGCCAGCACCTGTGGCTGAACGGTCAGCGGATACCCATAGGTCAACGCCCCCTGGCTAACCCGATCTAATGTGCCGGGCAAAAAATCGCTGCGGTCAAATTCAGGATCGGCAGCCATCAGCGGGCTTAAGTCAAGCATGTTGATAGTGTCACTTGTTGAAAGTGGGAACGGAGAGTAAACACAATCATACTCAGAAGTAGCATCAATCGGACCATTGATCATGAAGAGATCGACATATCCCACATCAGGATCGTTAGCCGTGAAATCATCTCGAACGCGATCCCAAATTTCTTGGTTGGGTAAAGGCTGTACCAGGGACTGTAACCCAAATTTTAGCGCTACTTTGCCTTCAGGAATTTCGACTGCTACAGGAACCGGGATATTGAGCGTGAAGGTTCCCCGGTGTGCCAAAGCGTTATCCTGGTCAGCTAATGCCACCGTCGCCAACACTGCCAGCTTATCAGCCATAGTTACCGGGTTAGCGGCTTGCAGTGTCTGCGCGATATCATCGCGACTGATCTGCCCTATTGCCAGGGAAATATAGACTTGATAACGCTGTTCCGAGATAGGAACTGCATTAGCGGCGAGTTCTTCAAACACAGGCTGAAGTTCATCGGCAAAATTATTAGCATCAGAATGGAACAGCGACTGACGGGCGGGAGCGACACTTGAGCCGTAGATGCTGAATGTTTCGGGGCGTGTGGTCAAAAATTTAGCCAGTTCATAGGCTTCTTCAGGATGCTGTGTTCCGGCACTGACAGCCACGCCACCGCTCAGGATCACACTGGCGTGTCCACCCGGCAGCGGCACAATCTGGCGCGAACTGCGTGGGGAAATATCCCCCATCGCGACGATCTGCATCGGGGCGTTCGGATTCATCAGGTCTTCCAGCGTACCAGACACAGCTTTAGACATATCAGGGCCGATCAAGTTTTCGCTCTGGAACTGATTCCACTGTTCCAATAACGCTGCCAATTTCGGGTTATCAAAACGGGGCTGGTTAGGAACTACCAACGTATTATTCAAAGACTCCCCTAACAAGCTGATCAACAAAGGAAAATCTCTCAGGTAAGGGAGCATTTCCAACCCATAGCTGTCGTCTGTCTTTAATAAACGTATAGCATTGATGAGATCATCCACTGTCCATTGCTCCGAAGGATAGGCCAACCCCACCGCGTCAAATGCCGACGGGAGATAAGTCATTACTGCCATGCTCCAATAGGTGGGCAGCGCCCAAATTCCACCATCCCACTGGTATGACTGCCATACTGCCGGGAAAAAATCATCTATATCAAGGCTGCTGTCAAGATTTGTCATGGGCGAAAGGTCTAAGAAATAACCCGCCAGCGTCGCATCAGAAGTTATCTGCGATTCGATCAATATTACATCGCCGGAATTGGCTAACTGTTCCATGCTTTGATAATAACCATCAGGGGCTGCCGCTATGGTATTATCAAAGGGGTTCAACACCACATGGATATTATGCGACTCTTCAAATTCTTGCAGCGCTGATGGGGGCAAAAAACTGGACATATAGCCCGGCACAGACAACAACAGAGTCGTCTCTGACTGTTTTGCCCCCGCAGCATGAGGCAAGTTCAGCCCAGGGGTGATCGAAGCAATAGGCAGTGAAACGAGCACTACATAACCAAGCGCGACGCTAAAACTGCGTTTCCATGAAAGCGCGCGGCGGTTGCGGTGCGAGTTTAAAATGTTCCGCACACGCAGCGACAGTTCTGCTTTATGGGCAAAAGCTTTGATGCTGCCTCGAAAATGCAGGATCGAGCGCGCCATATCAACCAACTGGCTGGCATACTCGGTTTCATGAATACCCAGGCTTAAAACGCGGTCATCGCAGGCTCGTTCACACTCAACTGACAGGCGGCGTTGGGTCCACCACACCAGCGGATTAAACCAATGGACCGCACAGCTTACCAACCCGATCCACTGGGTCAGCAGATCGCCGCGTTTGATATGGGCCAGTTCGTGAGTCAAGACCATCTGGCGGCGGGAGGGCGTCCAGTTTGGCGCGTCCATAGGCAGCAAGATGGCAGGCCGACGGAAACCCCAGGCCATCGGGATCGTAATCTGATTCGAGAGAATCAGCCTGACAGGTTGTTTCACTCCCATCAAGTGCGCTGCCGACTGTACCGTAGCGATCCAGGCGCGGTCATGCAGCACCATCCCCTGCCGGACGATCTTGAGCAAGCTGACCCATTCGTACAGCCAATACCCCAGGCACAGCAGCGCGCCGCCTAGCCAAACCATCAATGCAATCGTGGTGCTGCTTACCCGCACCACAGGCGAAGATGACGCTGGGCGAATCGCAGGAGAGGTTAGGGCAGCAGGGCGATCCTCTGCAGCTGTCACTGCAGGAGCATTAGTTTGTCCTTCAGTTGTGGTGGATGAAGGCGCGGTATTCACCTGGGAGGGCGGAGAGGCGGTATCGCCCTCCAAAGCATAATATTGAGAAAGAGACTCAGACGCACTGGAAGGAGTTTTGGCAGGTTGGGTGAACAGGGAGACAGACCACTCAAGGCTGAACGCCAACCACAGCGGCATGATCGTCACTGCTGTCACGGTGAGCAGCCACAACCAATGGTGGGTCGCCGCTGGAACACGGCGTAACAGCAGCGACAGCCCGCCCGTTATAACAATCAAAACCGTCACCCGCAGGGTAGACTCAACCAACAGATCAGGCGTAAACATCACTCTTGCTCCTCTTTTTTCGCTTGCTCAATAAGCTCCGAAAGCGCGTCGAGTTCTTCTTCTGACAAATCCGCCGTAGATAGCAGTGCAGCCACTGCGCGCGGCGCCGATCCCCCAAAAAACGTTTTGATCAGGTGCTTGATCGCCGACTCTTCGACATTCTCTGTCGGGATCACAGGCACATAAATAAACTTCCCATTTTCGGTGCGGTGGGTGAGATGACCCTTTTCTTCCAGGATGCGCAGCAGTGTTCGCACCGACGAATTACCCGGTGCTTCAGGCAACCCCGCTTGAATCTGGACGGCGGTAGCTTCTCCTAGCTCGTAAATGATGTCCATAATCTGGCTTTCGCGGCGGCTAAGCTGGCCCTGCAATGATCCTGCCATAGTTTTCCTCCTCCTTTTTTTTCAACATGTCTCATTAGTGCGAAAAAATTCGCACTTGCAACACTATAAACGATCTTGGGAAGCGAGTCAAAAACAAGTGCGAAATTTTTAACATCTTGCTTGACATGCGTTATTGATCAGAGTTACACTTTTGATGTTAAATTTTTCGCATCACCGGGCCGTTAGTGATTTGAGGATGAGAACGTTATCCAGTGAGGAAAACATGGGCGCACAGTTATTGATTTTGTGTGAGGATGAGCGTGGCCAAAAGCTGCGCGTGGGTCTTGAAAAAGCGGGATTCTATACCGTTATTCGAGAAACCATTCTCACCGGGCTTGACTTCATACGAGATGCCTACCCAGACCTGATCATCTTAGGCTCTCCGCTGCGTGATAGTTCGATTATCGACGCTTGCCGTCGATTGCGCCAATCTCGATCTTATGTGCCACTCATTGTTTATGTCGAACAGGCAGATGATTATGATCGTATCCTTGCGCTGGAGATTGGCGCCGATGATTATGTGGTTGAAACCCCCAACTTGCGCGAACTGGTTGCACGCATCCGGGCACAGCTCCGCCGTGCTAATGAATTCTCAATGCCTGAGATAGACGTGATCCGCCTGGGGGAGTTGATGATTGATCGCTCACGCGGTCAGGCGTTTCGTAACTGGCGGTCCCTTGATCTGACTCCTATCGAGTTCCGGCTGTTGGTCTTGCTCATTCAGCACCGAGGCCAGGTCCTCTCTCGTACTCAGATTCTCAGCCAGGTGTGGGGATACGAGTCGCAGCCCTACGACGAACAAATAGTCAATGTGCATATCTGCCGTCTGCGCCGGAAAGTAGAATCTGATCTATCTCGCCCCGCCCTCATTCAAACGGTGCCAGGTTTTGGTTATCGCCTGGCCGTAAGTCTGGAAACGATAAACGCGTAGTCTCAAAACAGACCCTGATGCAGGCCATTCCTCCCTTAGAGCAACCGGCTAGAGACAAGGATTCTGACAGGGCAGGATCGCTTGTATTCGAACAAAGCCAAGAAGGCTAATTGATGGTTGCTCAGGAAAACCTCGTAAATACTAATCTACGAGAGAAAACACGCCCTCTTCACTGTTCGATTGTGATCGTGTCAAATCAGCGATGGTTGGTTCACCGATGCGGGAAACTTTAAACAAATACAAAGCGGGCTATGCCACCGCCCGCTTCGAACTTGATTTGGAAATCGTCTGTCTAGTACCTGAACTTGATGAGAATGTATAGTGCGGGTAAGCTGGAAGCATGGAAAAGAAACATGTCGTCAAGCTGACCCCCAAAGAACGAAAAAGACTGCTGGCGATTGTCCGCAAAGGCAAAACCAAGGCGGCAGTCATCCAACGAGCGCATAGCTTGCTGAAAAGTGATGAGGGTAAAACCGACCGAGAAATCAGCGAACTGTTGTATATCAGTGAGCAAACGGTTCGGCGTACTCGTGTGCGATGACGCATTGGAAGATAAGCCACACCCCGTTCCGGAACCGAAACTGGACGACAGCCAGACGGCGTACTTGGTCGCCCTGGCATGTAGTGAACCACCTGCCGGACAAGCCCGCTGGACAATGGAATTACTGGCAACCCGGCTGGTAGAGGATGGCATTGTCGAGCATATTTCAGCGGAAACCGTGCGCCTGGTCTTGAAAAAAACGAACTGAAGCCCTGGCAAGTCAAAAGCTGGTGTATTCCCGCCATCACACCAGAGTTTCTGCGCCGGATGGAGGATATTCTGACGTTGTACGCTCAACCCTACAATCCGCAGCGCCCAATGATTTGCTTTGATGAGAAAAGTTACCAATTGCTGGCGCATATCCGCTCGCCGTTGGTCTGCCAGCCGGGACAGGTCCGCCGGGAAGACCACGAGTATGAACGGCGGGGCACTCGTAACCTGTTCATGTTCGCTGAACCGAAAGCGGGGAAGCGGCATGTCTTGGTCACTCGTCGCCGCCAGAAGTATCACTTCGCCTATGCGATGCGCTATCTGGTCGATGAGTTGTATCCCGACGCGGAATGCATCGATGTCGTGATGGATAACCTGAACACGCATCATTATCACGCTTTGGTCGAGTTTTTTGGTAAGCGGGAAGCTGACCGCATCATGAGCCGCTTGTGCTTTCACTTTACGCCTGTTCATGCCTCCTGGCTGAATATGGCCGAGATTGAACTCAGCGTTCTGTCGGCACAATGTTTGAGCCGACGCCTACCGGATGAATGGACCTTGGCGACTGAAATTATCGCCTGGGAAAACCAACGCAATGCCGCCAAACGCCGCATTCATTGGGCTTTCTCGTTAGATGATGCTCGCACGGTTTTCAAAGACTACTACTCTACAACTTAAACTTGGTCGGGTACTAGTTTCGTCGCCCTCGGACAATCTGGTTAACACGCTGTTCCGAAATGCCATAAGCACTGGCGAGGCTGGCTCCAGTTTCACCGGCTTCATAACGGGCGATGATTTCAGCATTGCGGTTGGTTTTTTGCGGTGTAAGATCGCTTTGTGGATTCTCCGGGTGCGGGGTATCGTAGAGCATCTGGATGATGTTGTAAGTCGCCAGCCAGATGTCGAAGCAAGCTGTGTCTTTGAAGCCCCTATGGGGCATTTGGGGCAGACCATTCCCCTGTTTGAGCGAAAGGGAATCCTGCCCCTAGGCATTCTTAGAACATCGAAGCATTGGGAAAGTCGACCTTTTCCGACCATTTCTCGCCGACACCTTTTCAATTTCCTATCCTGATTAGCTGGTTACCTCCAGAATCTAGAAAGCACAACGGGGTGCAGAGATATTCCTGCGCCCCGTTGTTCCCCCGATTGCTACCGACTTCAGGTAGTTTATATGGTTGCCGCACCACTACTTGAAACTCGACCCGCATCCAAGTTTCCTGATTGCTGTTGGTACGGCTGTCATTCAGGGCTGTGGTGTGGCCTGTATGGTCATGGCCATCTCTTGAAACAAGACGGGAACTACGCTGATCTCAAGGGTATTAACAGGAATAGTGATCACAAACCCCTGGTTCCCCATCAAGTCCCACAATTCCATAGAGAAAGTCTGGTCATCCAGCCAAGTCCCCTTGATCGCCACCGGGACATTGGGATGAGACCAGAAAATCGGATCGACCGGCATCCCGACCGACGAAACACGGAAGACCCCGTCCAGCCCTACCGGAAATTCGAGTTGGGTGTCCCTAAAGCCTATTTTCAGACTGGCTTCATTGCCCGAGAAAGTAACCGACAGCGACTTCCAACCGGCAAGATTATCGGCCAGGGTATACGTCTTACCTGAGATGGTTTGGGCATCAGCGGGCAGCGAAATCGCAGCGGATGGAGTAGGTTCTTCGGTGACGGTGACAGCGGCTTGCAGTTGTTCATAAGCGGTGGGATTGTCAGACAGTGCTTGATCCGATTCGATACTTGGGATAATATACGATGTCAATGCAGTGAAGAGGCTGGCTGAAAGCATGTCCCCGGTAGTTACCATGATCAGGTCCAGGTCCGGCACGACCACCAGGATCTGCATCCCCCAGCCAAAGGCTGCAAATCCCCGGTATTGAGCATTCTTGCCTTCTGGTTCGTTGAACCAGAAGCCGATTGGCCCATCGTACCAGTAATTGCTATAGCCTTCCCAGAAGTGCGGCTGCAAGGGTTCGAGTTGGTCGTTAATCGATGCAGTCACCCAGTCTGAAGAAACGATCTGTTTCCCATCCCACATTCCCCGATGCAGAAACAGGTACCCCAGCTTGGCCAGGTCGTACCCGCTGATCGCGAGTCCCCATCCGCCCCAGTTGACACCCTCCGGATCGGCTGCCCATGCAGCATCAGTGATCCCCAATGAGCCAAACAGGTTCTGCTGGGCGAAATCAAAGGCGGTCATGCCCGTAGCTTCTTGAAGGATCTCAGAAACCAGATCGGCATTACCATCCTGATACTTGTAGGTCGATCCCGGCGCAGTCTCCATCGGCGAATCGAGTACATATTGGGTATAGGTTTTGCCGCCGGTGTCCCATTGTCCGGTTGCCGTCGGAATTCCGATATTCAGGCCGCTGGTGTGGGTCAGAAGATGATGGAGTGTGATGGCGGCCTTTTGGTCGTCCATATTGGCAGTTTCCGATTTTGGGAAAAAGTCCCAGATCGATTGGGCGGTACTCTTGATATAACCCTGGTCGATGGCAATTCCCACCAGGGTTGAAACGACACCTTTGGTTGTGGAATACATCTCGTGAGGCTGGTCGTTGCTGAATGGATAAACCGAGGCATCCAGAACCGCATTGCCGTGCCGGATGACCAATGCCGTATGGATATAGGTTGAGTTTCCGGCAGGGGAGGGAATACCAAATGAAGAGTCGGATGTTCCTCCGACCAGCATAGGCCACAGCCCGGCCAGTTTTTCGGAACTCATGCCCTGTTGTTCGGGTGTAGAAGCCGACCAACCTTCAGTCGGCCATAGGATATTCCCACCGTCTTGCGCGCGTGCAGACGATGGACTCGCCAGCGCGGGCAACACCAGCGCGACGACCAGCAGAATGGCGGAAAATCTTCGGTTCAACATGTCATCCTCCTTATTCCACTTTTGGATACCTGCGTTCACATCAGTTTGGCCTCACG
>DATAMF010000706.1:0-2878 GCA_036260665.1 Aggregatilineaceae bacterium | reverse complement strand
CGTGACGGTGGATGATATTCTGGCGGCGAACTGTCTGACGGATCGTTTTTTGCTGGAAGGGCAGATGTTGTTTCTGCCGCCGGGCGCAGCGGAAAACGCGCCATCGTCCGATCCGTATGTGGCTCCGAGCGGGCAGACAGGCCCGCGTACACCGAATTGCCCCTGGACGATCACGGTCACAGCGGGCTGGCGGCGGGAACAAATCGCGGACGCGATCAGTTCGGCGGAAACGATGTTCACTGGCGCGGATTTTCTGAATGCGACCGGGCCGGGAGCCAGCGCCCCGTTCGATTTTGTGATGAACCGTCCAGCCGGAACATCGATGGAAGGATTTTTGTTTCCCGGCAGTTACACGGTTTATAACGATACGACGGCGGAAGCATTCCGCGATATGCTGCTGCAAGCGTTCGCGGCGAATGTGTCCGGCCAGATGCAGGCGGACGCGGCGGCGCAGGGTGTGACGTTCTATCAAGCGTTGATCATTGCGTCGATTGTGCAGCGGGAGACGCGCGCACCGGAAACCCAAAAACTGGTCGCCAGCGTGTATTACAACCGCTATCGTGCGGGGAACCGGTTGGGCGCAACGGTGACGATTCAGTATGCGGTGGGCGGACCGGGCGATTGGTGGCCGCGACTGAGCAGCAGCCAACTGGAAGTATCTTCCCCGTACAACACGTATATTCAGGCCGGATTACCGCCTGCGCCGATTGACAGTCCCGGATTAAGCGCGATCAGTGCGGCGGTGTATGCGCCGCCAACGAACTATTATTATCATACGGCGGCATGTGATGGCAGCGGCGAGGTGTTCGCGGAAACATACGAAGAACACCTGCAAAATGTGAACTGCGAATAAATATCGAGGGGCGTATCGCAACGCCCCTACAACTGATTAACGTGACGGTTAGTTGTTTTTGTCGTCTTTGGCGTTGGCTGCGCTCTGTATTTTGCTCTGCATCGTCGCCATCTGCATTTGCCCCCATTGAGCGGCTTCGTTTTGGAACGCCTGCTCACCTTTGTCTACGACGCGCGGAAATGCGGCGGCATATTCGGCATCGGGCAGGGAGGTGGGATAGTCTTCGTCGGGCAGTTCGATACAGGCTTCTTCCAACGATAGCTGCACATCCTCATAAAGCATGGCCTGACGTTCCCACTGGTAGAGCGAGCGGAAAGCAGCTACTACGCCTGCAATGGCGGGCAGGATCGCGCTGCACAGGGCCAGAAACGGGCTGTTGAGCGACGTTGAAAAGGCCGAGACGATACTGGACACGAACATCAGCACGGCAGAGACAACCAGCATCGCGGACGAATTAAGCTGGAATTCGCGCACACGGTTCTGGTAGAACTTCTGCTGGTGACGGATGCGCTGGCGCACATATAACTGGGTGCGAAGCTTGGCTTCCTGGGGCGGCATCAGTTCGGTGGGCGCGGGGGTAGATTCAACTTTGTTCATCTTCGTCACTCCGGCGCTTCAAAATGTTGAGGATCATCACGCGCAAATCTTTTAAGCGCTGTTTGGCATCCGCTTTATCAAAGGGACTTTGGCGCGCGAGGAACAGGAAATAAAGCGAACGCAGGCGCTCGGCCTTGGTACGGGCCTGGAACCAACGGCGCTGGGGACTCTGGCGCGTTTCCAAAAAGGAGATGCTGCCTGTGATCGCGCCGATAAGCGTGGTGGAGATCCCAAATAGATTGGTGACGGCGTTGGTGGCGTCGCGCTGGTAAAGCAGCACGCTAAAGGCCGCCAGCGTCGTGGTTAAAAACGCGCCCAGGATAAAAATCCACTGGTAGAGATAGTGGAGATTCTGGTAGTAGCGGGCTTCCTGATCGAACGCCCAGAAACGCGGGAGCAAATACTGCTGAAGTTCACGCAGATCGACGCGCAGATCGGACGAGATTTCGGATGGATCGGCAAAGAGAAAAGGCGAGATAAAACCTTCGTCGGCCAGCCGCTTGTCGTACAATTCCTGCGCGGCGGCTTTGGCCTGACGATCCTCTTCGGTGCGGGGATCGTCGTTTTCCAGGGCGGCGAGTTCGGGCGGCGGCCAGTCCCGCGTGAAGCGGAATTTGGGTCGTCGTTTGACGAAGAACATATTTTTGTACCATTTGGGAATGACAAAAAGATCTGGTAAATCGTGTCTAAACATAGACGCTCTCCGATGGCTAATCAAAGGTGCGAACATTGTCCCATTTACGCGCATCAGGTTCGATCTTCACGAGGGTGGCGGTCTCGGCATGCCAGATGTAGGGATCGAAAGTCTGCTGCATCTGGGCGACCACGCGCGGGAAGGGTTTGGGCGGAATACGTTCGCCGATGATGAGGCGGACGGGCAGGGCGGGTGGGTCGTCGTTGGCGGGAATAGTCAGCGGTGTCAGGGTTTTGAGCAGATCGTCCTGCGCCTTTTTGAGTTCCTTTTGGGGCTGGACGAACAGCGCCGCGACATACTGCTGAGCGCCTATGACCTCGGCCTGAATCCCGGTGATTTCGATTTGTAAGGGCAGATGCGCGCGTGCCCAATTATTCAACGCCTCTTCAACGGATGGTAAATCGCCGGTGCGGAAGGTGATGCCTAACTCGATGCCGGGCGGCGGCGCGTGTTTCACTTCACCGACTTTGCGCAGCGTCGTGATCTGCTGGCCGATGTCGGCGGGAAGCGGGATCAGAACGCGGTAGCGGGTTTCGGGAATGACCGGCTCGGCGGCGGGTTCAGCCATAAGCGGCTCGGCGGTGGGTTCGATCTCGTCGTCCAAGGTCTGGATGGTGTCGAGCATTTCTTCGGCTTTATCATCCAGTTCCACCGTGACGGGTTCGATCTCGTCGTCCAGCGTTTGGATGGTGTCGAGCATTTCCTCGGCTTTGTCGTCCAATTCGGCTAGCACG
>DATAMF010000693.1:0-3105 GCA_036260665.1 Aggregatilineaceae bacterium | reverse complement strand
GGCGCGGGCGTCAATCAGCAATTTTATTCTATAATAAGGCTAAGGAGTGTGAATTATGAAAACGCCGCGAATCCATGTAAGTTACAGTCGAGAAGAGAAGACTCCGCCCAATATTTTTGCTGATCATGACTGGGTGCGCCGCAACGAGAAGAAATTACTGGCTCAATATGGTGAGCGCTGCATTGTGGTTTACAATCAAACCGTGATTGGAGTCGGAGATACCTACGAGTCGGCGTTAGAAGATGCCGAACGGAACCTAGCGCCGGAAATCGAGCAAGTGACTCCCATTATTGAACTGCTGCATCAGCGCCATCCCTTTCTCCGGGTACGGCCCGGCCCCATTGATCTTCCTCCGCAACAGTCGGATTAGGCTATGACACAGATCCAACTGCGAGTTTATCGTGATCCTGGACAAGCGGAAGTTTTTCTCAATACCAAGCGCAAGGATGGGGGATACGACAAACGAGCGGCCATCGTAGACACGGGTGCCCAAATTTCTCTACTGCCCAGCCTATTGATGGAGATGCTCGATTATCGATTGAGTGAGCGCGGCAGTTTCATGGTCGAACAAGCAGGAATTGCCGAGCAATCCTTTGAAGCAGTCGAGGCTTACATCACGGTTTTTCTTGAAGATGATACGGGAAACCGGACGGATGATTTTGAAATCCTGGTTTGGTTTGCCGGGACCCGCGAAGTGCTCCTCGGGTTTTATGGCGTCCTGGATCGTGCCATCCTCCACCTGGATACGCCAAATTTAACGGGTTACTTAAATTTCAGTTAGGCTCAAATATCCCCGTGTGCCTTGTACCAGTTATAGGTGTCCAGCAGACTCTGGCGGATCGGAACCTGGGGTTCGCCCAGTTCACGCCAGGATTTCTGGCAGTTATAAAACATCATATGGGCGCTCAGTTGAAGCTGGTTGCCGTCGATGGGCAGCGGCACATGGAAGCGCCGCAGCACCCGCGCAACTTCGGCCACCAGCAGCATGATCCAGGCGGGCAAAACAACCAGATTCCGCTGTTCGCCGAGGGTATCGGCAATCAGGCGGAACCACGCTTTATGGGTTAAATCCACCGAACCGAGCAAATAGCGCTCCCCAGTGCGGCCCCGTTCGGCAGCGGCAAGATGCGCGGCGGCCACGTCGCGCACGTCGATCACGGTCACGCCGCCGGGAGGAATCGTCGGCGGGATGTTGCCCCGCGCCATCTCTAAAATGACGCTGCTCGAAATCTGGTTGAGATCGCCCGGCCCGGTGATCACCGTGGGATTCAGGATCACGCAGTCGAGGCCGCGCTGGATCGCCCGGTAAATTTCGGCTTCGGCCAGAAACTTGCTGTGACCATAGGGCATGATGTGCTGGTCCCAATTGAAGCGCATGCTCTCATCCATACTGCGCAGATCATCGCTGTAACCAATCGATGCCGCGCTGCTGGTAAAGATCACGCGCTTGACGCCCATTTCCTCGGCGGCTTGCAGCACGTTACGGGTGCCGTCCACGTTCACTTCATAAATGCGGCGGGGATCACTGCGCCAATAATCAGCTACAGCGGCGGTATGGAACACCCAATCGACGCCTTCCAGCGCCACGCGCAGGGAGTCGAGGTCCATCACATCCCCGATGGCGTGCTCACAGATCACATCCGCCAGCGCATCCAGGCGGCTGGTGCTGCGGCGCAGAATCCGCGTGTCATAGCCGTGCTCAACCAACATCCGCGCGATATGCGATCCGACAAACCCTGTGCCGCCCGTAACCAGTGCTGTAACCATTGTCTTCTCCCACGCCGCCATTATCAGCCATCTAAACGAGGTATTCGCCGTCCCGGATCAGGGTTTGCCCATCCACCGTCAGGGTGGGCTGGCCGATCACGCCATCCAGGTGAATCGGGGCGTGATTTTGACCGCCATACGCCGCCAGCGCATTATGGCCGATGGCGATATGCACCGTGCCCATGACCTTCTCATCGGTCAACACGTTGCCTTGCAAACGGGCGTTCGGATTCGTGCCAATGCCCAATTCGCACACCACGCGGCAGCCTTCGCCGTTGGGTTTGCGTTCGCCATCCTCGATCATGTCGAGCAAGCGCTGGGCCTCGCGCCCGCCCTGAATATCAACCACGCGCCCGTGTTCCACCGTCAGGTAAATCGGCTCTTCGATCAAAATGCCGGGATACGATTTATCGACGATAAACACGCCCTCAGTCTGATCTTCGATGGGCGCGACGTAACATTCACCCGCCGGGAGATTACCGTGTTCGTGGGGCTTATGGAACAGCCCAGTATCGCGTTTGATGTCGCGCCCGGTGATGTCCAGATAGAGATCAGTGCCGAGGGGAGTCGTCACATGGACTTTGGAGCGCCCCTTGAGCTTATCACCCAGACGGTTAGTCAAAGCGGCAATTTTTTTATAATCCGCACTCAGTTCGTGCTCTAAAATGCTCTCGTTGATCATAGGACCGGACGCATACCGGGCGTGGCCTTTTTCGAGCGCCTGGATCATTTCGAGAGCGCGCGGCGTCTCAATTTCGGGGTTACGGCGGTGTTCGAAAATCAGCGCGACATCGACCTGCTGCGCCAGATCGTACAACATCGCGGGATAATGCGGCAGGGGGCGGGTCGCGTCGGGGAGCACATAGGACCACAGCTCGCTCGGTCCAACCGACGCGATCTGCTCCACGAGTTCCATACGCATGATTGCCATTGGCTCATCCGTCACCAGCAGCACTTTTTCGCCGGCTTGGATCGCCATGCACACGTCAACAATATTTTCGACCCATTTCAGCATAAGTTTTTAGCCTTTCAATTGATAAATGCGCCCGAAGTATACCGCGATGGAGGCTAAGAGGAAATATGGAAGCGGCGAGGCGTTAGAGTTTGGTTAGGGTTATGCTGAATTGCTTAACGCGTAACCTATCATTAGAATCCGTTTTAAAGTATGCTCCCCTTAAGGTTAGTAGATAAGGGCGGGTATGCAAACAAACGATACCAGCGAATGGGTACAACGGATTCAGGATGTCATTGCCAGCGATGAAGGCTTAAGCGAGGGCTTGAATGACGAGGAAGCCCTGCGGCTGATCGACTGGGGTCGCCAACAGGCGGAACACCTGG
>DATAMF010000686.1:0-3751 GCA_036260665.1 Aggregatilineaceae bacterium | reverse complement strand
TCATAGGTTATCCAAGGGGTTTCGGGAGTTAAAGATGCTGTAGTTACGGCGGGCATCTTAAGCAGTCGCCCCTGTACCGCAATACTCTCCAACCAGATTGCGCCAGACCCATTGTCGACATGGAATGTATGCTGGCCTAGTACCTTAACTTGATGAGAATGTATAGTGGGGATAAGCTGGAGACATGGAAAAGAGACATGTCGTGAAGCTAACCTCCAAAGAACGAAAAAGACTGCTGGCGATGGTTCGGAAAGGGCAGAACAAGGCCGCTGTCATCCAACGCGCACACATTTTGCTGAAAAGTGACGAAGGTAAAACCGATCGCGACATCAGTGAAATGCTGTATATCAGTGAACAAACGGTTCGTCGGACCCGATTACGATTTGCTGAGGGTGGATTACAGGATGCGCTCGAAGATAAGCCGCACCCTGCACCGGAGCCCAAGTTGGACGAGAGCCAAACGGCGTATCTGGTTGCTTTGGCATGTAGTGAACCGCCTGCCGGACAAGCACGCTGGACAATGGAATTGTTAGCGACCCGCTTGGTTGAGGATGGGATCGTGGCGCGCATCTCGCCCGAAACGGTGCGCCTCCTCTTGAAAAAAACGAACTGAAGCCGTGGCAGGTCAAAAGTTGGTGTATTCCAACGATTACCGCCGAGTTTCTGCGCCGGATGGAGGATATCTTGAGTTTGTATGCCCAACCCTACAACCCACAGCGTCCGATGATCTGTTTCGATGAGAAGAGCTATCAACTGTTGGGTCACACGCATCCACCCATTGCCTGCCAACCGGGGCAAGTCCGCCGAGAAGATCATGAATATGAGCGGCACAGCACCCGCAATCTGTTCATGTTTGCTGAACCGAAGGCCGGACAGCGGCATGTCCTGGTCACGCGTCGTCGCCAAAAGCAAGACTTCGCCTATGCGATGCGCTATCTGGTGGATGTGCTCTATCCTGAGGCGGACTGCATTGATGTTGTTATGGATAACCTCAACACCCATCATTATCATGCTCTCGTCGAGTTTTTCGGTAAGCAGGAAGCCGACCGTATTATGAGCCGTTTGTGCTTTCACTTTACCCCGGTTCATGCTTCCTGGCTGAATATGGCTGAAATTGAACTCAGCGTTTTGTCTCAGCAGTGTTTGCGTCGTCGTTTGTCCGACGAATGGACCCTCGTCCCTGAAATCATTGCCTGGGAAACGCAACGCAATCTCGCCAAACGTCGTATTCATTGGGCTTTCTCTTTACAGGATGCCCACACTGTTTTTAAGGATCACTACCCTACAGCTTAAACTTGGTTGGGTACTAGTGCTGCGTTAGTCCCGGTTTTCGCAAGATACAGCCGGTTACGGCATACCCCATTGCCGGGGGAATCTGCTCGGCTTGTTCGAGCGTGCAGGGCTGGTAAACCCAAGGCTTGCTTACTGGCCCAAAGTAACGCTGCTCGATCAGCTCCAACCCCGCGGTAACTAGCGCCAACCGGTTCCGATCATAGATCCGGTGGGCGGGATATGCTACCTCGGCGCGACCAAAGGGGACGGTCAGAAACAATAGGCCACCTGGCTTCAGAAACCTGATGATGCGCTGCATCCCGGTGATGTCGCCCCGTACATCCAACACATCGCCATATCGGCCCAGGCCGAAATGCTCCAGCGTTGAAACGCAAGTGATGCCGTCAAAGCTCTCAATGGGAAGCGCCTGCTCGCCGGCAGAGTCGACTAGGTCAACTACGACCACGCACAGCCCCGGCCACTGCATTGGCCATTCGCGGACATCCACACAAGTGAGTTTGACTCCCAGTGCGGCAATGATGGGCGGCAGAAAACTGCCCGACGAGCCGATGTCGAGCACATTCTTGCCCTGCAAACCAGAGCGCAGCAGGGCATCTACGGTATACGCATACTCGTAATGCCGATCACCCACCACTGCCGGCATGCCGTCGGCATCGCCTTCGCAGGGCCAGAGCGTCAGCGCCGCATCGCCTGCCGATGAATAGCTCCGCACGAATGGCTCTCCCCGTGCCCTCAACCCGGCCTTATACCAGGGCAGACGCACTTTGATTTCAGCCCGGTAAAGCCGCTGCATATGATGGAATGGCTTCATGCGTTTTTCGTCTCCACTAAAGCGGTACAAAATGCACTAAACTGTTGTGCGAGGGCAGCGGTTGAATAATACTGCAAGGCGCGCTGGCGCCCCCGCTCTGCGAGCGATTGCCGGTAAGCCGGATCATCGGCCAGATGCTGAAGCACCCGAGTCAGCGCGGCAACATCTCCTTCCGGGAAGATCACACCTGCATCTCCGATCACCTCTGGAATCGCGCCGGAGTCGGAGCCAACAACGGCAGTACCGGATAACATTGCCTCTGCTAATACCAAACCAAATTGTTCTTTCCAGGTCGGCGTGGTTCGTGATGGAAGTGCTAGTACGTGCCAGGACTGGAAAAGTGGTGCTATGTCCTTACGTGATACGAAACCTGCAAAAACGACATGTTCCTTGAGGCCCAGTTGCTGTGTCAGGTTTTCCAGAGATTTGCGTTCCGGCCCATCCCCAACCAGATTCAACTGCCATGAGCCTTTCAGACCTGCACAGGCCGCCAGAAGGTCAGCAATACCTTTTTCCACAGCGAGCGTTCCCACGAAACCGATTCGCAGAGGTTGTTCACTATTGAGGCGGCTGGACGGCTTCCAAAGCGCCTCATCAGCGCCGATACCGTGCTGGACCAGGACCGGCCTATCATACCCGTGCCGCCGTAGGAGCTTTTCGGCCTCGGTGTTCATTGCCACGATCCCGTTGCACAGGGCGAAGAAGGCTTTTTCCTTCAGGTAGTGATGCGGCCATCTGATCCGGTACTCGATGTTGACCGTACTGCCACCTATCGTTTTGGTGCATGGTAGTCGCGTCTTACAGGCGGCCAGCGCCAGCATTGTAGACCAGTCATACCGTTCCTGAGCGACGTACAGAATATCGGGCTGGCGCTCCCTAAGCATGTGCGCCAGCCCCACGTAGTGCCGGAAGCGTCCCTGCGAGAGCGGAAGCGGCAGCACCTCGTAGTTCGCGCGCTGCTCACTCTCTGGGGTATAGGTCACTTGTGGGCCGTAGCGATCGGTTGACCAGTGCGCCGGAATGATCACTGTTACTTGATATTCGGGATGCAGCGCGGCTAACTGCTGCCAGATCGTCCGGTTTTCAGGCACAGCATAGGCGTGGCTGACAATGGTAAGTTTCATGGTAATTCGCGTTTGATGACTTCAACACAGATCCCGGTACCATCCAATAGTCGGATCTCGCTTTCCAGATAATCGCACGCTTTTATATCAGTATATCCTGCTTCTTCAACAATCCAACGTAGCGAATCTATGTCATACATCCATTTACCTTGATTGCTAGTTGAAGTCGTTCATGCTGTTCTCGCTAGAATAGGAGTTGCCAAACAACCATTCAGCGAGGAACAAACATGAACGACACCTACCTTGTAACCGTTTATGTCGTGATTGATGATCTGCTCAAAGCGATGAACTACGAAGACGACTGTCGCAGCCAGGTGAGTGCCGCTCAAGTCTTGACAGTGGCGGTGATAGCTGCGAAGTCGTTTCAGAATCATCACGAGCAGGCTTTGAGTGTGCTGGGTCGCTTGGGATATGTGCCAAGATTCAGCGTCTCGCGTTTTAACCGCCGCTTGCATGCGCTGGCCGAAATCCTGAGCTACGTCTTGGTGCTGGTCAGTGAGGTTCTGACGTCTGGCTTGGTCTT
>DATAMF010000682.1:0-10561 GCA_036260665.1 Aggregatilineaceae bacterium | reverse complement strand
GGTGGGGCGAAGAGGTGTTGAACTTCCACCTGTATTACTTCAAAGCGCCTGTGCCAGATCGGTTTGTGATTTTCGGCGGCGTGAATTGGGATGCCTGGGGTGAGCACGGCGATCATTTTGCTGAATGGGCGGCTGGACGTTTGCGGGTACAGGCCCAGCGCGGCGCACAGGGATTGAAAATCTGGAAACCCTTCGGACTGCATGTGCGCGATCAGCACGGGGTGCTGGTTGCGATTGATGATGCCCGGCTGGACCCTATTTGGGAAACGGCAGGAGAGCTTAAGCTGCCGATCATCATTCATGTGGCGGACCCGGTGGCGTTTTTTGATCCGCTGGATGAAACCAACGAACGCTGGGAAGAACTGCATGCCCAACCCGATTGGCAGTTCCCCAGCCCGCCCTTCCCCAGCTTTATGACGATTATGAACGGGCTGGCGAATCTGGTGGAGCGGCACCCGCAAACCACCTTCATCGGCGCGCATGTGGGCTGCTATTCGGAGAATTTACAGTGGGTCGGCCAACTGCTGGATCGCTGTCCGAATTTTTATGTGGACATCAGCGCCCGCATTGGCGAATTGGGACGCCAGCCCTACTCGGCGCGGCGCTTCTTTGTGCAATATGCGGATCGGATTCTGTTTGGGACAGATGTTGGCCCGAATCTGGATTATTACCGCCTGATGTATCGTTTCCTCGAAACCGATGACGAATATTTCAACTATGGACTCAGCGAGATTCCGGGACAGGGCCGCTGGTATATCTATGGGCTTTATCTGCCTGACGACGTTCTACAAAAGGTTTATTTTCAGAACGCCCGGCGGGCTATTTTAGGAGAGAAGTAACATCATGGCAGGCGAATATACACGCGCGGAAATTCTGAGCCAGCCGGACGTATGGGCGGCGGCAGTACGGACGCTCCAACAGCAGGCCGATACCATCCGTGCTTTTTATCGAGAAGGGCAATATGACCACATCGTTTTTACGGGATGCGGCTCCACCTATTACGCCGCGATAGCCGCCGCCGCCATCACGCAGCATCTGGTGGGTATACCAGCCAAGGGGATCCCGGCGTCGGAAGTGTGGTTGTATCCCGCGTCGGCCTACCAACCGCAGCGCCGGACACTGCTGGTGTCGATCAGCCGTTCCGGTGAAACCACCGAAACGATCCGGGCAGTTGAATCATTCCAGGCTAAAAACGACATTCTGACCCTGAACTGCTATGCGGACAAAACCTTGTCCAATATGGGGGCGCTGAATCTGGTTTTCCCGGAAGCGCAGGAAGAGAGTATCGCCCAGACGCGCGCCTTTTCGACGCTGTATTTAGCATCCGCCGCACTGGCGGCGCTGTGGGCCGGACGCGAAGACCTGTTCGGCCAAATGGAAAAACTGGCCGGAGCCGGGCGGCGTTTGCTGAATGTATATGGTGATTTGCCCGCGAAAGTGGTGCAGGATGAGGCGATTGACCGTTTTTATTTCCTCGGTTCGGGGCTGCGTTATGGGCTGGCGTGCGAACTGAGCCTCAAAATGAAAGAAATGTCGCTTTCGCACAGCGAACCGTTTCACTTTATGGAATTCCGGCATGGGCCGATGTCGATGGTAACACCCTCGACGGTGCTGGTGGGGCTGCTGTCGGAACACAACCGCGCCCAGGAGCGGCTCGTTTTGGACGAAATGGCCCGGCGCGGGGCGCGGCTGGTGGTCATCGCCGAGTCGGATGCGGATGTTGAGTTTCAGTCCGGCGTCGATGAAACCGTGCGAAATGTGCTGTATCTGCCTGTCGGCCAGTTAATTGCTTTTGAACGTTCCCTTTACAGGTCGTTTGATCCGGATCGGCCTCATAACCTCAACGCTGTTGTCAGACTATGAAAGGGGTGACCCAACCTAACGCATGTGCTGGATTTGATCTTGTTTGCTTGTGGACAATCAAGATTTATATAGGAAGGTAAAAAAATGAAAATGCAAGTTTTCGCTCTCGCACTTATTATGGTGTTGGTGCTCAGCCTGGCTCCAACCACCACAACTTCGGCCCGCGATGAAGTTACCATCACCTATGCGATCTGGGATAACAACCAACTTCCCGCACACGAACAGATCATGGACGCGTTTATGGAAGCTAATCCCGGTATCAAGGTTGATATCCAGGTGGTGCCCTGGGGCAACTACTGGGAGAAACTTCAGACGGCAGTCGCCGGTGGTGAAGCCTATGATGTGTTCTGGATGAACGGCCCGAACTTCCCCGTTTATGCCTCGCGCGGGGTTCTGATGAACCTGCAAGAACTGGTGGATGCGGGCAATGTCGATCTGAGCGTTTATCCCGAATCGCTGGTCAACCTCTACAGCTACGATGGCAGCCTGTATGGCATTCCCAAAGACTTTGATACCATCGGCCTGTACTACAACGTCGATATGTTCGATGACGCCGGGGTGGAATATCCAACCGCCGATTGGACATGGGATGATCTGAAAGCGGCGGCTGAAAAGCTGACCCGTGATGGCAACTGGGGCATTGCCGCGACCCTTGAAGACCAAAGCAACTACTGGAACCTGATCTATCAAAATGGCGGCCAGGTGATTAATGAAGACGGCAGCGCCGTGCTGCTCAATGAATCCGCTGCTTGCGATGCGATCAAATTCAATTACAGCTTTGTCGAAGCGGGTTATTCGCCCGACGGCGCGACGATGTCTTCGGTTGATCCGGCGATCCAGCTCTTCCCCGGCGGCAAAGTCGCCATGATTTTTGCCGGTTCATGGATGGCGCGCACTTATGCAGACGCGGAACCCAATATCAACGTTGCGCCGCTGCCACAGGGCACCCAGCGCGCGACCATCATTCATGGGTTAGCGAATGTTGCCTGGTCGGGAACCAAACACCCGGAAGAAGCCCAAGCATTGGTGAAATTCCTCGGCAGTGAAGAAGCGGCCTTGATCCTGGCGCAGTCCGGCACCGTCATTCCTGCATATGAAGGTATGCAGCAGGCATGGGTCGATGCGCTGCCTGAGATGAATTTGCAGGAATCATTCATTGATGCGCTCGAATACGCTGTACCATATCCCACCGCCGCGAAGGGTATGGAATGGAACACCAAGATTGCGGAAGTGTTAGGCGAAGTCTGGGCGGGCAACATTTCGCCCGATGAGATGTGCGCTATGGCCGCCGACGCTGCAAACGAGGTTTTGCAGGCGGACGAATAAAACCGCTGTTTAGGCCGGGCATCCCCCGGCCTTTCGTTACACCATCCATGATGGAGAGATTACGGGATGCAAAACATTTTAAACGACCCAATGAAACGCCGAGAAGCCTTATGGGGGTATCTGATGATCTCCCCAATGGTGATCGGACTGGGCATCTTTTTCTACGTGGCGTTGGGGGCCTCTTTAGGCATCAGTTTTACGCGGTGGGATTTGCTTACCGCTCCTAAATGGGTGGGGTTGGATAACTACTCGTACCTGCTGCACGATGAAGTATTCCGTAAGACCCTGAAAAACACGATCAAATTCACGGTTTTAAATGTGCCGCTGGGGATGATCGTGTCGCTGCTGTTGGCGTTGGCGCTGAATACCCATATCCGTTTTCGGAATGTATACCGTCTCATCTATTTTCTGCCGGTGCTTACGATGCCGGTTGCTATCTCCGTCGTTTGGAAATGGCTTTATAACCCGGACTTTGGACTACTGAACCAGGTGCTGCGCGAATTTGGGGTCGAGCGGATCCGCTGGCTGAATGATCCCCATTACGCGATATGGGCACTGATTTTTATGTCGATCTGGATGGGCAGCGGTTATGGGATGGTGATCATCCTGGCCGGGCTACAAAATATTCCGCGTGAGTATTATGAAGCGGCTCAAATGGACGGCGCGGGAGCGGTGAACCGTTTCTTTCACATTACGCTGCCGCTGCTGACGCCCACCCTCTTTTTTATCCTGATCACGTCCACCATCAGTTCGCTGCAAATATTCGATATTGTTTACACCATGACCAAAGGCGGCCCGCTTAATTCGACTCGAACGATTGTTTACACCATCTACGACGACGCCTTTAAGTTTTTCCGCATGGGACGGGCGACAGCTTCGGCGTGGGTGTTATTCGTCATTATTCTTGGAATCACCATTGTCCAGTTTAGAACTCAGAAACGCTGGGTTTATTACGAGTAGCGAGAGACAGACTTATGGAGCTAAGTACTCGTCGTTCTGTGATACGTCCCCGGACGATACCGTTTCCATCGGGATTCAAAGTGCCGGGATTCGTTCTCCGTTTGGCATTGCACATGGTGCTGATAGGTGTGGGTGTGCTCTCGCTTATTCCCTTTGTCTGGATGGTTTCTACGTCACTCAAAGGGGCGATGGAAGTGTTAAGCATCACACCTAGTTTTATCCCGCAGGAATGGCGCTGGGAAAACTACAAAGAGGCATTTGAGCAGGTTCCGTTTGGGCGGTTTTACCTCAATACCCTGTTTGTCACCTTTGTACGTGTGGCGGGACAAATCATTTTTGCGGCGATGGGCGGGTATGCCTTCGCGCGGCTGCGCTTTCCGGGACGCAATTTTCTGTTTATGGCAGTGCTGGCCGTGATGATGGTCCCCGGACAGGTGACACTGGTGCCCAATTATATTCTGTTGAAAGAACTGCACTGGCTAGACAGCTACCAGGGTTTGATTATTCCGAGTATGTTCAGCGCCTTCGGCACGTTTTTGATGCGCCAATATTTTATGTCGCTGCCCCAGGATTTGATTGATGCCAGCGTAGTCGATGGCTGCAATCCGCTGCAAACTTTCTGGCATGTCGCTCTGCCGCTGGCCCGCTCGACATTGGTGGCGTTTGGCCTGTTGGTGACATTGTGGTCCTGGAGTGACTTTTTGTGGCCGCTGATCATCACCAGCAGCACCGATATGCAAATGCTTTCGGTTGGAATTGCTTATTTCCAGGGACAATTTATTTCTAATTTCGCGGTGATGATGGCGGCGGCCACGCTGGCGACGCTGCCTTTGATTGTGTTGTTCCTGTTTGCGCAGCGCTTTCTGATCGAAGGCATTGCCATGACCGGGTTGAAGTTCTAAGGCAGCCAGGAGGAAAATTACGGGATGAAGGCTCTTATTCACTTTTTGATCGTGGTCAGTTTGCTGCTGGTTGTCCCGGCGGCCCTGGCGCAAGATGGCGGCACACCACGCGAACAGATCAAAAGTATTGAGAATTATGTTGTCTACTATGGATCGGGGCGGGTGGATGATCTCGCGCGGTACGATCTGGCGATCATCCAGCCCGACACGTTATCAGCGGACGAACTCACCGCACTCAAGGCGCAGGGGACGCTGGTGGTGTCCTATCTCAGCATTGGCGAAGCCGAACCGGAGCGCGAATGGTACCTGGATGGGCGCGTGGACCCAGCCTGGGAACTTGGCACGAATGAAAATTGGGGATCACGGTTTATTGATGCCAACCAGACTGGCTGGCAGGATTTGATGGTGGCGCTGACCGGGGAATATCTAGCCAAGGGATTTGACGGCGTGTTTCTGGATACCGTCGATACTGTCGATCTGTTCCCTCAAACGCTCCCCGGTATGATCGAAATTATTCGCCGCCTGCGGGAAACCTATCCTGATGCGCTGCTGGTCCAAAACCGGGGATTCACGGTGATCGACGAGACCGCCGGGTGGGTTGATGCCCTAATGTTTGAAGACCTCGTGACGACCTACGATTTTATCAATAATGAGTATCTCTACGCCGATAATACCTATGTCGCGCAGCAGATGGCCGAGCTGCAAACCCAAACCGGAATTGTGATCCTGGCGCTGGATTATGTCTCGCCAGACAACCCGGCGGGCGCTTATCTGGCGGTTCAGGCGGCGGAACAATACGGATTCATTCCGGCGGTTTCAACCATTTTCCTGGACGACATTCCCGATTACGGCCTGGATGGTCCGCAGGAAGCCGATATTCGTGTGCAGTCGATTAAGGTGGAAACCAACGGCGAAACCTATACCCTGGTGATTACCGTCGAAAATGTGGGATTGGCCGCAACCACTAAAGATATTGATCTCAGCCTGAGCATCGGCAGCGAACAGGTCGCCAAATATACCATTGCCGCTCTCGACATTGGGGAGCAGGCGCAGTGGCACTATGAGTGGGCCAACCCGCCGCAAAGTGCTTCTGTGCGGGTGATCGCGTTTTCGTTGGATGACAAACACCCCGGCAATAACTCGCTTCAATACACCTACCATTCCGAAAGTATCCCGGTTGAGCCGCTGCTGCCGCCCGACGAACAGCGCCGCCGTCCGAACGAAAACGGCCCTGATCTGCAAGCGACTCACCTGGAAGCGCCGCTGACCATGGATGGCGACTTGAGCGAATGGGGAATCAATTGGCCGTGTGTGGATGTGAATCAGGCCGAACAGATCATTTATGGCGATCCCGCCACATGGACCGGGCCGGATGATCTGAGCGGACATGTGTGTTATGCCTGGGATGATAACAGCCTCTATATCGGCTTTGCGATTGTCGATGATGTCATTGTTCAATCGTACAGTGGGGGCGACCTGTGGCGCGGCGATCATGTTGAACTGTGGTTTGATACCCAGTTGCAACTCGATTTCGACTCCGATCAAAACAGTGATGACGATTTCCAGGTGGGGATCAGCCCCGGTGATTTCGATCAGGTTCCGCCGTCGCTGGTGATCTGGACGCCGGCCCGTCTGCCCGATAGTTACACGAGCGTTGAATTTGCCGTGCGGCGGACCGAAAACGGCTACAGCGCAGAAATCCGCTTCCCGGTTGAAATTCTGAGCGGGCTGCGGCTGGCGGCGGAGCATGCTATTGGAGCCTCGTTTGATCCGAGTGATACCGATACGCCGGGGGGAACCGACCAGGAAACGATGCTCTCCACGGCTCATGAATCACAATGGGGTGTCCCGACGTTGTGGAACAATCTGATCCTTCAGGATTAAAGGAGGAGTAATTGAACATTCAGCAAGCCCGTATTCCAAAACTAATTCAGTCTATTTTGGGAGGAAAAACGATGGTCAAACGAATGGTAATCCTGATGACGCTGGTTGTCATGGTATTGGTAGGCACGAATGTGACGGTTCCCGGTGCCGCCGCGCAGGATCAGGTTAAGCTCCGGCTGTGGGCGCACCAGCAGGCGACTTTCAACGATCCGCTTCAGGTTTTGATCGATGCCTATACCGCCGAACATCCGAACGTATCGATTGAAATGGAAACTTTTGAATACAACCTGTATCTGCAAACGCTGCAAACTGCTATGCCTGCCGGAGATGAGGCGGATATTATTGAAGTGTTCGGATCGTGGACATGCAGCTATGCGGACCGTTTGGCGGCGATGCCCGAAGCAGCGGCGGCCAGTTTTAACCGAGATATGTTTTTCAAGGCGACGCTGGACGGTTATATCTGCGATGATACGCTGTACGGCCTGCCCTTCGAGTTTAATATGGAATACGGCGCAGCGCTGGTCAACAAGGGGATGTTTGAAGCCGCCGGGTTGAACTATCCACCAGCCTGGACCTCCTGGGACGAACTGATCAGTGATGCTAAAGCGCTAACCAAAATCACCGATGGGCAGATGAATGTAGCCGGGTTCCATTTCACCAATCAGGACGCGATTGTGTTCATGTTCCTGGCGGGCATTTTGCAGCGCGGCGGGAACTTCTGGAACGACGATCATACCGAGTTCAACTTTGACAGCGACGAAGCACGCGAAACCCTGGAATTTATGCAGCATCTGGTGGATGAGGGCGTGATCGATCCGGTGCTATACAACGATACGGCGAACTGGTCGGGAACGGCATTTTTCACCAACCAGGCCGCTATTGCGTTGATCGGCTCCTGGGCAACGGCGTTAGTGGTGGATTATCCTGATTTCGGTGAATTTGACTATGTGCCACTTCCGAGTTTTGGCGATGCGCCGCTCTTTGCTGCCGACTCCGGCTGGGGCCTGACAGCATCGAAAAACAGCGAACATGCAGATGTCGCCTGGGATTTTATCCAGTTTGCGACTGCCAACGCCGATAATGCACTCATGTTCAATACCGCTTCCGGCACGATCCCCGCGCTGCGTGAACTGGTGGATAATGAGGCATACAAGGCTGAATTGATTGAAGCAAATCCGGCGCTTGAAGCCGTGCTGCCACAGCTTGCTTCCGGCTCCTATATTGGCGAAATGCCGGATCGCGATCTGGTTTTCTACAGCATCATCTATCCCAATGTGCTTGATATGCTTCAGGAAGTCCAGTCGGTTGACGATGCACTCGCCTTCATTAATGAAGATGCTAACGCGACGCTCGAATAATTGTTAGCCCACAGATCGGAGCCGAATCGATTCGGCTCCGACCTCTTTTTTCGGGAGCGACATAAATGGAAGCTGTAAATTTAGAAGCCTACCGGCTCTACTGGGCCATGATTTGGGCGGTGGTAGGCAGCACTGTCACGCCGTTGGTGTTTGACCGCCGCAATCGTAATCCCTGGGCAGGCGCATTATCCGGGCTGAGTATTGGGCTTGTGTCCGGCCAGATTTTTGGCTGGCTGTTGATGAAACTCTTTTTTGAGTTTTGGTCCGATGTCGCTCCAACGGTGAGTTTTGCGGGTGGTTTGGTTCTGTTGATCCCCTGGTGGCTGTGGGTCAAGCCACGCCCACAGAGCGCCCGTCCGCAGCGGGGAATGGTAGCCGGTACGATCAGCCCACTGCTTTTTTACCTGCTTGTTCTCAGTGTTTTTCCGATCCTATGGGCTGTGCTGCTCGCCTTTTTTGACTACAGTCCACGCCGCACCGGAGGGCCAATTTTGGGATTGGGCGGAGATAATCCGTTCGTGGGACTGGATTATTTTAAGGAGATGGCCGAGGGCACGACACGGGATGCCCGAATGTTTCGCAATAGTTTGAAGAATACCATTACTTTTGCAATGATTGTCCTGCCCCTCAATCTGTTGATTACCCTACCGTTAGCTGCCCTGATCGAATCTGTTCATGAGCGGCTCAAAACGGTTTTCCGCGCGCTCTATTTTCTGCCCGTTGTAACCTCGTCGGTGGGAGTGGCGGTCATGTGGGGGTATATCTTTAACGCCCAATATGGCCTGTTGAACAGCGGCCTCAAGCAGATCAACATGACGCCTGTGGCATGGCTTCAAGACCCACGTGTGGAATATTTTGGAATCCCGGCAGCAATGCTGGCGGTGATTGTGGCTTATGTGTGGCAGGACTACGGCTATAATCTCGTGATTTATATCGCAGCACTGCAAGGTATCCCGGATACGTTGAAGGAAGCCGCGCGGATCGATGGGGCGAACGGTTTTCAGATTTTCCGCCACATCACCCTGCCGCTGCTGCGCCCAACGATCATGATCACATCGATTCTGACCATGATTTCGTCGTTTCAGGTTTTCGACATTATCCAGGTGATGACACGCGGCGGCCCTGGACGAATCGGCAAAACGGATGTGATGCTGCTGGAAGTGTATAACAGCGCGTTCCGTTACGATAAAATGGGATGGGCAGCGGCGATCTCGTTTGTGTTATTCCTGCTGGTTATGGCGGTGACGGTGGTTCAGATGCGCTTGCTGCGTTCAGACTGGGAGTATTAACAATGGCCGAGATGACACTCCAACCCGCTGTGGTGCTGCACAAACCACTTTGGCGAGTGGCACTGGGTAAAATGCCAATCTACATTTTTCTGCTAGCAGGGGCCTTATTGACGGTTACTCCCTTTGTATGGACAATTTTGGCCTCTTTTAAAACCCATGCGGAGATTGTGGACGCGACCAAACAAAGCTTTTTGCCGCGTGAGTTTACGACGCAAAACTACGAAACTATTCTGGAAGACAAGGAACTCCCACTGGAACGGTTCTACTTTAACAGCGCTTTTATTGCGCTCGGCAATGTGGTGATCCATATTTTCACCAGCTCACTGTGGGGGTACGTTTTTGCTAAACATCACTTTAAATATAAGCGCGTGTTGTTCGCCTATATTCTGGCAACGATGATGATCCCGTTTCAGGCGACAATGATTCCGGCCTATCTCATCCTGGTGAAGTTCGATCTGACGAACAAACTACTGGGATTGGTGGCGCTTAGCTGGTTTGACGCGTTCGGAATTTTCCTGTTCCGCCAGTTTTGCCAAAGTCTGCCCGATGAACTGCTGGATGCGGCGCGGATCGATGGGGCGAGCGAATGGGGCATCTACCGACGGATTGTGCTGCCTCAGTTGGGGCCAGTGCTGGCGACCTATGCCCTGCTGGTGTTTATGTCGAATTGGAATGCTTATCTATGGCCGTTGATTGTGCTGCAAGATGTGGATGTACGCACACTGCCGATTATCTTGACCTGGTACAATGACCGCCATACGGCCAATTTGGGGCTGCAAATGGCGGCATCGGTGTTGATCGTGATGCCAATGCTGGTCGTTTACCTGGGATTGCAGCGTTGGGTGGTACGCGGCTTTACGATGTCGGGACTGAAGGGATAGTATATTGTGCCCTTCTTCAGGTGAGGAAGGGCACAACCTTTGTTTGCTATTCGCCCCGCAGAACAACCAGCGGGGGAACACGCGTAGGACGCCACGCA
>DATAMF010000673.1:0-4427 GCA_036260665.1 Aggregatilineaceae bacterium | reverse complement strand
CGTGAATGCCTATGCCAACGCCGACCCGGTAGCCATCCCGATTTTAGAGATGGACCCCCAGGGTTATGAGCGTCAGGTTGCCCGCCTAAAAGACCTCCGCCAGTCCCGTGATCACGACACCGTTTGCCGCGCCCTGGATTCTCTGCGTTCGGCGGCACGCGGCACGGATAACCTGATGCCTCACATTTTAAACGCCGCGCGTGCCTATGCGACTTTGCAGGAAATCACCGACGTGTTCCGCCAGGAATTCGGCTTGTATCAGGAAAAGCATGTCATTTAGACGTGCTTTACGTAAACATACTCGTTTCCGTTTATCTCCATTCCTACCTTTTTGAACAGGGCTTGCCCCTGTTCATTGTCGCTTCTGGTGATCAGCATGGCACAGTTTGCGCCCTGTTGTCGGAGATACTCAAAGCCGTGCAGCATCAAAGCCTTTGCCAATCCCAGCCGCTGAAATTCCGTCTCCGTCTGCACATAATCGATCCATCCAACCCGCTGCTGTGCCCATTCGTCTCGCCAGAACGAACACTCCAGATATGCGGCGAGCGTTCCAATCGGCGCTTTGATCACAAAATGTTGGTAGTCGGGATTCTTGAGCAGTTCCCGTTGGTGATCACTGCTAACTGCCGTGAACCCGTAGATCGCCTGGTAGAGTTCCAGATCATTTTCTTCCAGTGCTTGCAGTCGGAACCCTTCCGGCACGGTGGCTCTTGCCACCGGATCAGCGAGCGGCCTCGCCATATATACGTTATACCCCTCGCTGCTGCGTTCAAACCCTTTGCTTTCAAGAAGCAGTTGATCCTTTTCCATATTCATTTCCAGCGGCATGACTGCCAGTGATAATTTCGCCTGCTTTTCTACTGCCTCAGCCGCCGTCCGTGTAATCGCCCAATCCACCACCTCACCCGCCAGGGCAGAATACGTGTCAGGCCGCAAGATCCGCTCCAATGCAAAATAGGGATCTTCCCGCCGCCGCTTCCATAGTAGCCCGCACGCCACAAGATTCCCGCCTTCATCGTCCCAGAGCTGCACATCTCGCTCCATATCCCATACCCGCGAATCCAACAGCAGTTGGAATCGCCACACTGTTGGATACCGCGCCACATAGCCCGCCGCGCGGTAGGCCACCATCAGATCAATCATTCGCTGCCTATCTCCTGGTCCAACACGTCGCCTACGCATGAGTTTTCCCTCCTCACTTTTCGCGATAATTGCCATTATCACGATTAAAAAACCAGAGTCATTTTGCACATTTTTCACGGACGGTTCCCCAAATTTTCGGCTTGACACGCCCGATCAGGATGTTATGCTTGGAACGTTTTGCGCCCGCCATTTCTGGGAGTCCAGCTATGCGCCCAAATCGTTCCTTCTTATTTCTCGCGCCAATCATTTTTTTGCTGCTGCTTCAATTTTACCTGCGCATCCACAATCCGTATGCGCTCCCCGGTTTTGTCGATGAAGCCAGCCACATCGCCCGCGCGAGCATCGTCTACGACTTCGACCAGGATCCGCTGCTCTTCAGTCATGGTAAGCTCCTCTATTATTATTGGCTGGGCATTTTCCGTCCCGGCGTATATGCCGAACTCGAAGTTGCGCGCTGGGGGCTGGCGATCTTCACCCTGCTGACTAGCGCCTTTCTGATGGCTGTCGCCCGCGAAATTGCAGGTCGCCGCGCGATGCTCCCCGCGCTGGCCCTCTACGCGCTGGCCCCGCTCACCGTCTTTTTCGAGCGGACGGCGCTGGCCGATCCATTTTCCGGCGGAATGGCCGCGCTCTTTGTCTGGCAGTCCATCCGTTTTATCCGCCGCCCCACGCCGCGTTATGGCGCGCTGGTCGGCCTTCTCGCTGCCCTGATGACGCTCGCCAAGCTGAACACCGCCTTTCTGATTTTCATGCCGCTGGTGGTCATTCTGATCGAGCAGGGCTTACCCACCAACCGCGCCGCGTTCAAGCCCTGGTTCCTCGCCCGCTGGAAACAATATGCTAGGCCGCTTTTTTGCGCCGGGTTGGTATTTGGATCAATCTGGCTCGTGTTGATGGGTGTTTCGTGGTGGGAAAAACTTGCCAACAATCAGGACGCCATTCTGATCGATACCTACATTATCGATCAGGATCAGGCCCCCAGCCGCTACGCCGATAAATTAGAGGATGGTGTCACCGCCGCCTATCTGTTCTTCTCGCGCCCGCTGACCTGGGGTATCATCGCCGGGATCCTGCTCGCCCTCTGGAAGCGTCCCGCCCGCGCCCTGATTCCGCTGGCCTGGTTGCTCCTCTTCTGGATTCCGAACATCATTCTCAGTCCGGAGATTCAGCCGCGTTATCTGATGGCTGGTGTTCCGGCGCTGGCCGCGCTAATCGGCGTGTCGCTCACCGTACTCGATGACTGGCTCCCCATGCCCCGACTCCGCTTCCGCCCGGTCCCCATCCTCACCGTGATCGCGCTGCTGGCCTGGGCGGTCTTTTTCGCGCTGCCCTTCGCCGCCGACGCCTCCAGCGACCCGACTAAACTCGATCTGCTCCCCAAAGATTACTACAATCATTTCTGGGGCCTGCAAAACGGCTGGGGGATCGTCCCGGCGCTCGATTATCTGGAAGATCACGCCGAGCGGATCGACAACCACATACCGCTGGCCCTAGTCATCTACAAGTGCAGTATGTACCGCATCCATGACACCCCGCTTTTTGATGCCGAATGCCAGCAGGGGCCGCGTTTCACGGGACTGACTCCCGAAAAGCTGCATGCCCTGGACCTCTGGCACCCGGTAGAGTCCGCCTTGCAGCGCTGGCCCTATGTTTATGTGATCACCGACTATCTGCTGCCCACCGATCCGCCGCCCGTCGAAAATACCGAATGGGAACTGCTCTATTCTTTCACCCGTCCGCACGGCGGCACAGTGATTTCATCCGTCTGGCGTGTCACCCCATAAAAAATCACCCCTCTGCCAACTTACTTGGAGAGGGGTGGTTCGTTTGTGGATCGCCCCGCTTTATTCTACGGCAGCCAGTATTCCAATTGAATGTTATCCGGATCGCGGAATGCAATATACTTATTCCCCGTGACGAACGTCTCTACGCCCTTCGTATCCACCCCCGCTGCCAGCAGTTTGTTTGCCAACTCATTCAGCGCTTCTTCACTCGGCGCGACAAACGACAGGTGATCCAGCCCGATCCGAAATTCGCTAAAGCGATCTCCCGCCGGGGTGGAAGCGTGTTGCATCACATATACATCCACCGTCCCCACACTGAACGAGATAAACTTGTACTCTTCCATGTACTCGTCGTTGATCTTGAATCCCAATAAATCCCCATAAAAAGCCTTGGCCTGCTTCAGATCGGAAACAGTCACATTGATATGATGCAACCCTGGGGTATTCATGATCTTCTCCTTGGAGGATAAAGCGCTAGTGTAGTTCAGATGATAGAACAAAAGTTCTTTCTCTGCAACTTTTGGGACGATGACGATCCTCTCTTTCCTTTCCTCCCTGCTCCGGGGTAAACTGGAGGCGTTGTTCGCCCACCAAAGGAGAAACCATGCGCAGGTTAAGATCACTCCTGCTGTTTTCGCTTTTGCTGCTGATCCTGCTTCCCACCACCGTCCAATCTGCCCCGCAGCAAACGAGCGTTTTGGCTTACGTCTGGAAGGATGCCGTCACTCTGGCCGATCAACAGGGCAATCCGCTGGAAACCACCGGACCGAGTTTCACCTTTGGGCAGGGTGCCCGCCTGTTTTGGAGCGCCAACGGTGAAACCCTCTACATCGCGCGGGACGACGCCCTGTACGCTGCCGGGGCCGGAGGCGGCGCGGCGGTCCAGTTGCCTGGTTATTACAGCCGCACGTTGGCTCTCCCCCAGGATGGCGAACACCTCTACTATCTCGAAACCGTCTCCCCGCAGGAACGCGAAAACGATCCAGATCACGTCTCGTTTCCCCTGCGCGAAGTGGTGGTCACTCTGATGGAAGGCGGCACGGGGCGGCTGGCCGGTTATTTTGGCCGTTACGCCGCCAATACCTCGAAAGCCGATCTCACTTTCGCCGCCATGCTCTATGCTCGCGATGGCGGACTCCTCGGCCCAGGACGTCCTAATCTCTGGCCCACCTTCGGCTCGAACGTGCTGGCGACGTGCTGCTTTCCTGATCCGGGTATCAGCCTGTTCGATGTCGGAACCGGTGACACCATTGATTACGACGACACATTTATCCCCGGCGCTGCCGCCGTCAACAACACCCGGACCTATCTCGCTGGCCCCACCACCGAGGGCACGCTCCGCATCATCGACCTGATCACGGGCGGATCGCGGGATTACACCATCGAAATCGCGGGCGGCCTCGGCACGATTGAGCGGGTTGCCTGGTCCCCCGACGATACTATGCTCTATTTCGTCTCCCGCTACAGTCCCAGCAACCCAATTAATCTGAACACTCAGCC
>DATAMF010000670.1:0-2605 GCA_036260665.1 Aggregatilineaceae bacterium | reverse complement strand
GCAGGTTAAAGCGTTGGGGGCGCGGCTACTGGTGACGGGAGGAGCGCTGCTGCCGCTGGGTTTCCTGATGGGGATGCCGTTCCCCAGCGGGTTACGGATCGCCAACCAGGCCGATCCACGCGGGGTCGCGGCTTTCTGGGGGGCAAACGCGGTGACATCAGTTCTCGGTTCGGCGGCGGCGATGGCACTGGCGGTTGCGGTTGGCTTCTCGGCGGCGCTGTGGGTGGGCGCGGGATTATATGCAGCGGCGGCACTGGCGGCGCTGGTGGTGTGGCCCCGGATACTGAGAGCGCTTTAGGGTGAAAATGATGCAGCTTTGGGAAAATGAGTTCGCGAAGACGGTTGGATTGGATGGCGTTTGGGAGTTCCGGCTGGAGAAACAAACTGGCTCAATTCGGGTTCCGGGAACATGGGAAGCGCAGGGGTACGCGCGCCGCGCCGAAGGGCCAGCCATTTACAGTCGAACCGTGTTTGTTCCGGCGGATTGGCAGGGGCAGCAAATCCAGATGCAGTTTGACGCAGTAAGCTACTATGCGGAAGTGAGCGTCAACGGGCAAGCGGTGGGGATCCATACCGGGACGTGGACGGCGTTCGCGTTCGACGTGACGCAGGCGATCCGACCCGGCGAGGAAAACGAAATTACGGTGGTTGTTACCAATATTGGCGAACGTTTTCCACTGCGCGAGTCGCTGGTGGGATTTTTGCCTGATGTGGCGATCATGTTCGGCGGCATCTGGCAATCGGCGCGGCTGGTGGCGTTCCCCGGTCCAGCACTGAGCGAAATTAACATCAAGGCGGATGTTTCAGGCCGCGTGAGTGTACAGGCTGGGATACATGATTTTGATGGCGGAGAAGCGGTGATCCGTCTCCTGGATTTCAGCGGGAAAGAGGTGGCGATCTGGCACGGGGAGGCGACAAAACGACTGGCGGCGGATATCCATGTGGAACAGCCTCTTTTGTGGTGTCCTGAACTGCCCGCGCGGTATACGGTGGAGATCACGCTGGAAGTAGACGATAAACCCGCCGCCCGCGCCTGTCGAATGATTGGATTCCGAAAACTAGCCCATGAGGATCAGCAACTGCTGTTTAACAATGAGTCGATCTGCCTGCGGGGGGTGCTGAATTGGGGCTGGTATCCTGAGATTTTATGTCCCGCGCCGGATGAGGCGACGATTCGGGACGAGTTCCGGCGGGTGCGCGATCTTGGCTATAACATGGTCAAACTGTGCCTGTATGTGCCGTCGCCGCTCTATTTTGAGATCGCCGATGAAGAGGGGATGCTGCTGTGGCTGGAACTGCCGCTGTGGCTGCCTGACGTGACACCGCGCCTGATGGAACATACTTTAGTTGAATATCCGCGCATTATGGCGCAGGTGCAGCACCACCCTTCGATTGTGATTTACAGTCTAGGGTGCGAGTTAGAGAAAAATGTCGATCCGGGGTGGATTGCGGAGTTGAACAGTCTGACACGAGAACGCGCGCATGATGTGCTGTTCTGCGATAACAGCGGCTCCGGTGAAGCGTATGGCTACCTGGGCGATCTGGCGGACTTTGACGATTATCACTTCTACGCGGATATCCAATATTTTGAACCGCTGCTGAATCATTTTCACCGCGACTGGCGCAGACCTCGCCCGCTGATCTTTGGCGAATTCTGCGATATGGATGACTACCGCGATCCGGCAGACCTGCGGGCGCAGTATGGCGGTGAATTACCCTGGTGGGCGACAGAACAGAATCCGATCCACCCGCTGAATAAACTCGCGTACAGCCAGCAGATCGAGCGGATGAGCCAGCTTAACGTGGGACAAATTGCACCGGAACTGGTCCACCTGTCACGGCAGCAGTCGCTGATGATTCGCAAAACAGTTCTGGAACGGACGCGCGCCCGCGATGGCATGGGCGGCTATGTGGTAACAAGCATCCGAGAAACGCCGCTGTCTACTTCCTCTATGTTCGATAACGAGGGGCGGGCAAAGTATTCCGCTGAGGAGTTCCGCCGCTTCAATGCCGATACCGTACTGCTGATCGGACGCGGACGGGCGCGGCGGTGGACACGCGGCGGGGATCGACCCGCACCAACGGAACCATACAGCTTCGCGGCGGGGCAGCCAATCGCACTAGCGGCGATCCTGGCCCACGCTGGAAAACCGCTGGCAGGGGGTAGGCTGTCGTGGCAGGTGACGGACGGGAACGGGGCGATTCTGGCGGAAGACACGCAGATCGTCGAAGGGCCGTTTGCCGGGGGAAGACCGCGATCCATTGGGAGCATTTTATTCACCGCGCCGACGGTTGAACAGGCGGTTAGGCTGCGACTAAAGATGGCTTTGGAATGGGCCGATCAGGGGATCGCGAACGAGTGGCCCCTGTGGGTCTTCCCGCAGGTGACGGAATGGCCTCAGGGGATCGCGCTGTATGATCCAGCCGGGGGCGTTGGATCGGCTGGACGATCTGCGACTGGCGGCGCGGCAGGTGTACCGGATCACGCCCACTATCACCACACTGATCACCAGCACCAATTCAGCACCCCCCGCAGGCAGATCGACTCATTGTTAAACAGCAGTTGCTGATCCTCATGGGCTAGTTTTCGGAATCCAATCATTCG
>DATAMF010000669.1:0-4268 GCA_036260665.1 Aggregatilineaceae bacterium | reverse complement strand
CGCTGGACGTATGGACCGTGAATAACAGGCACACCACCAGCATCAATTTGTGAAATCTCATTCGCTCCTCCCTCTAGTTTTACGCTGTCGCAGCCCGAAGTCGATCAGCTTACTGCGCGACCATCCACAATTGTTCCTGTGGGAAAGGATAGCGGTACGATACCGCCCACGTCCGCCCATCGATCACCGCCACGCCGGATGCCTCGTCCATCAGCGCGCGGAATTCCTCGAAATCTTTGGTATCCAGGAAGAGGCTGTAATGATCCTCATAGCGCTCAACGGTGTCTGGATCATCCAACCCCGGCCAGTCAGCGGGCCATTCCGCCCCGCCGGAGGTCTCGTAGGGCCAGATCAGCACTTCGATTTTTTCCGGCAGCCACGCTTCCGCGTTTGGATGCTCAAAAGCGGCGAGTCTATCATACACGGCTAACAGCGCGTCAGGTAGTTCGGCGCGTACCTCGTCCAGTGTAGGATCACCATACACTCCCACCTGTTTTTGTTCGCCATCCAGCCACACATAAAAGAGGTGGCTTTGTTGGTCGGTCCAGTCCGATGCCTCGTAGTAATCATCCAGATTAGCGAACTCGTCCAGCGCCAGCGGCTCGATCAATTCGCTTAATTCGTCCTCAGACAGTTTCACGGCGACATAACCTTCTTCGTCTATGTCGTAGTAAATCACCTGTCCATCATCATACAGGGCGAAGCGCGGCGAATCCGATCCGATGACCATTCGCCAGGGATCATAGCTGGTCCAGACGATCAGCGGTTGCGGTTCGGTGTTTTCCGGCGGAGGAGTCAGTGTGGTGGACAGGGCAAAGCTGCTGGATGTGTGGTTGAATCCGGCCACTAGCGCGGCCAAAACGATCAGGCAGAAGGTGGCGGTTGTGATGTGACGTTTCATGATTGGTATCGCTCCTTGATCAATTTCCGCTGCTAAGACGAATATAGAGGTGTTTTGGTTCCAATGCACAGTTGTTGCCACATCAGAAAGCGCTACACTCCGTTAACTGTTTTTTACGCTTCAAGGAGTTTTACCATGTTCAAAAAGTCTTTGGTCCTTCTTTTTGTGCTGCTGACGCTGGTCAGCATGGCATATGCCCAGGATGGCACCGAACTGCCGCCTCCCCCCGGTAAAATGGTCGATGTCGGCGGTTATCAAATGCATATCTACTGCACTGGCGAAGGCAGTCCTACCGTGATTATGGATGCCGGACACGGTGATTTTTCGCTAAATTTCCGCTCGTTGCAGGACACCGTATCCGACTTTACGCAAGTTTGCACCTTTGACCGCGCCGGTTACGGTTGGAGCGAAGCCGGACCCCAACCGCGTACCAGCCAGCAGAACGTGGACGAATTGAAAATTTTGCTCGAAAACGCGGAGATCGAAGGCCCGTATGTGCTGGTCGGACATTCGCTCGGCGGCATCAATATGATCATGTTTGCCAACGAGAATCCCGATCTGGTTGCGGGTGTGCTGCTGCTGGATTCGTCACATCCTGAACAGATGGAAATTCTGAAGGCCGAAATTCCCGAAATGGTCGAAGTCGAAAATCAACTCAGCCAGGTTTACAGTGTTCTGGCCGAACAAGCCGCGCAGGCACCGATCACCGCGGATATGATCGCCGGGTTGGAACCCGCTGGGCTGCCGGAAGATTTGATGGACACCTGGACCGCGCTGTTCACCCAGCAGAAAAATCTGCAAGCCGCTGCGGATGAATACGCTGCCCTTGAAGAGAGTCTGGTCGAAGCCGCCGATCACAGCGATCTGGGCGACATTCCGCTGATCGTCATCGCGCACGGCATGCCGCTTTCCGAGGCTATGCCACCCGAAGCGCTGGAGCAGTTGGGGCTAACCGTCGAAACGCTGGATAAATATGAGGAAATCTGGCGTGGGCTGCAAGAAGATCACCTGACGCGCTCGACCAACAGCAAACTGGTGATTGCCGAAAACAGCACGCATTATGTGTATGTCACAGAACCGGAACTCGCCGTGGACGCGATCAAAGAATTAGCTGGTATTGAAGAATAACACATATTCCTCCCTGTTCTCTGGTGGATAGGGAGGAATTCCCACTCAGGCTGTCGGTGCGACCCCCGACTGTCTCCAGGCGAGCACATCGCGGCGCGCGGCCTCCCACTGCTGGATCAGGTCCTCGTCCGTGCCTTTGTAGCGGGCGATGGTTTGCTGTGCGCAGGCCGTGCAGCCGCGTAGGGCGCGAAAGCTGTCCGAATGGCAGGCGAGACAGCCATCCACACGAATCATCAGGAGGCTAAAAGCGAGCAGTTCCGTGTCATGTTCGGCCCGCTGCATGACGTGCTCGACCAGCTTCTGCCACTTTTCGCCGCGCAGATAGCGAAGGGAAGCAATGACCCTCGCGGGAAAGAGGACTTCAGCATCGTTTTGGTACATAGAACCCCCACATAAGAAGGGCAACACCCCCCGGCGCTACCCCTCGCTCGAACGAGAAAATAGGCCCGATTACTCGGCCTCGGCTGGTTTTGCGGCTTTGGCTTCTTTGGCCTTTTGCTTGAGTACATCTTTGTGTTCCCACCCGCCGCGCGCGTCGGCTTCTTCCGCTGCGCGTGTTGGTGCGATGGATGTCCAGTAGCGGAATTCTTTGGAGAGCCGCGTCTTGTCGTAGATGTGATTGCCCGTGCGATCATAGCTGGATAGTTCGTATTCGTGGTCCATTTTGATCGCGTCGAACGGGCAGAACTCGGCGCAGAATCCGCAGTTCATGCAGATGTCGATGTCGATGAAAAAGTTGACCGGCTCCGGCACCGGACGCCCGGTGGCTGGATCACTGCCGCGTACGATCCAGATACACTGCGGCGGGCAGACTTTCGCGCAGATGCCGCAGCTTGTACACCAGTCATGACCGGGGCGTTCGGGGTGATCGTAGTTTTCGACGACCAAAAACGGGATAAACCGGAAGCGTTCCGGCACCGCGATTTTTTCGTCGGGATACTGCACCGTGAAAATACCCCGCGCTTCTATTCCCTGTCGATCCGGGAAGGCCTCAACCGGGACATGGCGGCGAAAACCGAAACGGATGTCCTCGATGTAACTATCAATGAAGTGTTTGAGCGTGACACCCAGGCCACGCACAATGCCCGATCCGTACATAAAATCTCCTCAGTCACATTCAGCTATCAGCGCGTGCTGACAGGCGGGAGAATGATAGTTTTAATTTAGCGATCCACTTCGCCCAGTACAATGTCGATGCTGCCCAGAATGGCGACGGTATCCGCGACCTTATTGCCTTTGCACATCCGCTCCAATGCCGTCAGGTTGATAAAGCTGGGCGCGCGCACATGATACCGCCAGGGATTTTGTCCGCCGTCAGATACGACGTAGTAGCCCAGTTCGCCCTTCGGATTTTCCACGCGTCCATACGATTCGCCCGCCGGGACACGCTGGCTGTAGTTGATCTTGCCCGCGAAGAACGGCTGGCCTTTGGTTTCGAGCAGCAGCGGCAGAATCTGCTTAAGGATGCGGATGCTTTGGCGCGCCTCGTCAATACGGACCAGATAACGATCATAAATATCGCCGTGATAACGTACCACCACATCAAAATCCAGATCAGGATAGATGCTGTAGGGAGTAGCGCGGCGGACATCATAGGCGACTCCGCTGGCGCGCAAAACTGGCCCGGCGGCGCTGAGGGCAATCGCTTCAGAACGCGGCAGCACGCCAACCCCAATGCAGCGGTTGGTGATAATTTCACTGCTGGTCAGATAGTTGTCGAGTTGATCGATGGCGTAGGGCAGGCGGTTATTGATCAGGTCGCGCACATATTCGAGCGTGTTGAAGTCGCGCACACGATCATTCACCAGATTCGCTTCGGCACGCAGGCGTTCTGGTAAATCCATCGCCACACCGCCAAAGCGTATATAGTTACACATCATACGGCTGCCCGTAACCGCCTCGAAGAAGTCCAGAATGAGTTCACGTTCTTCGATGGCGTACATCATCGGCGTGAAGTACGCGCCGAGGTCGTTGAGCAGGAACCCGATAGCCACCATGTGATTCAACACACGGGTGAGTTCGACCATTAGCACACGGATCACTTCCGCGCGGTAGGTCGGCGGCTGGTAGCGTGCGCCTTTACTGAGCAGATTTTCAACCGCCAGCGCATATCCCAGGTTGTTCGACAGACTGCAAAAATAGTCGAGTCGATCCGTGAAGGGCATATTTTGCAGATAGGTATTGCGCTCACCGATTTGTTCGTGGTTGCGGTGCAGATAGCCCATGACCGGTTCCAGCG
>DATAMF010000528.1:0-10487 GCA_036260665.1 Aggregatilineaceae bacterium | reverse complement strand
CCGGACGCGCGAATTTATGGCGTTTTTCCTGCTGCTGGTCGCGGGCGTGCTGGGCGTGTTTATCGCGGTGGACCTGTTCGTGCTGTTTTTCTTCTACGAACTGGCGATCTTCCCGATGTACTTCCTGATCGTGATCTGGGGATGGGTCGAAACACGCGAATATGCCGCTATGAAACTCACCCTGTATATCCTGATCGGGTCGGTGTTCGCGCTGATCGGGCTGCTGGCGCTGTATTTCAAAGCGGCGGAAGCTACCGGGGTGTACAGCTTCGATTTTGTGGATTTGCAGGCGGCGGCCAAAGCGGGCGCGTTTGATGGCAAATTCTTCTCGTGGGCAGGCGTGACTACCGCGAAGCTGTGGTTCCCGGCGATCTTCATCGGGTTCGGGGTGCTGGCGGGCTTGTGGCCGTTCCATAACTGGAGTCCTGATGGTCACGTGGCCGCGCCGACTGCCGTGTCGATGATTCACGCGGGCGTGCTGATGAAGTTGGGCGCGTTCGCGGCGCTGCGCGTCGGCGTGCAGCTTCTGCCGGAAGGCGCAAAAGTTCATTTGCCCTGGATCGTGTTCCTGACGCTGATCAATGTGGTGTACGGGGCGCTGATCGCCATGCGGCAGCGGGATTTCAAATATGTGATCGGGTTCAGTTCCGTGTCGCACATGGGACTGGTGAGCATGGGCTTTGCCACAATGAACACCGTCGGGATGACCGGGGCGGGACTGCAAATGTTCAGTCACGGGGTGATGACGGCACTGTTCTTCGCTTGCGTCGGGATGGTGTATGACCGGGCGCACACACGCGATATTCCGAGCCTGGGCGGGTTTGTGACCAAACTGCCCTGGGTGGCGGTGGCGTTCATCATCGGCGGGTTTGTCAGCATGGGGATGCCGGGACTGAGCGGCTTTGTGGCCGAGTTCCCGATCTTCGTGGGGCTGTGGGACCGGGGCGAATCGGCGATGAGCACGCCGTTCGGCAATTCGAGTTACTACGGCATTATCGCGCTGATCGCGGCGCTGGGGATTATCGTCACGGCGGCGTATGTGCTGCGGGTTGTGGGGCAAGTGTTCTTTGGCGAGTTCAACAAAGAGCGGTTCCCGCATGTGAGCGAGATCACGGTGTATGACAAGATCGCGTTGGTGTTCCTGGTGTTCTGGCTGGTGCTGCTGGGCGTTTATCCCCGTTTGATGTCGCCGATGATCGAGTCGGGCATCCGGCCTATTGTGTCCTTGCTGGGAGGTTAACGTGCCGTTCTCAAACGATACACAGGCGAGCATCATCGCGGTGCTGCCTGAAATTCTGATGACCACGCTGGCCTTACTGGTCCTGGCAGTGGACTTGTGGTGGCCGGAAGATCGACGGGTGGGCGTGGGCGCGGTGGCGGGCGGCGGCCTGCTGCTGATCTCCGGCTTGCTGTGGACGATCAGCCTGACGCCGGACACGTTCAAAGAACAGATGCTGCTGGGCGGGATGATCCGGCACGATGAATTTACGCAGATTTTCCGCGCGATGGTGATTATGGCGGGCGGGTTAAGCTGTCTGGTGAGTATGGGCGTGGACCGGCTGCGGGATCGGGGCGATTATTACGCGATTTTGATCGTGTCGGTGATCGGCGCGAGCCTGATGAGCGCGGCGGCTGACCTGATTATGGTGTTCCTGGCGCTGGAAACGACCTCGATCACGCTGTATATGCTGGCGGGGTATCTGCGGGACGATGATCGCAGCACGGAAGCGGGACTGAAATATTTCCTGTTCGGGGCGTTCACCTCGGCGTTCACGCTGTACGGGCTGAGCCTGTTGTATGGCTTCACGGGCGAGACGAATATTTACGCGCTGGGGCAGGTGCTGGCCCATTCAAACCGCGAGGTGTCACAGGTTGGGGTTGTGGTGGCGCTGGGACTGGTCGTGGTGGGGTTCGGGTTCAAGATCAGCGCGGTGCCGTTCCATTTCTGGACGCCGGATGTGTACGAGGGTGCTCCAACTCCAATCACGGCGCTGTTGAGCACGGCGAGTAAAGCGGCGAGTTTCGGGCTGCTGCTGCGCTTTTTGCTGGCGGTTTTCCCACCGGCATCGCTGCTGGGCGGGGGATCGGTGCAGGATACCAGCGAATTCTGGGTGCAGTTGATGGCGGTGCTGGCAACGGTGACAATGACGCTGGGCAACCTGCTGGCGCTGGCGCAGAGCAACATCAAACGGCTGCTGGCGTATTCATCGATTGCACAGGCCGGGTATACGCTGATCGGTGTGGCGGCGATTGCTACCGATAAAAGCGGGGACGGCGCGGCAGCGGTGGCGTTTTATATGTTTATGTACGTGCTGACCAATATTCTCGCGTTCGGCGTGGTGATTGTGGTGAGCAATGCCATCGGCAGCGACGAGATTCGCGATCTGGCCGGACTCAGCCGCCGGAATGCGTGGCTGGCGCTGGGGATGGTATTGGCGCTGATCAGTTTGGGCGGGATTCCTCCGGCGGCGGGATTTGTGGGCAAGTTCCTGCTGTTCCGCGCGGCGGTGAACGCTGATCTGATCTGGCTGGCGCTGGTGGGCATCATCAACGTGATCATCTCGCTGTACTACTACCTGACGATTGTCAAGGTGATGTACGTGGATCGCGGGCCGAACGACGATGTGCCGATCCTGGTTACGGGGCCGTACCGCTGGGCGCTGGGCATCGCGGCGGCGGGCGTGGTGCTGTTCGGAACGGTGATGGTGTCTCCGCTGCTGGATTGGGCGACGGAAGCGGCCAAAGAATTGTATGTGATGTTGTAAGTTGCTCGTTATTAGTTGGTCGTTTTGAGAAGGCGGACTCGGAAGGGTTCGCCTTTTTGGTTGGATACCCCGCCCCCCCCCCCTTTGGACGGTATTTGAGGGAAGAAGGGTCGGAAAAAGGGCGAGATCCTGGCAGGAAGTCGGTTTTTTTGTCAAAAAGTGGCGCGGCGGACGTTATGAATTTTAAAAGGTGCGGTGAGGTGTAGCTATAGGATAGCACGGATGTTCGAAAAGGTATAGTCTTTCAGTGGTTAACTCGGATGGTGAACTTCGATGGTTAATAGGGGGGGTGTTACAATGGGGGCAATTCGTGAATTGGAACCCCTATCCCCCGGCCCTTTTCCCCGCGCGCGTGGCTAGACATTACCCATAAGTCGGAGAAGAGGGGGAAAACAGGCGTTGGGCGGTTCACCCCTATCCTCCCGGCCTCCTTTCCCCGCACGCGGAGAAAGGAGGAGAACGGCGGAGCAACGCGGGCGCGGCAAGCCGACGCCCCGACGAATGGCGAGCATTTGACCGGGGCGTATGGCGATACGCCCCTACGGGCAGGCGTTGATTTGCGCCGCGAAAGATGTGGGCGAGGGAGCCAAGTGAACCCTACCCCCGGCCCCTTCCCGCAAGCAGGAAGGGGAGAAAGCGGGGTGTGGCAAGCCGACGCCCCTACGAAACCCCGCCAAGAAAGCAAAGGGAAAAGATGTGGGTCATGATTAGCCAACCGAGTTGGAAGAGGGGGAAGATCGGGCGCGGCGGATGGTGCCTCTATGGAGCAGGTTCGATGGAGATGATCACCCTATCGGTGTCCTGGATGCCGTTGTTGTCGGTTACGGTCAAAGTGATGGGATACCAGCCCGGCTCAAGCTGAATCTGAGGATGTATGCCTGTGGCAAGAACATCGTCTCCCAAACTCCATTCGTAATGGTCAACGGTTCCATCCAGATCAAAACTTCCAGAGCCGTCAAGCTGAATGAAGACTGATGCGCGGTTGGCGACAAAAACCGTTTGATCCTGGCCGGCATGTGCTACAGGGAATTGATTCTCGGAGGCCAGCCAACAGGCATTGTAGTTGTCGGCAGCATCATCGGTGGTTAAACGCTGGACGTGGCTACCATCGGCGTTCATGGTGTAAAGCTGATAGCTACCTGTTCGGTTTGAACTAAAGCTGATCAGGCTGCCATCGGGGGAAAAGCTGGGGTAGTTATTGCTGCCTGCATCGTTGGTCAACTTCACGATGTGTGAGCCATCGGGCTGCATGGTGTAAAGATCGAAAGTGCCTTCGCGCCTAGAACTAAAAAGTATTTTTTGACCGAACCAGACGGGGTGTGTCTCGGCGGCGGTCACTTCAGTTAAACGGCGTTGATGCGACCCATCGACATTGATAACCGCTATCCCCTGGGCGTTGTTGTCGGCATAGGCGTAAACAATTTGCGTTCCATCAGGGGACCAGGACGGATATTCATCGATAAATGAGTTGTCCGTTAGTTGTATGACATCTGAACTCGCAAGGTCGAGGATGTAAATTTCATTTTCTTCGTCGGAGAACATCGCGTTAAACGCGATTTGCGTTCCGTCGGGCGACCATGCCGGGCTTCCAAAGATGCTTTGTCCTAACAAGTACGTCAGGTGAGAACCGTCACTATTGATACGATATAAGCCGCTCGTCGTGGTAAACACAATGCCGTTTTGTGAACAATCGGCCCCGATCACATAGCGGGTGAGCAAGGTGTCGAGGGGGCTAACCAGGGTTTCGGGATAGGTGCCATCTGCATTCATGCGGACCAGATCGCCGCTGCTGTTCGTATCGGCAATGAAGATGAGTTGAGTCTCCGGCGGAATTAAATCTGTCTGGCCGGATGCGGTTGAGGTTAGGAATACCAAGGTTAAGCCAAGTAAGATAGCAAACTTGAAATAATGCATCGCTTGTTCTCGCTGAATAGGTGGGATCGTTTTGTATTGTACTCCTCTATTCTGATTCCTACGGGTGGCAGGCGGAAAAAGGGGAACAAGCTCGGACCTCACCCCTAGCCCCTCTCCAAAATCCTTGGAGAGGGGAAAAGGCGGGCGGCCCCTACAGGAGGCGTTGATCTGCGCCTCACAGGTTAGGGGAAAGGGGGCAGGTTTGCAAAGCCCCTACAGTCAAGGAGGCCTACGGGTGGCGGGCGGGTGGATTACGGCGGGCGGGGGAGGCGGGCGGTTTGTGATATAGTGGGCGGATGCGAACACGACATTTTCTCGGAATTTGGCTGATCATGATCCTCGTGGCGGGGTGCGGGCAGAAGCCAACGCGCGCACCTGAAACCCTGCCGCCTGCGCCGGACCTCGTGCGGACGCCCGCGCCGATTGCTGATCATACGAATAAGATGGGGATTTATCTGCTGCTCGACGATGGGCGTAAGCACTGGCCGGTGGAGCGGTGGGCGGAGCATCTGCGGGCTGCGCGGGAGATCGTCGGGGAATGGGGATTCGTCGTGCAGTTGGTGCGGCTGGATGATCTTGATGCAGCGAAATGGCAGCAATTTATGGATTTGTGCGCGGCGCTGGAACTGACTCCGGTGATACGGCTGGCGACAGTTTACGATCAGATGGCGGGATACTGGATCGCGCCGCCGCAAGACGCGGATCGGACGTATCGCGGGGTGGCGCAGCAGTACGCGGATTTTATCACGGCACTGGAATGGCCGACGGATGAACACTGGGTGATTGTGGGGAATGAGCCGAATCAGGGGGGCGAGTGGGGCGGAAAACCGGATGCGGCGGCGTATGCGCGGTTTCTGATCGATGTGGCGGACACGCTGCACGCGGTTGATCCGGGGGCGCGGGTGCTGAATGGGGCGCTCGATCCGTATGCGCCGCATACCGGGGACGTGGCGCTGGCGAACGGGGCGATGCTGCTGGACGCGGAAACCTTCATGGATCGTATGACGGCGGCGTATCCCGGCGTGTGGGCGCGGATCGATGTGTGGGCGAGTCACAGCTACCCCACCGGGCCGTTTCGGAATCCTCCGACGGATCAGACTTTTCAGATCGATCTGATCAATGGGGCGGTGAATCCGGCGCATGATACGCCGCCGGAGGGGATTTATAACCGGGGGGTGCAGGGGTATGAATGGGAGTTGTTCAAGCTGGCGGCACTCGGCGCGCCCACGCTGCCCGTGCTGATCACGGAAACGGGGTGGCGGCACGCGGAGACGGTGAATCCGGGGGCGGCGGATGGGGGCGATGATCTGCCGGACGCGGCGACGGTGGCGGGCTATCTGGATCAGGCGTGGGGGGTCTGGGGGACGGATGCGCGGGTGGTGGGGGTGGTGTTCTTTGCGCTGGATGGGAATCCGGCGGCGTGGGGGCACAGCAACTGGTTGATGGTGGATGAGCGGGGGCGGGTCGTGGGGCGGTATTACCGGTGAAAGCACCCCTATTCCCCGGCGAAGGGCGAGAATTGAGCGGGGCGTATTGCAATACGCCCCTACAAGGAGTTGTTGATCTGCGCCTCGAAAGATGTGGGTAAGGGATTAGCCAGTTGGCCTATTTTGTGTGACATCCTCGCGCTGCATTCCTATGATCGATCATAACGATCTGAGTGGGGGAGAGAAGAGGATGAATTATGTTTGCACAAAAATTGACCGAGATCCCCGGCTTGAAGGAAAACAGTATCAAGGTCGCAGGCGCGCTGCATCAGGTTGTGATCAACAACGAGACGCTGCGTGATGTAAGCGATGTGCTGCATGGCACATGGCTCGGCCATCCGCTGCACCCGGTACTCACCGATGTGACGATTGGCGCGTGGACGATGGGGATGGTGTTCGATGCGATCTCACTGCTGACGCGATCTGAGGAGATCGCGGAGGGGGCGGATCTGCTGAATGCCATCGGAACCGCAGCGGCAGTTCCGACGGCGCTGACTGGAACGGCTGATTATTCGGGCATCAAACGCGATGCCGCTGCGCACGGGGCAATGCACGCGCTGCTGAACGGGGGCGCGCTGACTACCTATATCGTCTCCACAGCGCTGCGCCGCACTGACAAACGCGGATTGGGACGGTTGTTTTCGGCAATAGGAATGGCCCTTACGACGCTTTCGGCCTATATCGGCGGGGAAATGGTGTACCGGAAACGTGTTGGGGTCAATCATGCGGAAGGCGGCTCCAAACCCGAATACTGGACTCCGGTGATGACAGACGAGAATCTGCCGGAACACACACCGGTACGCGTCGAGGTGGAGGGACAGCCCGTGCTGCTGTATCGCTACGGTGGCAGCGTGTACGCCATCGGCGCGGTATGCAGTCACGCGGGTGGGCCGTTGGAGGAGGGGCAGTTCGATGGTTTTTGCGTGCAGTGTCCCTGGCATGATTCGGTGTTTGATCTGCGGACGGGCGAGGTGGTTCATGGACCGGCGACATTTAACGAACCGCACTACCGGACGCGCATCCTGAACGGTCAGATCGAGATTCGCACCGAAACGGGCATGGGCGAGCAGGTCCAGACGACTCCGCAGCCGATGGAAAAGGTGGAGGCGTAGGCGAAAAAAGAGTACAGTCAGCGGGGCAATTCACGAATTGCCCCTACGAACCTCACCAGAGGGAGAAAACGTATTATCCGCGCAGAACGGCGTCGATTTTCTGGCGCAGCATGGGTTCCGGGGCCGCACCGACGATCTTATCGACCAGCTTGCCGCCGCGATAAACGAGCAGGGTCGGGATGCCGCGAATCTGAAGCTGGTTGGCGGTGAGGGGATTCTCATCGACATTCAGCTTGGCGAACTTCATCCGCCCGGCATATTCGCCCGCGAGCTTTTCCACGATGGGCGCGATCATGCGGCAGGGACCGCACCACGCCGCCCAGAGATCGACCAGGACAGGCAGATCGCTGTGCAGCACGTCGCGCTGATAGGTCGCGTCGGTGACGATGATCGGCTTGGTGGGCGCGGTGGACTTCGGCGGCGCTGCGGGCTGATCGTGAGCGGGCAGCGGGCCACGTCCCAGTAAATAGCTGGTGTAGGCGCGGAAACTGGCGGCGGTGGGACTCGTGGTGCGCGTGAGTTCCTGCCCCTCACGGTAAAGGATCAACGCCGGGACGCTTCCGGCGGCAGTGTTGGCGATCTGGGGATTGTCGGCGGCACGCGCGCGGGCGACCAACAGCCGCCCGGCATCGGTTTTGGCGACGGCACGCAGGGCCTCATCCAGGGAGGGATCCGTGGTTCCGTTTTCGATGAGCAGGGCAACCGGCAGCCCGACATGCAAAACACGATCAAAACTTTGATCGTTGGTGGTTAAGGGGGTGTCAAAACGTGGCATATGATCTCCTTTTTAAACGCTTCCACCTGTTTAGATGCGCGGTTTTGTGGTATCGTTAACCCGCTCTTGTCAGAAATCCGTTAGAATTTTGAATATGCACACCTTTTAAAAGATAATGATTTGACAATTTGGATCAGGTTTGTTACTTTTGTGCAGGAAAGCACGATTAGTTTATACTTGAATGGTACGGGGATTTTTGAAAACCTTCATGCTAACCATTCCCCGGTTTTAAAAACGGCAGGATGTCATGCAGCCCAAACGAACGCCGACCCCATCTGTTTTTGCTATCGCGTTCGGTGAAAAAGGGCGCGCGGCGCTGGTGTTGATGATGCTGATTACCGGCGCGGGACTGCTGCTGGATTTCTGGATTACAAACCTGCACCCACTCTTTAGCATTGGGTTTCTTTTAAGTAGTGTACCCGTTGGCCTTTATTGGCTCGCACACAGGACAATACGGATGAGCCGTAAACAAGACCCGTCCGAATACATCCGCAATATGGCCCTGGCGGTGGTCGCCGGGCAAGCGGGCTGCTCGACAGTGATTCTGGTATTTTTGGCACTGTTCGGCGGTATGTATTTGGATGCCCGGTTTGACACCCACCCCATTTTTACATTGGTACTGGTCCTGCTCAGCGTGCCGCTGGGGCTGTATATGATGGTGCGGGTTGTCCTGTCTTCCACTTCACGCATTACGCCGCCGTCGAAGGGCGGCTCGTCGGCTGGTGCATCACACAAGAAGGAGAATGGCCTTTGAGTAAAGGAGCTTGGATCTTTATTGGATTGCTGATCGCCAGCGCAATTTTCTGCGGTATAGTGCCGTTTTGGCTCCTACCAACTAATGGAATTGCGATGGCGCTGCCGGTGATCACAGTCCCTGGTGAAAATCTTTGTACAGACTGTTTTGGCACGGGACTGAGAATCACCAATACGATTGTTGGCACACTGCTGGCGGATGTCGCGGTGCTGCTGTTTGCGTTTGGAGCGACGCGCCGCTTGAAAGAAATCCCAGGGCGGCTGCAAGGTTTGTTCGAAATGCTGACGGACGCGCTGTACGGACTGGCGAAGACGACAGCGGGGCCGGTGTGGGCAAAACGCATTTTCCCGCTGATGGCAACGATCTTCCTGTTTTTGCTGTTTGCCAACTGGCTCGAACTGGTGCCCGGTGTGGACAGCGTGGGCTTGATCCACTGCGCCGAACCGGGGATGAGCGGGTATGACACGCACAAGGTGCTGGGCATCACGGTGTTGAAGAATGAAAAAAACCTGAACGCCGGGGACAAGGCGACAGAGGCGGATACTGAAGCCTGCGAAGCGCATCATGCAGGTACCAGCGAGGCAGAACATGAAGGCGAAGGTGAAGCGGCTGCGGAAACGGGTGAAGAAGTACACGACAACCGACAGATCGTAACGCCGTTTGTGCGCGCGGCGGCGACGGACCTGAACCTGACAATTGGGCTGGGCCTGATCGCAGTGCTGGTGATCCAGTACTTCGGGGTGCGGTCGCTGGGCGTGGGGTATTTCGCCAAGTTCATCAACATTCCGGCGCTGGATAAGCTGGACAAAAAGCCGATGGGCGTGATGGACTTCGCCGTCGGGTTCCTGGACATCATCGGGGAAATATCACGTATCGTCAGCTTTGGCTTCCGTCTTTTTGGCAATATCTTCGCGGGGCAGGTGCTGCTGTTCGTGATCCCGTTTTTGGCCGGGGCGCTGATTCCGTTCTTCATTTACGGTTTCGAGCTGTTTGTTGGCGCGATTCAAGCCTTCGTGTTTGCTATGCTGTTCCTGGTGTTCGCGGCGATGGCGACGGCGGGACATGGCGATCATGAAGAAGGGCATTAATTGTAGGGCACATTGGTAGCCGAGTTCGCTACTTTTACTTCAGGAGGCATTCATGCAGGTTAACGGTACAGATTTTATCACGGCTTTGAAGACCATCGGCGCAGGACTGGCGATGATCGGTGTGATCGGGCCGGGTATTGGTATTGGGTTGGTAGTGCAAGGCGCGCTAACGGCGATGGGGCGCAACCCTGATGCGTCCGGCCAGATCGTGACGAACATGATTTTAGGTATCGCATTTGCGGAAGCCGTTGCGATTTACGCCCTGGTTGTAGCGTTGATCATCCTGTTCGTGATGTAAGCCACAGGAGGATCATGTGGATAAATTAGGTATCAATCTAGGGTTTTTACTCTTTCAATTGTTCAACTTTGGGCTGATCTTCTTCCTGCTGGCGCGCTTTGTGTGGCCCCGCGTCCTACGGACGTTGGATGAGCGGCAGGAGCGGATCGCCAAGGGGTTGGAAGATGCGCGCGCGGCAGAAGAAGCCCGTGCGAACGCGGAACGCGAACGCGATCAGATTCTGGCGCAGGCGCGCAGCGACGGCCAGCGGCTGCTCGAAGAAGCACGGCAGCGCGGCGATGATCAGGTGAAAAC
>DATAMF010000662.1:0-10761 GCA_036260665.1 Aggregatilineaceae bacterium | reverse complement strand
GGCGGCCTGTATCGTAGGGCAGCGTGCCATGCGGCGAGACAACGACGGGCACGCCAAGCTGATTGGCTACCCAGTATTATTATTTAACATAATAGTTAGTATATAAATTCTATTTACGAAGTTTCGCTATAAATATTTGTCACTCTCTACGATTTTCCCTCGTATGCAAAGGCTATAACCTCGATAATGTATCAATCCATTCTGTTAGCTAGCCGTATACAAAAAAGCACCCCAACGGATCGGGGTGCCCATTTGACACTTGCAGCGCAGATTTTTCGGCCATGCGCCTATGCTACTGCACGGCGAAGGTGATCGTCACCGCCATGCTCACGCTAAGCTGGCCTTCGCTGATCGGTACACTCGATCCTGCGCCCATGCCGCCACCGCCGCCGCGATCATACATCGGGACAGCATTTTGGTCGCCTTCGACCACACGAATAGCGTCACCCACGGTTACGCCCAATTGAGCCGCCAGTTCTTCGGCGCGGACGCGCGCATCGGCCACCGCATCAGTGCGAGCCTGCGACTCGAGGGTTGCCCGGTCAGCAATATCGAACTGCATGTAGTTGACAAGATTTGCGCCTGCGGATACAGCAGAAGCGATTAGTTCGCCCACATTCTCAGTGCTGCGTACAGTAACAGCCAGACTAGTTGACACCCGGTAAGCCGGAGTAGATTGGCCGCCCTCCATCTGCTGAGGGCCGCTGTAGCTGTAGTCCTGGTAGATCGAGAAGTATTCGGTGCGAATATCTTCCAGTGCTACCCCCGCATCCTGAAGAGTCTGCATCACGGCGTTGATCCGGCTGCTGACATCATCCATCGCAACCATAATATCGGGATTGACTGACTCCACACCCAATCCCAAGCGGACAATATCCGGCGCGCCATATGAAGTACCATAGCCCGTGACGGTAATTGTGCGTTCTGTGGCATCCTGTTGATGAGGTGCAGCTTCTGAATGGAGCGTGGTGCTCCACATAATAGGTGTAGACAGTAATACAATCGCAACCGCAGCCATCAGGAACTTCTTCAAACTCATCGTCGTGTTTCTCCTTGTGTTTAGGGATTACTTCAGATGCTAACAAAGTCATATCTCCTCATCCAAATGATGGGGGCACATCTTTGTCGATAATAAGACGAGCGCCTTATCAAAAAAGTTCCCACGCTTTCTCAACGCTTATCTGACAAAACATTCCAAGCTGTCATTTAGCGTTATCATTAGTGACATCACCTGTTGCCGGGGAAGAATGTGTGAGTTATGATTTCGCCGATATTAGATGCGGTGCGGAGAAAACCCATGAAGATTACCGTGGTCTTGCCCACGTATAATGAGGCAGAAAATTTAACGAAGATGATCGATGCGCTCACCGCCTTAGCCATCGAGGATTTTTCCATTCTGATCGTTGATGACAATTCCCCCGACGGCACTGGTAAGATTGCTGACGAGATCGCAGCTAAACGGCTTGATGTGTCAGTCTTACATCGTCCGGGTAAACAGGGTTTAGGCACCGCCTATATCCAGGGGTTCCGCGAGGCATTAGCGCATGGTGCCGATGCTGTGCAGCAAATGGACTGTGATTTCTCCCATTCACCTTCGTATATTCCCCAGATGATCGAGACAATGAAAAACTGCGATTGTGACATTGTCATCGGCTCGCGTTACATCAAAGGCGGACGTTTAGATGAGCGCTGGGGCATTGGGCGTAAACTGCTTAGCTGGTGGGCCAACAGCGTCTATGTGCGCATGATCCTGCATACCAAAGCCAAAGACGCAACCGGGGGCTTTCGGCTGTGGAAACGTGAAGTGCTAGAGGGTATGGATTTGAGCCGCATTCGCTCGAATGGCTACGTCTTTCAGGTTGAAACCATTTATGTAGCTGAAAAGTTGGGTTATACGAGCACGGAAATCCCTATCTATTTTGAGGATCGACGGCTCGGCCAGTCAAAGATGAGTTTTCGGGTGCAATCCGAAGCAGCGCTGCGCGTCTGGCAGGTCTGGGGACGGCATCGCCACCTCAAACCCTCAATGCGCAAATGAAAATTCGCTCGCTTTTCCCCGACATGCTGGTTGTGGCAGGACTTTTGCTTCTGCCACTCTTGTTTTTTGCTCCCGTGACTATTGGCGGCAAGACCCAAATTCCCGCTGACAATTTATACCAATATGAACCCTGGGCTTCTGTCCGATCAGAGTTAGGCGTGCCAGAGATTTCTCACAATGCGCTACTGTCTGATCTCGTTCTGCAAAATTATCAGTGGAAATCTTTTCTCCGCCGCAGCATTTCTGATGGCACAATTCCCCTGTGGCAGACCAATCAATTTGCGGGTACGCCATTCTTAGCTGCCGGGCAGCATTCAGCCCTCTATCCCTTCAGCATCATTTATTATGTTCTGCCTTTATCTCGTGCCTATGGCTGGTTTACGGTAAGCCAGTTGTGGTTGGCCGGTTCTCTGATGTATTTATTTGTGCGCGGAATCGGGCGCAGTCGTATTGCAGGCGCAGCGGCGGGACTGGCTTATCAGTTCAGCGCCTTTTTTATTGTAAGTGTTGTTTTCCCTATGATGATCGCGGGCGCGGCGTGGCTGCCCTTCCTGCTGCTTATGATCGAATTCGTGATCCAGCGCCGCCCCTTACGCGGTAGTCGTTCTGCCACTCCGCTTTGGATCGCGCTGGGTGCTGTTGCACTCATGATGAATATTTTCGCCGGGCATGTTGAGATTACATACTATACGCTGATCGTGATGGCCTATTATGCGGCGGCGCGGCTGCTGGTCGAATGGTGGCCGAACCGCCGGGCGTGGCGGCGAATGGTGCGCCCGGCGGCATCCCTGGCGGCGATGGTTATTCTGGGATTGGGCCTCGGCGCGGCGCAGTTTATTCCCCTGTATGAGCTGGGGGCACGCAACTTCCGCGAAGACTCCGTCGATTTTGCCACAGTGCAGAGTTATGCGTTTCCCAAGCGCCATGTGCTCAAATTTTTGATGCCCAATATATACGGCAACCCCTCTCAACACGAATACCGCGACGTGTTCAGCGGGGAGATGGTCGCGCTGGATTGGGAACGTACAACGGGCGAAGATCAGACAGCGCGCGTTACCAGCACCGACTTCGGCATTAAAAATTATGTTGAGGGCGGAGCCTATATGGGCATCCTGGTTATGGTGTTGGCTGGAATTGGACTCGCTGCAAAACCCCGCACTATTCCCTTGATTTTGGCGTTCCTGGCGTTTGTTTCGCTGACTTTTGTTTTCGGTTTACCCACCTATGCACTGCTGTATTATGCCTTTCCCAATGTGAACCAGTTGCATACACCATTCCGCTGGATTTGGCCCGTCACCTTCTGCATGTCGGTGCTGGCCGCATTTGGAATGGATGTTCTGCGCGAACGAAAATGGGTGGCGATTCGGTGGTTCGGTTGGGGATTGGTGGCTGCCAGCGGACTTGTACTCGGCGGTTTGCTGCTGAGCCGTCTGGCTTACCGTGATTCGCTGATTGAATCGATTTTTAATCGCCTGCAAAAAGCAAACGAGGCGTTTCCCAACATCAGAGCCTTTTACAGTTATGAATTCTGGAATATATTGCTGTTTGGGTTGTTTCTGTTGGCGGCAGGGGGTGTTGTTCTGCTGAGCCGTGTCAAATTGGCGGTTCGAGGTTTCTCATTATGGCAGCTGCTCGCCCTGCTGGTGATCGCTCTTGACCTGATGATTGCTGGGTGGAACTTTAATCCCTCCGCTGAACCAGCCTGGTTGGATTACACACCGGATTCTGTCAAGTGGTTGCTAGAACGAATGACGGCTGAGGGACCGTTCCGCTATACGACCTTTAATGTCGAGGAAAATCCTCTACATGCTAATGCCACATGGCGTTATAACTTGCAGGATGTGCGCGGCTACGACAGCATGATCCCCAAACAGTACGCGCAATATATGGAGTTAATCGCGCCGCAGGGTTTACAGCACAACCGGATCGATCCGGTACAGTGGGATAATCAAGCCGCGCTTGGGTCGCCGCTGTTTGATCTGCTCAACGTGCGGTATGTGGTCACCGACTGGATGCTCCGCGATCCTGTACCCGATAATTATGAAGAAGTATATGTCGATGCGGCGGTGCGCATCTACGAAAATACCGATGCCCTTCCACGCGCTTATACGCTGCCTTACTTCGACCTCACCGAAGAATTGTGCGGCTCATCGCCGGATACATTTGCGACGATTGTACAGAGTCCCGATTTCACTGCCGATCCTCGCCGCGTCGTGATCGAAAGTTTTCCCGACGCTGAAGACTGTGATCTCGTTTATAAGTGGCCCACTGCCGAAAATGAGGCCGATTCCGTCCCGGCGATCATCACGAATTACGGCTCCAATGAAGTCATTGTCAATGCCACTGTGGAGCGTGAGTCCTGGCTGGTATTGGCCGACAGCTACTATCCTGGCTGGAAAGCCTTTGTGCGGCCTGTCGATTCAGCGCAAAACAAAGAAAAAGAAATTGAAATTCACCTCGTCAATGGTAATTTCCGGGGTGTGATTCTAAAGCCGGGCGCATGGACAATTCGCTTCCGGTATTCCCCCCAAAGCTTTCAGATCGGGGCGTTTACCTCATTTCTGAGCGCGATGCTCATCCTGTTTATGCTGATGTTGTGGTTCTGGCGGCGGATCTACCGCGAGGAACATGAAGCTGACAGTGCGAAGCGGATCGCCAAAAATAGCCTTGCTCCCATTATTCTCAATCTGTTCAACCGGGGCATCGATTTTGCGTTTGCCTTCATCATGCTGCGCATACTCGGTCCGGCCAATGCGGGCATCTACTATTATGCGATTGTCATTTTTGGCTGGTTCGACATCCTGACCAACTTCGGCCTTAACACCCTATTGATGCGCGAGGTCGCCCGTAACAGGGACGATGCAGGTCGCTATCTCTTTAACAGCACGGTGCTGCGCCTGGGATTGGCGGTGATCGCGGTCCCGCTGCTGATCGTTTTCCTGGTGATCCGTCAATCGCTGGTGCATCCTGAGCTAGAAATCCAAGCGATTGCGGCTATTCTGCTGCTCTACGTTGGCTTGCTGCCGGGCAGTTTCAGCACCGGATTAACCGCGCTGTTTTATGCCTTTGAAAAAGCCGAGTATCCCGCCGTGATTACGACGGTTAGCACCATTGTTAAAGTAACGGTGGGACTGGCAACCCTTCTGTTGGGGTGGGGTGTGGTCGGACTGGCGGGCGGCGCGATTCTGACGAATTTGGTCACGCTGGGGGTACTGGCGTGGCTGGCGCGTTCGTTGATTGCCGGATTCCTCCAGCCCCTTGATCGCGTGTTGATCCGGCATATGATGAAACTAAGCTGGCCGTTGATGCTCAACCACCTGCTAGCCACTGTGTTTTTTAAGATTGACGTGGTGCTGATGGAAGCTATCAACGGTAAGGTTGTCGTGGGACAATACTCATCGGCTTACAAATGGCTGGATGCGCTGAATATTATCCCAGCCTTTCTCACTATGGCACTGCTGCCTATTATGGCACGTCAAGCGCACGAGGATCGCTCTGGTCTCAAACGCAACTATACCCTGGCCGTTAAACTCCTGGTCATGGTAGCGCTGCCACTTGCGGTCGTGACAACCTTCATTGCAGAGCCATTGATCCATGTGTTGGGGGGCGCGGAGTATCTTCCGGCGGGTGGAATCGCGCTGCAACTGATGATCTGGAGTATTCCCATCGGCTGGATCAACAGCGTAACAAATTATGTAATTGTCGCTTTGGATCGCCAGCGAACACTGACCATTGCCTTTATATTGGGTGTTGCTTTTAACTTGGGGGCTAATCTGATCTTTTTGCCTTCTTACAGCTATCGCGCAGCGGCTATTATTACTATTTTCTCCGAAGGCGTGCTCATGTTGGCCTTCTATTGGATTATCCGGCAGGAAATTGGCTCAATGGGTTGGCTGCATGCGCTTGGTCGTCCTGTGATTGCAGCCCTGCTTCTTCTGCTGGGAATGCTGCTGATCTGGCAAGCGGCACCGCTCATTGTATTGTTCTTTTCGCCAATCGTGTATGGTTTCATCCTACTCGTACTGCATCCCTTTAGCCCGGATGAGGTAGAGCGCATTGCGCCACTGTTGCCCGGTCGCCTACGCCGCTGGGTGCTCAGGACGACAACTTAAACAACTATATACCCGCTCTCACCATAAAATAAAAGACGCGCTTCGAGCGCGCCTAAGTGTGATAACAAACTGCTCTTTATACTTGAGCTTCACCAGGTACTTTGACATTGTCTCGCCGCAACAAGACAACCTTCAAATGATGCTGTTGCAATAGACGGCGCACAATCGGATTACTTTGGACGGGAAGTACTTGAACTTGTTCATCTTTCATGAGTTCAAAGTGATATACATCTACTCGGCGCACACCTGCGTGCCAGTGTTCTTCCAATCCAACCACTGGACTGATCGTCCATCCGTCACTGATATACTGAACCAGTACATCAACCGGTGCATAAACTTGCGAAGTGGGAGACCAATGCCGTCGGGTATCCGTCGTTCTCAATTCGGCCTCAATAAAAGACGGTGAAGTTCCTGCCATAATCTTTTTAACCTCCTAACAACCCTGTGGATGAGAATTATCATCCTTTCTCAAAAACTGTGATAGAGTACCTACAAATCTATAACCCTGTATATACTCTATTTTAACAGAAAAGGAGGATAAAGATAAATCTTTTTAATTCGATTAGTACTAATGGCCTATCCTTGCTTGACCGTCTGGAATCACCGGGCTAGAATACGCGTTACTTGCATTATATCACTAAAGGAAGTTTATACGTGACAACTCTTGTTCAAATTACCGATCTTGCTCAATATGAAGGCCAAGATGTCACTGTTCGCGGGTGGGTGTACAACCGGACTGACAAAGGCCGGCTTCAATTTCTGTTGGTGCGCGACGGTACAGGTATTGCCCAATGCGTCGCCTTTAAAAAAGAATTAGCCGAAGAAGCCTTTAACTTAGCAGCCAACCTCACCCAGGAGTCCTCGATCACCATTACGGGAATAGTGCGTAAAGATGACCGTGCGCCAGGATATCCAGGCGGCTATGAAATTGGTATTAAAGAATTAAACGTGATCCAGATGGCAGATGAATATCCCATCCAGCCAAAAGATCACGGTATCGAATTTCTGATGGATAATCGGCACCTTTGGGTTCGCTCACTGCGTCAATGGGCTATTCTCCGCATCCGTGCCACTATTATTCGTACCATTCGCAATTGGTTAGATGATCAAGGTTATCTTCTGATCGATACGCCCATTTTGACGCCTGCGGCTGGTGAAAACACCACAACCTTGTTCGAAATCGATTATTTTGGTGAACCAGCCTATCTCGCCCAAACGGGTCAACTTTATAACGAAGCGAACATGGCTTCTTTCGGAAAAGTGTATTGTTTTGGTCCCACATTTCGCGCCGAAAAGTCCAAAACCCGCCGCCATTTGATGGAATTTTGGATGGTCGAACCCGAAATGGCCTTCTTCTCGCTGGAAGACCTGATGGCGATGGAAGAGCAGTTCATCAGTGCTATCGTCCAGACCGTGTTGCAGAATCATCGTATGGAACTGCAAATTCTCGAACGGGACACGGCTCGCCTCGAAAATATCAAGCCACCTTTTCCACGTGTCAGTTATGATGAAGCGGTCGAGCGTTTGATTAAACTGGGTGAAGAAATCGAAGACCCCGAACGTAAGGCCGAACTGGCGATCAAATGGGGCGATGATTTCGGTGCCCCGCACGAAACTGTTGTGGCTGAAATGTATGATCGCCCTGTCTTTGTTTATCATTATCCGACTGCTGCCAAAGCATTCTATATGCAGCCTGTTGAGGGTCGTCCTGAGTCCTGCCGCAGTGTAGACCTATTGGCTCCTGAAGGATATGGGGAAATCACAGGCGGGAGTGAGCGAATCTATAACGCAGATTTGCTCAAGGAACGTATCGACGAAATTGGAATCAACCCAGCCAGCTATGCGTGGTATCTCGATCTAAGACGTTTTGGCGCGGTTCCCCATGCCGGTTTTGGCCTGGGAGTTGAGCGTACCGTGGCGTGGATCTGCGGTCTGCCCCATATTCGTGAAACGATCCCTTATGCTCGTATGCTCAATCGCCTTTATCCATAATGAACGTTTCGTCATCGATTCACGAGCAACGTCGTTTAATCCGCCGTATTCTGGATGATTCCAGCCCGGGGGATGCGCCGACAGCCTACTACGCACTATTCTACGATCCGCAGCGTTCGGCTCTATTCTGCCGGACGGACGCTAGTCATCGTATGCTTGGTTTTGCCGGTGTTTTTCAAACCGGGATCGACCTGTTTCGCCCTTTAATCAGCCTCCGCTGTCAGACGCCTGAATGCGCTGCGGACCTCTTAGCGGAGGCCCTTCAACCAGGCCGTCCATATATCTTATTTTGCAATCTCAATCAGCTTCCGTTAGTTGGCGGCAGCCTGCGTACTGAGAATCTTCGCATTTTGCAGATTCACCAGCTTGACTCAGCCCGTTTTCGCCCGGTTATGAATGTTCTGGTCCAGACCAAAATGCAGCCCGTGCCCCGCTGCGAAATTAATTCCAATGGATTGAAAGCCGTTGCTGGTATCAACTGGCAAAGTCCGGCATTTGCTGAAATCTGGGTCCATACGGATGCCGAGGCGCGCGAACGGGGGTGGGGCATCAGTGTTGCCTCGGCGGTAACTGAACTGATCTTACGCGGAGGACGTATCCCGCTCTATCTCGTGGAACACGACAACGACGCATCTCTCGCTCTCGCCTCTCGCCTGGGTTATGTCGATACGGGAGATCGTCAGGTGTATGCTGATGTAGTCTATGAGGGACACCCTAGTCGGGGGTGAAACAGCCATGTTTGAACATCTTCTCGGCTTCGGCGCACGCGAGAGCTGGCAAACCTTTGAGGATACCTGGCCTCCTGACCGTCAGGCACTTTACTTGCTTCGCACGGACCTTGATAAACCACTTTCAACCGATATCCTCGTGTGGGCAGCACTCTCTAAGACACTTGATCTTCAATCCAGGCTAGAAGATCTACATCACTCACTCGCCCAATCTGAGCTTGGGAAACCCTACTGCATTATCGCCATTACTCAGGTGTCCGTTCTTGAAGAGTCTATCTCGTCGTTTGATCCAGGCTGGCAGCGGTTGGGATATGATGTTTCGGATACCTGGCGGTTGAGTGGGTTATCCAACTGTGGTTATTTGAGTGACGAGATTGACGATCTGCGCGAGGAGTGGGGACCCCATTTAAACTTGTACCATCTTTTTGAAGACGTGGAGCGAGCCTGGGATTTTCGCTCATTGACCAACTGGCGCGTTCCCGAACACGCTCCTTTTTATGTGTATGGCTTGTATCTGGTGGAACAACATGGTTGACTTTATCCATCATTTTCCGGCAGGCTTTCTTTGGGGAGCGGCAACGGCTGCGCATCAAGTTGAGGGCCAGAATACGAATAACAACTGGTCCGAATGGGAAAATGCGGGGCATATTTTTCAGAATCAACAGGCTGGACTGGCGTGTGACTGGTGGGGCGGGCGCTATATTGAGGATTTTGACCGCGCCGCAGAAATGCATCATAACGCCCACCGGTTTTCGGTGGAGTGGAGCCGCGTTGAGCCAGAAGCCGGGAAGTATGATGATGCTGCGCTCGATCATTATGTTCAGATGGTAGCTGCGCTGCGTGACCGAAAAATGGAACCGATGGTCACACTCCATCACTTTAGCAACCCACTGTGGCTCGAAAAAAAAGGCGGCTGGATCAATCCCGATGCGATCAAGCATTTTGGAGACTTTGTAGGCCGAGTCGTCGATGCGCTCGGAGATCGTGTCACCATGTGGTGTACCATCAATGAGCCGATGGTCTATGCTTCGCAAAGCTATCTACTTGGCCGATTTCCCCCTGGACACCACAACCCACGCGAGGCTTACGGCGTGGCGGAAAATTTGCTGCGTGGGCATGCTGCCGCTTATCGGACCATCAAAAAAGCGCGCCCTGGGGCACAAGTGGGCTTTGCCAAGCATATGATCAGCTTGCGGACCCGCTTTCCGGCGTGGCTTAACGGCGGTGCACAGAATCTGATCCGCAATGCCTTTAACCGAGCCTGGGTGCTGGCTTTCCAGACAGGGACTCTGCAATTTCCGCTCTTTAAGGCCAAAGTTCCAGAGGCACAGGACACGCTCGATTGGATTGGATTGAACTACTACTACCGCTTTCTTGTCTATTTTACGCCGCTGCGCCCGCCGCAGTTATTCATCAACCAGACGAAGCCGCCTGACGGCATTCTGGGGCCGGGCGATGTAGGGGAAATCTGGCCTGAAGGACTCATGGAGCATATCCGGTGGTTGGCCGAAATGACGGGAAAGCCGCTGTATATTACTGAAAATGGCGTCCCAGATGCTGATGACGCGCTGCGACCCCTGCATATGATCCGCAGCCTGCGCGCTGTCTGGAAGTCTATCGGCTATAATTACCCGGTCAAAGGCTATTTCTGGTGGTCGCTGGTCGATAACTTCGAGTGGTCCGAGGGATACGATCCGCGCTTTCGCTTCGGCCTCTATGGCTGCGATCCGGTCACGCAGGAACGCACCAAGCGCCGCAGCGCCGACCTCTACGGGGAAATCTGCGCTGCGAATGCCCTGACATCCGACATCGCGCGCCGCTATATTCCCGATGACTTCGATACACTTTTTCCGGGCCTCGATGTTCAGGCTGAAGTCGCGCTTCCACAGCG
>DATAMF010000659.1:0-9801 GCA_036260665.1 Aggregatilineaceae bacterium | reverse complement strand
TCATCTTTGCTTTGTTGGCGTAGGGTGGCGCGTTGTTCGTCCATACCACCAGTTTACCCGCTCTACGCCACCTTGACCTTGTGCTTTTTTATCCTTGCCTTCTGGCTCATATTGTGCCAGGGAACAAGGTGAATAAATACTCCAAAAGATCATTTAAAGTTTGGCGTTTGCCCCACAACATGCGCGTGATGGTATACGTGAACTTGTGCCGTTCATGACGCTTGACCAGTTAACCGCTCATCCACTTGCCAATGGTCGGTGCGAGCACGCGGAGGACGGAACCAACGGCCGAAGTGAGCGGTAACGGCATAAAAATAGGAGCGCAGCCCATCGGTGGTGAAGGCTGGGACACAGTCCGGGTGTAAATATTTTTTCAGCTTGTGAACCAGGGTGTAGGCATCGTCCGACCGGCGCAATCCCAGATGTAAGGCGAACAGCGCCTTGCTTTTCGGGTCGATCGCCAGCCACAACCAGCGAGCGTCCTCGACCCCACGCACTTTGGCATACAATTCGTCCATCTGAATCAAGGCGATGGACAAGTTTCGGAACAGCCTGTCATGCCATCGGGCGCTGTGTTCTCCCATCCGATTCAGCCAGGTCGTCAGGGTGCTCTCGCAGTGCCCGGTTTTCCTCACCAGCACCGAAAGGTCCACACCTTCCGCCAGCCACCATAACACCTCCTCGACTTCTTTCGCCTCAGATTTGATATAATACAGCGGCGTCCCTTTCCGGCTGCTGAATGTTCCCCCACACGCCTGGCATCTCAACCGCTGGATGTCCTGGTTTTCTCCCAGTTTGCCGAAGCCCACTAACGCATGGCGCTCGGCCTCGGTCACTCCAAAGTACTTCCAACCTGAGTAAGGACACGCATAGCCTTTGGTCAGAACCGTTTTCTTTCTCCCGCGTTGGCTTTTGCTCTCCGGGTACGGTTCTACAGCCGGGATGTCCACCACCGGTTCCAGGCTTCTTACCGCTTCAGCCTGGCACAGTGGACAGTCCTTCGGGCTTTTCGGATGCCAGTGCCGCGGCAGTTGATCCTTGGTGCGCTGCCACCACGCCTGCACCAACGCCATCCCCAAGAGGAGAATGATCCACCGCTCAATCCGCACCTTTCACCTGCCCCTTGATGCTTTATTCAAAACGCCCGGACCATTGTGGTCACGGGCGCTTTTTCGTCAAGGCTGTAGGCCTTTTACGCGGTGATTGGATTTATCAACAGTTTTGCTCAGGAGTACCCCTATGAGGGTGGCTATTTATGCCCCACCCTCGCTAATCTGATTCATATTCGTCGGCTGTGATAATGCCTTTTATGGTCATGTGTTGTATCGCCTTAGTTGCGTAAGCTGTGAATGGGGGCGGGGATTTTTCCGCCAAAAGCTACGAATCGTGCGGATTTGCCGGTGTTACGAACGGGCATCACAACGGATTCTCCAAATAAGCCGCCAAAGGACACGAATTCGCCAGCGGCTTTACCCGGAACGGGAATTACACGGACGGCGGTGGTTTTATTGTTAATCATACCAATCACCATTTCATCAGCGATAATGGCGGAAATTGTCGCGGCGTCGGTAGCGCCGGGGATGGCAATCATATCGAGGCCGACCGAGCAAACGCTGGTGATGGCTTCTAGTTTTTCCAGAACAAGACTGTTATCTGCAACGGCGTCGGCTAATGCTTTGTCTTCGCAGACGGGGATAAAAGCGCCACTTAACCCGCCAACACTCTGAGAAGCGAATGCGCCGCCTTTTTTCACAGCGTCATTTAACAGCGCGACGATCGCAGTAGAACCGGGTGCGCCGATAGAATCAACGCCGAGAATTCGAATAATTTCTCCGACACTATCGCCCACGCGGGGGGTAGGCGCAAGCGATAAATCCACGACGCCAAAAGGAACGTTAAGCGTTTCTGCAACACGGCGTCCGATAAGTTCGCCGCAGCGAGTGACGCGGAAGGCGGCGCGTTTAATTTCATCGGCGAGATCATGTAATCCGGGGGATTTTTCGTTGTTTTCGTTGAGTTTGCGCTGCAATGCACGGTGAATCACACCCGGACCGCTAACGCCAACATTGATTAAGACTTCGTGCTGACCAATCCCGTGAATAGCACCTGCCATGAAGGGGTTATTGATAGGCTGGTTGGTGAAAACGACAAATTTTGCAGCACCAAAACCGCCAGAATCAGCACTGCGCTCTGCCAATCCTTTAATCATAGGACCAACTTCTACGATGGCATCCATGTTGATACCTTCGCGGGTGGTGCCGACGTTTATAGACCCACATACACGATCCGTTTCGTTGAGTGCCTGCGGTATGGCACGAATGAGAGCTTTATCGGCATCGCTCATGCCGTTTTCAACTTTTGCAGAGAATCCGCCGACGAAATCAACGCTGACTTCTTTTGCCGCTTCGTCCAGTGCGTGAGCTAATTTGATAAACTCAGCTTCACCAAAGCTCGCGCCGACATGGGCAATAGGTGTAATCGAAATACGTTTGTTTACAACGGGGATGCCGTACTTTTGGCTGATTTCTTCACAGGTTTCTACGAGTTTTCCCGCGTAGCGGTGGATTTTTGTTTTGATATTAGCACAGGTGCGGTCAATATCGTCGCTGCGGCAGTCTAACAGGTCGATTCCCATCGTAACGGTGCGCACGTCTAGGTTTTCGTCCTGAATCATGGATACGGTATCTAAAATTTTCTCGGAGCGAATCATAAGGGCATACTCACTTCCTGGGTTGCCTGAAATACATCATGGTGTTGTAAGGTTACGGACATGGTGTTTTCTGCACTGAATGTTTTCAGGGCGGTTTGGGTGGTATTTAGGTCGATATCATTTAAATCGACTAGCAGTAGCATCATATAGGTGCCGTCTACAGCGCGGGTGTCTAAATCTAGGATGTTAATGCCGCGTTTGGCACAAAATCCGGTTACCGCGGCAACAAAGCCGATGCGATCTTTGCCTCTAGCTGTGAGCACATAGGCGTGTTGTGCACTGGCGGCGTTTTGTTTGGTGGGTAGTACGTCCAGCATTTTGATGCTGATATCGAGTTCTACACCCAGTTGGGCATCTGCTTCTTTCAGCTTTGCGATAAGTTGGTCTTTGCTGACGGTTTCCGGTAAGGTTGTTAGTAGAATCATAGTGAAATAGCCACTTAATACAGTTTGGCTCAGGTCTGCAATATCGCCGCCAAGCTCACTAATTTTTTGTGAGACGGCGTGAATAATGCCAACACGATCTTCTGCCATGACAGAAATTGCATAATTATTTGTCATAAGCTCTCCTAGGAAAAAGTTGCTGCATTGTATCAAAAAACAATGATGCCTGCACTCTCAAAAAAACGTAGGGCCAAGACAAGCCCTGCACGGGCGCATTCCTCCCTTGGCGCAACCGAGAAGCAGATAGCGACAAACGCCGGGGAGGATAGAACGCTTGCATTCCAAAAAAGCCAGTTCTATGACCGTTGCTCAGGAAACTTTCTCTACGGGAAACCAACCTATCGTGGCTCCCCTGGCAATATCTATTGCCCTCAGCTTTGTGGTGAGTGCAGCTCATGGGGAACTACTTTCTTCATCCGAACAGGCATGAGAGAAAAAGCGTTTCGGATGAGACAGGTAACCACGCCCTGTGGGGGCCCAAAAGTCAATCTTCGTTGAAATCGGGTAGAATTCCTCATGCAGTCTCCCCGTCTCTGGTCCTGGTCCTCTCGCCTCAAATTGCTTTTCATGGTCTCGCTGGTTTATGCCTTTTTGCTCTCTCTCCTCATCCCACATCTGCTGCCCTTGCGCGACTGGCTTTTCCGTCATTTCTGCCATCGAACTGGAAAATGGTACCGAGAGGCCTCGTTACCGCTTTACCGTCTGCGTTCTGCTTTAAGCTGTTTGTGGCTCGCTTATCCGCCATCCCCTTCATTCTCTTTCCAAAATTCGGGATGACTCATGTTTGTTTTGGGTAACGGCGGGTGTATGCACTTCAGCCGCTGCTTGTCTGGACACGCTAACGCGGACCGTTGAGAAACTGTCCCAACCATCGATAGCGCACGTAATGGTCGTAGACGAACAACAGCAGTCCGGTGACAACGACACACACCAGGGTGAATTTCACAAACGCGGGCCATGGCCGGTTCTGTACAATACCCTGAACCGCGATGATCAAGGGCAAATGAGCCAGATACAGAAAATAGGACGAATCCGAGATGTACCGTAGCGTCGGGTTTTCACGCGAGAAAAACCGAGAGAAAAACCCCATCAAGCCGAAAGCCATGATCCAGGGGTAAAGGGCCTGCAAAAACACAGCGGGCAGAGTCCACCCCTCACCAGGGTTCTCCAGGGTAAAAGCCAGTCCCAGTGGAAAGACAACCAGGAGCCCCACGATCAACCGGAGCCACCACCCGCGCACCTCTGCCGCCTCTTGATAACCATAATACAGCGCGCCGAAGCCAAAGAAGACAGCGTAATACGCCAATACATGCGGCATAGGCAGTAACCCCGATGAGGTATCCGGACCGAAGCTCGCCGGATCCATAGACGCCTGTGGCAGCATGGTCAAGGGAACCAGCCAGAGATACCGCGCAGGAGACAACACCCACCGCGCGGGCAGCCTTTTCACCTTCAGCCGGCCAATGATCACGGAGCAAACCGCAAAACCGGCGACCATCCAGCACAGAAACCACAGAAACCAGAGATGTGCAAACAGTTCACCGCCCGTAAGTGCTGAAAAGATTCTCGACTTCTGGTCGTCTTCATGAGCAGCAGTGCCGTCATGTTCCCGAAGCAGATCGGCCACGCGGCGCTGCGACTCAACCAATGCCACATCCAGCGGCGTATCACCCTTGTCATTCGCTGCGTTGACATCCGCACCGTGATCAATCAACCAGGCGGCGGCTTCCCACTGCCCTGCTGCCGCTGCCACGTGTAAAGGCGTCTGTCCCCAAATCGCCGCGTTCACATCCGCCCCGATATTTACGAGCCGGTTCAACTCAGAGACATCTCCCAGTTGAGCAGCCTTACCGATATTATTCGGGGTGTTCACCATCTCACCAATGATGCTGACACCAATGAGCAGGGGCCAGACCGTGACCATCCCGAACAGGAGCGGCAGGAATACACGCCGGAAGCGCTGCTGAAGCAGTGCCCGCAGCCCACGCCGCCGCCACAACATTGCCGTGAAAAAACCGCTCAACAGGAAGAACACTGACATCCGAAATCCATGTACCGCCATGAGAAACAGTCCGAAGGCATCGTTCGACTGGCGGTCCTGAACCGACCAGAACGTATTGGGAATAAACGAGGCCGCACCGTGCAGCGCTATTCCTAACAACATGGCAACCGCGCGCAGCGCGTCCAAATCATGCCGCCGAAACTGCGCGTTACTCTGAATTGTCACCGTGTTTTATCCTTTTCCCAGCGCCCACTCAGTTGGTAATGTCCTGCTTGTAGAAAAAATAGGCGGTCAGCGTCACCAACCCCACCACCCAACACAGCAGCACACCTTCGGAGAAGAGTTGACTATCGACAATGGTCCGTCCCGATGCCAGCTTGATCCCCTCAGGAGTTTCGCCGTTTAACCATATAAAGAGGTTGTTCAGATTAAAACTGGGGACAAAACGGTAGACCTGTATGATGTCCTCCTTGTCGAACAGCCAGCTCAAAAGAGCCAGGGGCAGGAACAGCATCGTTTCCCCAAGGGTAATGACGATACCGGTAACCGCGCTCCCCAAAATGGACCGGGTCAGCATCGCAGCAAGCGACACATAACCAGCGGCGATGATCGTCGTGGTGAATGACACCAACATCTGCTGTCCATAGTCTTTGGCGAAGTCGGTCAACACATCACCTGTTATCTTAGGGCCATAGGATGAACCAATGGCGAGCGACACCAACCCCAATCCCAAGGTCAGGAGAATCGACATCAGCACAAACGCAAAAACCACAAACAGCGCGACGGCGAAATACTTCACCATGATGAGCGGCACACGTTGGCTGCGCGGAACGATGACCTTCCAGGTATTCCATTGATATTCCCCGGCGAAAAGCACCGCTGTGAAACCGATCAACAGCATCCGCCCCAATGGATTATTGGGAATAGCCCAGGGTAAGATCGCGACCTCGGTCCACAAGGCAGGATCCTCCGTCACCCCATTTCGAAAACTGGACGAAAACACCACCGCACCCAAAGCAAACAGGGTCACCAACACCGCTAACCCCGGGAAAATCCAAATCATGCAGCCAGTTGCCCACCGGTTACCGGTAATCTTGTACCATTCGGCGCGAAACAATTTACTCCACATGTGAATTTTCCCCTTCCGTTACCGATAAGAAATAGTCCTCCAGCGACTGTCGCTGCGGAGAAACCTCGAAGATTTTGATGCCGTTTTTGACCAGTCTATCGACGATAATCGGGACATCGGCGTCCTGCGCATCCACCAGCAGCAAGCTGCCATTCTCCGATCTACAGGCCCACTGCCCATTGACCGCTGCCGCCGCCTGTTCAAGTGGAGTCGCCCGAATGTGAATCTGTGCCTTTTTGTTCAGCAAGTTCGCCACCGTTCCCTCCCGGATCAGTTCTCCTTTATTGATAATCGCGACTCGATCACAGACCTGTTCGACTTCTCCCAACTGGTGGCTGGAAAGAAACACAGTTTTGCCATGTTCATCAACCAACTGGCGAATCAGTGTGCGTATTTCGTTGATACCATGCGGATCGAGCCCATTCGCCGGTTCATCTAAAATCAGCAAATCGGGATCGGTCAACATCGCGGCAGCAATACCGAGACGCTGTTTCATCCCGGTCGAATACCCCTTCACCCGCCGCCGTGACCGGTCTTGCATATCGACCAGTCTCAGCACCTCGTCGAAGCGGGATGCTGGCAAACTAAGATTCGATGTCAGCGCGAACACCTCCAGATTCCGCCGCCCCGTCAAAAAGTCGTAGAAGGTCGCGCCCTCCACCAGCGATCCCACCCGGCTCAATACCGCGTGCTCCTGCTGAACGTGCTGGCCAAACAGGTACACACTGCCCTGGCTGGGGCGAATGAGTCCCAGCAGCATTCGAATGGTCGTGGTCTTTCCTGCGCCGTTTGGCCCCAGGAATCCGTAGACTTGCCCGGCTGCCACTTCCAGGTTGAGGTTATTCACCGCCTGGACGCGCTTGCGTCTGCCGAAATGCTTGTGCAAATTCTCAATTTGTATAGCGATAGAATCAGACATTCGTCCTCCTGTGCAGGACCTTGAACCTGCCGACGAACCTCACTCTATCACGTCCCTTCTCCCCTAGAAAGTCACCCGGATAACGGAGAATCATGCAGTTTGCACAGGACACCATGACGCGCGTCACTGGGAGCCCTCCATATCCTGTGTTACGATGGAGAGCATGAAACACCGACAGATTGAACCCGGACTGTTATCTCTTTTCAGGCTGACGAATGGCTTGTGGCTGCTGCTGTACAGCATGGCGCTGCTTGGTGGCTTTTTCGATCCCACTGACTCCTTCAAGCCCTTCAATCTTCTCCGGGTAGCCAATGCGGTGGTTATGCTGCTGTATTTGTATTTCGGTTGGCTGCCACACCGACTAGGTAAGTGGTATTTGCCCGTAGGTTTTTTCGCTGCCGCCGCCGGAGCGATACTGGCGCAGTGGGTCGAAATGGAATGGCGCATTCAGCACGATGTGCCAGCGGACCGGATTTTCGACGAAGACCTGGGACTGGTCGTCCCGCTCTTTATTCCCATGATCATCGTGAGCGCCCAATACAATCTTCGGGTAATGATCGGTTTTTTAGTAGGAACCGGCGTGCTGCAAGTGGCGCTCTCCCTCACGTTTTTGTCCGCCGGGAGTGAACCAGTCGGCGCGATTTGGGGAGATGTGATTGCACAGCTCATCATCCTCCCCATTGCCGGGTTTCTGGTCGTGCGCGTGGTCGGCGGGCAGAAAACAGAACGTGCAGCCCTGGCAGAAAAAAACGTCCAATTGACCCACTATGCCACAACCGTCGAACGGCTGGTGGTCAGCCATGAACGCAACCGACTGGCACGCGAGCTGCACGATACGATTGCCCATGCCCTCAGCGCGGTCGCCGTTCAGCTTGAAGCCCTCAACAAACAGATCGACACCGACCCAAACGGCGCGAAACAGACACTGGATCAATCGCGGAAGTTGATCCGCAGCGGACTGCAAGAAACACGGCGAGCGTTACAGGCCCTGCGCGCCAGTCCGTTGGAAGATTTGGGGTTGGCGCTCGCGATGCGCCAACTGGTCAATTCGGTGGCAGAACGCAACGGTTTGCAGATCACCCTCGACCTGCCGGACGAACTTGACGAGTTATCTCCCGAAGTGGAGCAAGGTATCTACCGCATCACCGAAGAAGCGCTGAACAACACCGTCCGTCACGCCCGTGCGCATCAAGCAACCGTATCACTGGCGCACGAACATTATCAACTCTGCCTGACCATTACCGATAACGGTTTCGGCTTTAATCCCGATGACGTCTCCCCTAATGAGCATTACGGGCTGGTGGGAATGCGCGAGCGAGCGCTGTTGTGTAATGGTCATCTGGATATTGAGAGCGCACCGGTCATCGGGACGACGGTGCGGCTGACCATCGAGGAGTGACGCATGATTCGTGTTCTGGTTGTCGATGATCAGGTTGTGGTTACCGAAGGACTGCGCGTGATCCTCAGCAGCGAACCGACGATTGAAGTCGTTGGCGTCGCGTATGAGGGCGCGCAGGCCGTTGATCTGGTCGGGAAATTGAAGCCGGATATCGTCCTGATGGACTTAAAAATGCCCGGCATGAACGGGATAAAAGCGACCCAGGTGATCCGGCAGCAGTACCCAGACATCTATGTCCTCGTGCTGACCACGTACGCGGCTGACGAGTGGCTTTTTGATGCGATCCGGGCAGGCGCATCAGGCTACTTACTCAAGGATTCCGACGGTGACGACATTGTTGCTGCCATCCAAGGCACGGTCAAGGGCCGGACACACATCGATCCGGCGATTGCCGATAGACTCCTGGTCCTGGCCAGACAGCAGGTCAAACCAGATACCGCCGTCTTCGCGGAATTGAGCGCACGCGAACTCACGATTTTGCGATATATCGCGCGTGGATTTACCAATCCCGACATCGCGGAAGAGCTTTCCCTCGCCGAAGGCACAGTACGCAACAACGTCAGCACCATTCTCAACAAACTCGGTGTTGCGGATCGAACACAAGCGGCAGCCCTGGCGTGGCATCATGGCTTCGTTCAGCGCGGCATCAACGACGATTGACGAGCTTCATCCTTGTCAGATACAGGATGGCCTGCTAGAGTAAAGCCAATCTTGTATGGAAAGGAGCAGCGCCATGTTAACCCATGTCATGAATCAGCGCACCCATGAGCGTTGCCTCTCTCCGAGACTCTTCAGGTAATTCTACGCCACTTGGTCCTTCTGGCGGTCACAGTAATACTCGTGGACGCTTTTTTGTTTCTGGCATTCACGGGCTGTCCTGGCGGTTCAAGGGAAGGGAATGTAAGACAAATCGAAGCAGCCAGTGGAGGGCCGAAACAGAGGCAAGCGGTCGAGAATCGGAAGCCGAAAGTGCCCAGAAGGGTCGGAAAACGCCTAGCTTGCCCCCGTCAGCGGGGGATCAGCGGCGCAGCCCTCCGCGGCGAGTGCCGCCTGGGCAAGCTAGAGCCTGTTATGCACTTTTGAAGTGTCCAATGATAAACTCAGGGTATGAGCAAGAGAAAATCATACCCCAGTGACGTAAGTGATGATGAGTGGGCGTTTGTCGCGCCCTACCTGACGTTGATGAGCGAAGATGCGCC
>DATAMF010000655.1:0-3745 GCA_036260665.1 Aggregatilineaceae bacterium | reverse complement strand
CGCTGGACGCTGACGCATCTTAAGAAAACGCTGTGGGATGCGGGGTTAGGCACCCTGCCCGATAATGTGCCGCTGCTGTGTGTGGCGGCGGGCGATTATGCGCAGATTTCGCAAGAAGACGCGCCCAGCGGTTTTGCCTTCGGCGGGTGCGAACTTGATGCCGACGAGTTAATCGAATGGCGCGACAACCTGCAAACACTCGCCCAGGATGCCGATCAGGATGACGCGCTGCGCGGCTGGATCAACAAGGCGTATATGACGGCATTGGGACAGGCCGCTCAAGACCCGCGCAACGGGTTACAGGGGCGGCGGGCGCTGGGACGGATGGCGCTGATCGGGAACTTACGCGGCATCGCCACCGATACCGGGGTGCAACTCTGGGACCGGCTGGTTGAACTGGCACAGAGGGCCGTCGCGGATCGCCGCCTGACCGTGATCCTGGTCACAGATACCAGCGATGATGTAGGGTCGGGCGAATTTCTGGATATGGCGTATCTGCTGCGGCGGCTGGAACCGGCGCTCGGCCTCAATGGGGTGCGGATTGTCGGGCACCTGGTGACGGATCGGGTACGAGGACGCAGCGCCCAGTTCCGGGATCAGGTCAATACCGCCGCCGCACTGCGCGAACTGGAACGGTTCCAACTGGCCGGGAACCAACCGTTCCCGATGTCGTATGCCAAACGCGCCGACCAACCGACTCCGCATGATGGGCAGGTTGACAAACTGCTGTTTGATGAACTCTATCTCTACGATGGCGAAGGGCGTCCCGCTCGGCTGAACAGTGTCGAGCCGGAATATGGCACTTTCCCGGCTATCGCGGACAGCATCGCGCTGTGGCTGGATAAAGCGGCCAAAATCGGCGATCTCGCGGCGCGACGCGATGAACGGCTGGGCGCAACCCGCGAACAACAGCGTTATCGCGGGCGGATGATGGTCAGCAGCCTGGGGATTCGGCAGTACCGGTTGCCGTTCGCGGACCTGCTGGAAGAGATTACGCTGCGCTATGCGCGGCAGGTGCTCCAACACTTTTTGATGGGAACCAGCACGGATCGTCCGGCATTGGATTCGCGCTATGTGTTGGAGCGATTTATCAAAAATGATGAGACGGCGCAAGACATCACCCGCGCGTTTGTCACGGAACGGCTGGGTTCGCCCCGACTTGATCCTGAATGGCGGACACTGATCGCGGCCCTGGTCAACAACGACTATGACACCGTGTATAAGCAGGTGGGGCGCGTTCCGGTAGAGGCGGATGTGCAAGAAGGTTGGCGGCTGTGGCTCGCCGGAACGATCACACTGCTGCTGAATGGGCAGTCGCCCATCGATGGCAGTGTGCCCCAATTTGCGGTCCTGCGCGGCGCTAAAATTGCGCTGGTGGATGAATTTTTAGTCCAACTCGTGGGAACAAATGGGCGCGGGGGTGTGTTGGGGAACTGGTCACAGATGGCGTTCCAGGCGGCACAGGACAACGGAATCGAACCCGCCGCCGCGAATCTGATCGGCTGGGTAGCAGGTTACACGCATGCCCTACGCGGCAATCTGCGCCAGATCGCGGATGCGCTCGGTTATGCGCCCGGCGTGTCGCTCTACCGGGACCTGGACCGACAAGGCGCACAAATCAAAAAGAACCAAGAAGACCTGTCCAAACTGGTCACACGCCGCTATATCTGGACGGACGCCAAAGATCATCCGCTCAGTGAAGTTTTTTATGAGCCAGTGATCCAGCATTTAAATCAGGCGCTGGGGCAGATGTATTGGCGGATCGAGGGAGAATATCCGGTGCTGGCGCTGCATATGCCCGGCGGGACGGATGTCATCTTTAACCCAGGTGACTTCACGGCCTTTAAACAGGCGCTGCTGACACTGGGACAGTTCGCGGCGCAGGATATTCGCAACCAGATGAGTCTGTCCAGCATTCTGCGCAACAACGTGCTGCATCCTGATAACGTCGAACAGACCATGGTTGAACTGATGCAAGAATCCGGTCCCGCGTTGAATGTGCGCGAAGATGTGGCCCGCAGCGCGATTCCGGGGCTGATTCTCTCGGCCAGTCAAAAGATGCCGGACATCGAAAAGATGGACCAGGCGCTGCGAAGCCGTCTGCATAAGCCGGACGATCTGGTTCTGCTGCGAACTACCGATCCATTTACGCTGACGCTGGCGCAGGTGTGGGACACCGTGCCGGTTGATGCGGTGCCCAGCGTGGTGCAGGATTACGAGCAGTATATGCAGGAAACCGGGCTGCGCGGCAGCAAGACATTTAACCCCACAACGGCAGTACGCACAGCCATTTTCGAGGCGGAAGCCACCGCGCTGTTGTTCGAGCGGCGGTTAGCGGACCTCCGGCAGCAGCCGCGCCTGTTCTCGCCGCTGGCGGTGACACTGCTGGCGAACCGAGTCAAAGCGGAAGTGTATCTGCTAGCAGCGGCAAGCGGGCAGGAACTCGTACTGGAGCGCGGCGCAGTGTTCAACGCCCCGGAATGGCAGTTAACCCTGGTTCCGCACGATCCGGCGCGACAGTCGCCACGCGGGGTACGGCTGATTCAAGGCATGTTTGTCTTTATGCGGCAGATTGACGAAACAACCGCCCGCACGATCCGGCAGCGGTATGACCGGGATGACCAGCATATGGATGCCTGGGAAGAATGGGAAGGAAGCGAAGGCGCAGATTGGCTGGATGCCAGCCTGGGGGATGTCTCGCGCCACGCCATTGAGGACTTGATAGCCATTACGCGCTTGCTGATTCGGGCGATGTGGTAGGGGTAACGCTATGAAAACACGTTTACTGGGACTCGTTTTGCTGCTCGTGGGGATTTTCGCGGGGTCGGCAACGGCGCAAGAAAATCCACAGGCGACTTTCACGCCGGATACCTTCTCGGTTAAGTTGTGCGGTGATAACTGCCACACCCAGCGGATCAAAATCACCTTGCCGCCGCTTCCCACACCGCCGATGGCTGGCGTCGATCTCGTGCTGCTGCTGGATGTCACAGGCAGCATGGAAAGCGTACTACGCACCGCCCAAACCAGCGCCGAACAAGTTGTCACCGATCTGCGGGATTTGAACCCTGATCTGCGTTTTGCGCTGGCGATTTATGCCGATTATCCGATGTATGATGGCAGCGCGGGCGATGAACCTTTCCGGCTGGTGGCCCCCTTCACCACCGATCTGCCCACCTTCCGCGATCAGATCAATCAGGCGACGCTGCAAGATGGCGGTGACTTTGCCGAATCAGGTTGGCGGGCGCTGTCGGAACTCACCGATCTAGACTGGCGACCAGATGCCGCACATGTGATCATCGTCTTCACCGATGCCACCGCTCACGATCCTGATCCGGGGCGCGATGAGCAGATGGGCACCGACGACGACCTGGCAAGCAGCGACGTGACACGCATCCTCAAAAACAAGGAAATCATTGTTTTTGGGGTCGATGCGTCCGGGTCTTCGGATTCGCGGGAATTTTTGAGTCCACTCGCCAGCGCGACAGGCGGCAGCTACGAAACGCTGCGCAGCGCGGATGAAATTCCACAGACGATCATTGCCCTGGTCGGGCAGGTGATCCATGAGCAGGAGATCAACCTGACGCCGCTGCTGGATGCGCAGTTGGTCGATACCAGCGGGTGGGCGCAGTTCGATCCCACTTCCTTTGAATATCCACGCGAGGGCGGCGAAGTCGAAGTCGAGATCACAATTTGCCCTTACTATGTGCCGCAAACGGTGCTGCCCGACGGTATTCACGATCTGTCG
>DATAMF010000648.1:0-2179 GCA_036260665.1 Aggregatilineaceae bacterium | reverse complement strand
TGACATTGATCGTGCCGAGATCAACGCCTAATTTTTTTGTCAGAAGCCCCATCGTATTTTGCCTCTTCGCGTCTGTACCGTACCGCAAGCCGATAACATACCGCAACGCGCGTCTTTGGGCGAATCATAAAAAAGGGGCGTATTGTCGTTACGCCCCAGGTTGTTTTTAGTGGTCGTCATCCACTGTGCGAATCCGATGCCGTTCGGCCCCCAGCCGGTTTTGCACCCGTGCCATAATCTCCGCACGGCGCAGTTCCTGCTGAATCTCGGCGCGCTGTTCAGGCGTCGGATGTTCGCTCATCAACTGCTGGGCACGATCACGCGCGGCATTAATCTCGTCTTGGCTGATCTCCGTCGCGGATTCAGCATCTTCAGCCAGCACGATCACCTTATCCGGGCGCACATCCACTACCCCGCCGTACACCACAAAACTGACCACATCCCCATCTTCGATAATGCGCAGTTCGCCATACGCCAGCGTGGTTAAGAGCGGTGTGTGGTGCGGCAGCACCCCCATTTCACCCTCGCTGCCGGGAATGATGACCATCGTCGCCTTGTCGGTGTGGTACAGCTTACGAACCCGCGAAACGACCTCTACTTCGAGTGGCATTTTTACGTTCCTCTCTGTAGGGGCGATTCACGAATCGCCCCTACGAATTTCGTTACGCTTGTGCTTCGGCTTCGCGGTGACGCTGCAACACTTCGTCGATGGTCCCGGCCATATAGAACTGCTGCTCGGAAATGTGATCCAGTTCGCCGTCCAGAATCATACGGAAGCCGCGCACGGTTTCCTTGACCGGAACGTAACGTCCCTCGCGCCCGGTGAACTGTTCGCCCACGAAAAACGGCTGGCTGAGGAAGAACTGGATACGGCGGGCACGCGCCACAACCGCTTTGTCTTCGTCCGAGAGTTCATCAATACCTAGAATCGCGATGATGTCCTGCAAGTCCTTGTAACGCTGGAGCACACGCTGCACATCGCGCGCCGTGCGGTAGTGATCTTCACCCACCACCAGCGGATCCAACACACGGCTGGTACTCGATAGCGGATCGACGGCGGGATACAAGCCCTGCGCCGCGATTTCACGGTCCAGTGCTACCGTACCATCCAGGTGTGCGAACACCGCCACAGGAGCTGGATCCGAATAGTCGTCGGCGGGCACATACACCGCTTGCAGTGATGTAATCGAGCCGCTCTTGGTGCTGGTGATCCGTTCTTGCAGATCGCCCATTTCCGCCGCGAGTGTGGGCTGGTAGCCGACTGCCGAGGGCATCCGTCCCAGCAGCGCCGATACTTCTGACCCACTCAACGAGAAGCGGAAAATATTATCGATGAACAGCAGCACGTCGCGGCCTTCATCGCGGAAATATTCCGCCATCGCCAACCCAGTCAGCGCCACGCGCAGCCGAGTACCCGACGGTTCGTTCATCTGCCCAAAAACCATCGCTGTCTGGCCGATCACACCGCTTTCCTGCATTTCACCATAAAGCTGCGTCCCTTCGCGGGTACGTTCCCCTACCCCGGCGAACACCGAGAAACCCGCGTGTTCCTTCGCGATCGAGCGGATTAGTTCCATGATGATGATCGTTTTGCCCGTTCCCGCGCCACCAAAGATGCCAGCCTTACCACCGCGCCGGAAGGGGGCGATCAGATCGATCACTTTGATTCCCGTCTCGAACATTTCAATTGCTGTCGCCTGTTCATCGAACGAGGGCGCAGAACGGTGAATCGGATAGTAAGTCCTGGCCTCAACCTCGCCCTTACCATCAATGGGATCGCCCAACACATTGAAGATGCGGCCCAACACGGTTTCACCCACCGGCACCAAAATCGGCGCGCCCGTCGCAAACGCATCCACACCGCGCTGCAACCCATCCGTGCTGTCCATTGCCACACACCGCACGCTGTCGTCGCCCAGGTGCTGTTGCACTTCCAGGATCAGATCGCGTTTATCAGCGCGTGGCACGCGGATCGCATCATAAATATTGGGCAGCATTTCATCCGACGAGAAGTGGACGTCCACCACACCGCCGAGAATCTGAGAAACACGCCCTTGCGCTTCTTGCTTAGTTACTGCTGCCATTTACGTCTCCTTCACGTGCCGGACTTTTTCCGTTACCGCTGGTTTTCAGGGCTTCCACGCCGCCGATAATATCCAGTAATTCATTCGTGATCGCC
>DATAMF010000646.1:0-1876 GCA_036260665.1 Aggregatilineaceae bacterium | reverse complement strand
GGACCACAGCCGCTCCTGCATCACCTCCGCCAGCGTCTGCCCCGTCAAGCGTTTGATCAGCCACGCCAGCACATCTGTATTCGGTGTCAGATACGTGAACTTCTGCCCGTGCGCGCCCGTTTGGGGCATCAACGGCAGCATCTCATATACCGTTTCCGCCCCCTTGTATCCTTCCGGCCTTTCACACCAGCCCAACGCCACACCATACTGCCAGTTTTCCGCGATGGGATCCATGCGCTCATCGGGAAAACCTACTGCCGTCGTCATATCCATCACCTGCCGGACGGTAGCCTCTCCAAATCCGCTGTTTTTCAGTTCGGGCAAATACGTATCAACTGTCGCTTCAGGATCAAACAAGCCCTCATACGCCAGTTGTGCGGCCAGCGTCCCCGTGACCGATTTACTCCCCGATGCCCATGCGTGCAGTGTATGCGGCTGCATCCCGTTCAGATACCGCTCATAGATCACCCGGCCCCGGTGCAGCACGACAATCCCATCCGTACAACTGAGTTCAATCATATCATCCAAGCTAAACGAGTCCCCCGCCCGGTTTTGATACGTTACCTGGCTAAGGTCTTGCAAATCCGTTTCCAGCGCCGCCACCGGACCCGCGCCCCGCCACACGTCCGCCGTCCGGTTCAGCTTCAGTTCATTCTGAAAACTCCACCGGTTATATGGCCCATACAGTTGGTTGGCATGGGTAACCACATTCTCCGGCGCAGGCGGAAATCCGCTCATCAGCTTGTGATCCATCTTGACATCCTTTATATCAATTTAGACGAACATCAAATTTGATTCTCATCGAAATTGTTCTTTTGTCAAGTCTGACCATACAAAGCTGTGCAGGATCACCAAAGGCGAGCCGTTTACGCTTGCTCTGCTTTGGTGTAGGATCGAAGTAAAGAGTACATTGGAAGAAAATCATGCCCCCACGTCCAGATTTCGAAGTTCAGCGCGAGCGAATGGTTCGCAATCAGTTAATCGCGCGTGACATCACCAATTCACGCGTCCTCGAAGCTATCCGGCGCGTACCCCGCCATCGTTTTGTCCCCGAACACTTACAGTCGATGGCCTACGATGATGGTCCGCTGCCCATTGGCAATGACCAGACGATTTCACAGCCCTACATCGTAGCGTTGATGACCCAACTGCTCGACGTGAGAATGGACGATGTGGTGTTAGAAATTGGCACCGGTTCCGGTTATCAAACCGCCGTGTTATGCCATCTCTCGCGTTTTGTCTATACCCTTGAACGCTATCCCAGCCTGGGAGATCGTTCCCGCGAACGGCTGTATGACTTGGGACTCGATAATTTTGAGGTGTACATCGGGGATGGTAGTCAGGGTTTGGCCGATATGGCTCCCTTCAATAAGATCATCGTCACCGCCGCCGCCCCCGCGATTCCTGGCCCTCTGCTCACCCAGCTAGCCTCGCACAATGGCCGCCTGATTATTCCCGTAGGAGATCGTCATCACCAGTCGCTGGAGTGCGTCCGCCGTGTAGGTGATCGCTGGGAATTCGAGCACTTAATCCCGGTGATGTTTGTGCCGCTCTATGGCATGCATGGCTTCACGCCGCCCGACAATCCCATCTGGGACGATCACACGGCGGGAGCCGCGCGTTAAGCCTATACTCCATCTTTTGGATCGCATATCAACGGATGCCCAATTGGTGTCAACTTAAGCGCTTGAGGACCGATTTTCCCGTAGGGGCGCAGCAAGCAGCGCCCGTTTTTTTCCCCTCTCCAAGGGCTTTGGAGAGGGGTCAGGGGTGAGGTAGGCGCTTCTCTCCCCTTTCTCCGCGCGCGGCTATACATATCTTTTGAGGCGCAGATCAACGGCTCGTCGTAGGGGCGTATTGCGATACGCCCCGCGCT
>DATAMF010000643.1:0-13554 GCA_036260665.1 Aggregatilineaceae bacterium | reverse complement strand
CGACCAGCGCGGCGTTTACAAAGGTATCGCCCACATAAACATAACGCAGCAGCCGCCCATACTGATCGGTGTCGCTGACATCCCGTTCCAGCGTGACGGTTTGCCCCTCGACCAGATCGGCGTTGGCGTTGGTGGCTTCCGCATAACAATCGTCGTCGCGTTCGGGCGTGTTCACGCCGATGTAACGCACGCGGTAGACTTCGCCAGAAATGCGCACGTCAATCGTATCACCATCGATTATATCCACGACTTTCCCGGTTTCGCCGCCGGAACTGGGAAGGGTGGGCTTTTCAGTATCTTCTTCTGCCGCCTGTTCGATCTCTTCGCAGGCCGTTAACAGGACACACAACACCACAACCAGCCATCCTAAAACACGCATGATTCCTCCATTCGATCAAACACACCGCTACCATTGTCCGCAAAAGCCGCCGACATGCAATGTAACCGTTGCGTAACTCTGGCGCGGTATCGTGAGGATAGGCAGGCGCGCGGTGGTCCAGTAGAATCAGGCCTATGGATCGTTTTCAAATTCTGGAAGGTTTAACAATGGACCCCATTCTATGGACCCCCTGGCGGATGCCTTATTTGCGCGGCGAAGACCGGCGGCATTATGACGGCTGCATTCTGTGCGCCAAACCCCGCGTCGAAAAAGATATGGAAGAATACGTGCTGGCGCGTTCGACACATGTCTACGTGGCGCTGAATATGTACCCGTACAACAATGGGCACCTGCTGATTGTGCCTTACGAACATGCCGGTTCGATTGAAACGCTGCCGCCCGAAGTCCAGGCCGATCTGATGGCGATGCTCACCCAATCGCTGGGGGCGCTGCGGCGGGCCTATAACCCGCAGGCGTTTAACATCGGGGCGAACATCGGGGCATCAGCGGGCGCAGGCATTCCCGAACATTTTCATCTGCACGTGGTGCCGCGCTGGGAGGCGGACTCAGGTTATATGACGGTTATTTCCGGCACACGGATTATCCCGGATGTGCTCGACGCGACTTTCCAGCGGCTGCGTGAGGTGTGGACGGACGAATAATAAAGGTTATTTTTGATAAAGGACAAAACAATGGCACAAGACAACAAATCTCCTCGTGAACCCGTCATTCTAAGCGGTGCGCGCTTGCCACAGGGCAAAATCCTGGGGATGCTGGCTCCTTTTTCGGCTGCCCAACTGGGCCAAAAAGCGGTCAGGGCCGCTGTTGAACGCAGCGGGATCGATGTCAATGATGTGAATGAAGTGATCATCGGGCAGGTGCTGTCGGGCGGATCCGGGCAGGCCCTGCCGCGCCAGATTTCCATCGGGGCGGGCATTCCGGCGCATGTCGGCGGGTTCCAGCTTAATAAAGTGTGCGGCAGCAGCCTGAAAGCCGTGATGCTGGCTTCCAGCCTGATCAAGGCGGGCGACGGAGATTTGTATGTGACCGGCGGCGTGGAGAGCATGAGCAGCGCGCCCTACCTGAATATGCACGGGCGCGCCGGGAACCGCTACGGGCATATCGAAATGAAAGACTCGATCCTGTGGGACGGGCTGTACGATCATATCAAAGACTGGGTGATGGGCGAGGCGGCGGAATTTATCGCCCGCGAGATCGGCGTCACCCGGCAGGAAATGGACGAACTCGCGTGCCGCAGCCACCAACTCGCGCACGAAGCGACGGTGGAAGGACGCTTCAAGGATGAGATTGTCCCGGTGGACATCCCCGGCAAAAAGGGACAGGTCACGATCATGGACACGGACGAGTCGATCCGGCCTGATACGACGATGGAAGTACTTGCCAAGCTCAAACCCGCCTTTCTGCCCGATGGCGCGGTGACGGCGGGTAATGCCCCCGGTCTGAACGATGGCGCGGCGGCGGCGGTGATCGCCAGCCGGGACTATGCCGAACGACACGGCCACCAGCCGCTGGCCCGGAGCGTGGCGTATGGACAGGCCGCCGTCGAACCGGCGTGGCTGTTTTATGCGCCCGTGCCTGCGATCAAAACCGTGTTGGATCGCGCCGGGTGGACGATGCAGGATGTCGATCTGGTCGAACTGAATGAAGCCTTCGCCGCGCAGGTGTTGGCGGACATCAAAGGGCTGGCGCGCGAGGGGCTGCCTCTGCCGCTGGAAAAACTGAATGTCAACGGCGGCGGGATCGCCATCGGGCACCCGATTGGCGCATCCGGGACGCGCGTGCTGGTGACGCTGATCCACGCGCTCAAACAGCGCGGTCTGAAGCGTGGGATCGCCGGGCTGTGTCTGGGCGGCGGCGAGGCGGTGGCGCTGGCGGTGGAACTCGAAGCCTAAGAGCGTCTGTCAACCAAACAACTATGAACGCTCCTGCCAACCAGGGGCGTTTTTTTGCGTATTGACAAATGATACAAAACTTGATAATTTTGTATCATGGATACGACACAGGAAAAAATTCTACTGGCAGCATTGGCCCTCTTTTTTGAGCAGGGCTTCAAAAAAACAGCGATGGATGAGGTGGCGCAGCGGGCGGGTGTGACCCGGATCACCGTGTACCGCTACTTTCCCACCAAAGAAGATTTGGTGCGGGCGGCGCTGCACCGTTCGGAGCGCGTCTTTCAGGATGCGTTGGCGGCAGAGGACGTTGATCCGATGGTGCTGTTGAACCGGATCGGGCAGGAAATGGCCGCGCTGCCGACGGGTGAACTGGTGACGCGGCTGGACGAGTTAAAGCGGGTGTATCCCGACCTCTACGAGGATTTTCAGGCGGTTCGTGTCGCCTCGCTGCAAGGTCTGTTCGAGCGGCTGTGTGCCCTGGCTGAACAAACGGGTGTGCTGCGCCCCGGCGTCAATTGGGATGTGGCGCAGGCCATTTACTGGGAACTGCTGGTGCAACTCTTCGAGAATCCCCGGCTGCGCGAACTGGGCCTCTCGAATGTCGAAATTTACCGTGCAGTGTCGGATATTCTGCTGTATGGTCTGTTTAAAGGAGACTGATCCACAATGACGGTCAAAGCGCGAACACAGTTTATACTGGATGTAATGCTGTTTGGGCTGTTCGGATTTCTGGTGGCGTCGGCGGTATGGGTTGAAATCCAGGAGCGGCACAATCCGCAGGATTACGAACACTGGCTGCACATGCATGCCGCCGGTGGGTTCATCACGAGTCTGGTGGTGATGGTGCATCTGGTGTTTCACTGGTCCTGGATCAAATTGCAGATCAAGCGGCGGCTGGGGATGGCTGGGCACGCTGGATAAAAATTAACGTTGGTAGGGTTTTGGAAAGGCGGACTCGACGAGCCGCCTTTTTGATTCCCCGCGCGGATGTGTATATTTTTCTACAGGAAAGGAGAATGGGTATGCCGAACAAATACTTTGTCTTTCTCTATACGCCGGGGGAAAACTGGGTGCCGGATCGTCCGGTGACGGAGCAGCCGCTGGCCGGACACGTCGATTATATGCAGCGGCTGCACACCGAACACCGCGTGATCATCGAAGGGCCGTTTAAGGATCATACAGGTATGCTGGGCATTATCGAAGCGGCGAGTCTGGATGACGCGCTAGCCATTGTCAACAGCGATCCGGCGGTGATGGGTGGGGTGGTGCAGGCGGCGGTGCATCCCTGGCATCCTTCGGTCACGGGGTTTGTGGATAAAAAACCCTGGTAGCGGTGCAACTTAAAAGCGGGGGGATGCGTAATAGAGAGTGAAGAGTCACTCAAGAGCGAGGTTGATCATGAGCGAGAACAAAAAATCTGACCGTCCGATTCCTGGAATCAATGTGCGCGAACTGTACCAAGAGCGCAACTGGACCGCACTGGCGGGATTAGGGCTGATCGCTGTGGGCCTGCTCTTTGTCGTGCAGGATGTGCTGGGTATTCACTTTGATCTGTGGGCGCTGGCACTGATCGGCATCGGCGGGTGGCTGATGGTGGACGGCTGGCAGGATTACACCGAACGCGGCAGCAAATGGACCGAACGCAGCCGCGCGCGGATGACTGGCGGCGTGGTGATCACGCTGATCGGCCTGCTGGCGGCGTTCAACCTGAACGGCTGGGGCCTGCTGCTGATGGGTATCGGCGGCGCGCTGGCGCTGGATGCGTGGCGCAAGTACGATGCGAGTGGCCGCGCGTGGACCGACTCGATCCGCAACCGCATGATCGCAGGTGCTTTCCTGGCCGTTTTGGGCTTCTTCGCGCTCTTTAACATGTGGAGTACATGGCCGCTTATTCTGATAGCGATTGGAGTGGTCATGCTCTATGGGCATGCCAGCGACAAACAAAGCTGACATCCCATCCCTACCTTTTTTGGACAGACTCCACCCCCTACTGGAGTCTGTCCGCTTATATGGCCCCTGCCGATTTAACGATACCGTTGGCAAAATGGTTTTTGTAGGGGCAATTCATGAATTGCCCCTACCCAACCGCTCGTCGTCGAGTTCGCCAATGGTATCATTTAACCTGAATCCCCCAAGATTTAGCTTAAATCTTGGCCCATTTAGGCTAAATCTGGCCCCAAATTATCCCAAAGTAGGTTACTTTTATCCCAAAGTAGGTTACTTATTTAACCTACTTTAACCCGATTCCTACCTGGGGCGGGTTAGAAAAAGGTTGCTCCGCCGATTCAGCACTTTTGTTTCAGACGCGTCTGTTAGTCGAGGGTGTACTTTTATTCCCGCCAGTCGCGGATCATCCACGCGAATTCGTTGATCGTGGTGGTCCCGCGAATGCGCACCCGCCGCAGTTCGAGCGGGCGGTCACTGATATGCAGCGTCCCCGCCTGGGTCGTCACGGCGGCGAGCACGCCCACCTGGGCCAGCACGTCCTTCACGGCGTCGTTGTAGCGCCCGCTCGGATAGCAGAAAAAGCGCGGGCGCACGCCGATTTCCGCCTCGATGGTCTGCACGCTGCCGAGAATCTGGTAGATCAGGCAGTCGTAGTCGCAGGTATTCGCGAGATCGGGGTGGGATCGGCTGTGGCTCTGGATCGACATGCCTGCTTTCGCCATCTCGCGGGCCTGATCCCAGATCAGGTAGCCGGGGCGCTCACTGTCCAGCCAGTCGGTGACGACAAAAAAGGTGCCGGTCATTTTGTACTGCTTCAGCAGGCGAAAAGCGTTGGTGTAGGCGTCGTCGTAGCCGTCATCGAAGGTCAGGATCACGGGGCGCGACGGCAGCGGGTAGCCCTCGGTCAGCGCGAGATAGAGATGCTCCAGCGTGATGGTGTGATAGTCGTTGTCGCGCAGCCATTGCAGTTGGGCCGCGAATTGATCCGGCGTTGCGGAGAGGTCAAGGCGGTATTCGTCGGCGTCGGCAGGCGGCACGCTGATATAGTGATACATCAGGATCGGGACGCGAATCCGGCGGCGGGTGCTGTCGGCGTGCGCGCTGCCCGCGAACACGGCGATCAGCAGCAGGATCAAGATCAGGCGGCGGAGTCTAGGCATAGGGCACGATGAAGTCCTGCACGAGGTTGAACTGGCAGAGCATGTCGTTGTCGTTGAACGGTTCGGGCGGGTTGCGGATGTCTCCCGTGAGCACGACGACGAGATCGAGCGCGGGAATCACCACAATGAACTGGCCGCCAAAGCCCACCGCCATAAAGCTCTCATAGCTGCCCTGTGGACGCAGCCACCACAAGTAGCCATAGCTGATAGTCGTACAGCCGCGCGCGCCGGGCGGAATCACAAGGGTATGCGGCTGGGTGGAGAGGCGCACCCAATCGGCGGGAATGACTTGTTCACCGTCCCATTGACCGTGATGCAGATAAAGCTGGCCGAATTTTGCCATGTCGCGCGGCGTCAGCACCAATTCCGAGCCGCCGACATGGATCCCCTGCGGATCGGTGGCCCAGTTCGCGCCCGTGATGCCCAGCGGCTGGAACAGATAATAGGTGGCAAAGTCAAGCGCGCTCATCCCGGTACGCTGTTGGAGCAGGGCAGCGAGCAGGTGCGTATCGCCCGTGCTGTAAGTGTGGCGGGTGCCGGGATCGTGGATCAGTGGGCGTTCCAGCACGAAGCGCACCCAGTCCGGGCTGGCGGTCATCTGGACGGTGGAGGGGCCGTGAAATTCGGTCCAATCCAGGCCGGAACGCAGCATCAGCAGGTCGCGCACGCGGATCGAACGCAGGCGCGGATCGGTGGACGGCGTGAACCAGCCGGGCATCAGTTTACCGATGGTATCATCCAGGCTGGGAATGTCGCCCGCCGCCAGCGCGATCCCGATCAGCGCGGACAGCACACTTTTGGTCGCGGATTTGAGATTATGCGGCGCATCCAGCGCGCCGGGTGTGCGCTCGTAGGCCAGCATAATCTCGCCGCGTTGGATGATCAGCAGCGTATCGAGCGTGGGGTAGTGTTCGGCCAGATGATCGCGGGCCGCGTCGAATGGTTCAGTCATCAGGATTCCTTTAAAATTCGTTGCGGCATGCGCCGGGCGGTTCGTCGCCCAGATCGTAAGTTTTGGTCAGCCACGCAAAGCCCATCTCGATGGCCTGCGGGCAGTAGTCAGCGGGATCGCCCTCGTATTCGACGCCAAAAACCGCTTTCCCGGCGTCGATAAAGGGCAGCAGGCGGTCACATTCCTCATACTGGAAGCATTGTTCATTCAGCGCCCAGTCAAAATACTTCACGAGGTCTTCGATCTGGTTGAGATCGTTTTTCAGCCCAATCGACAGGCCGCGCGCGTGGGCTTGTTCCGCCAGCCACAGATTATAAGCAAGCTGATCCGCATAGGTCAGATCAAAGCCCGTTGGATTGGTATAGGCGTCTACGTTATCCGGTTCGACACCATCACAGTCTTTTGCGGCGGCGAGGTCCAGCCGCGCCAACATGATTGGTTCGAGCAGCTCAAGCTGGCCAATGTCCAGCCACTGTTCGCCTTCCCAGTCTTCGAGCGGTTCACCCACCACTTCATCGGGGAAATCAGCGGCATCCGCGCGCCAGTCTTCCCAGGTGCCCGCGCTGAAATAGCAGATCACGATCCGCCCGTCGTCGTGCAGCGCGTCGATGGTTGCCTGCGGCGTGTCGAACAGGTCCAGATCGTACATGGTTACATCCCACGATGAATTGATCGGGTCGGTAAGCTGCCACTGCCACGTGGTGCCGGGTTCCGGCTGCCAAATGTTATCCGTATCCTGAGCCAGGGCGGGTGCAGCGCACCACAGGGTTAACAGGATGAGACTCAGCCATTGTTTCATGATGACTCCTCAAACAGCAGGCGTAGATGGGCACGGTAGGCTTCAAAGGCAAGACGGCCCACCTCCGTCTGCTGGCAGAGCGTGCGGGGAAACTTGCCATTAAACGTCTTTTCCAGCCGGATATACCCCGCTTCTTCTAATTTTGCCAGATGTGATGATAAATTGCCTTGTGTCAGGCCGGTTTCGTGCATCAGGTAGACAAAATCGGCACTTTCGACGGTATACAGGATCGCCATGATGACCAGCCGCGCGGGTTCGTGGATCAGGCGTTCAAGCTCCAGCAGCAAGCGGTAATCGGTGGTCATGATTGGTGCAGATACCGCTGGAAGGCGATCAATCCGGCGGCGCACAGGCACAACCCGATCAGCGCCAGATACAGAATCGTGAGCAGCGAGGCATCAAATGGGCGAACGACAGCGAGCGCCAAAGCGAGCATAAACGCCAGCGCGCCCTCGACATACAGGCGGCGGATGCTGGTTTGGCGCGCGTAATACCACAATCCGCAGGCGAGCAGCGGCCCAAAAACGAGGATCAACTGGTCGCCATACGCCGAGCCGAGCGCGCCCAGCGCTACCGCCAGGAGCATAAATTGACGGCTAAAATGGCGCTGTTCGGCATCATTCTGGCGGTAGCGGACAAACCCCGTGCGCGGATAGACAAAAAGTTCGCGGACCCACTCGGTACGGTTGAGCAAAAAAGACTGCCCGCGACGAACAGCGCGATCACGCCGACCCCTACGACGAGCGGCAGGAATGAGGTAGGGGAGAGGGCATCCAGCAGGAAACGCGCCGCTAGCAGGAGTAATGCCCCTAACAGACACAAGCCGCCAATGGTGACTTCGGCCAGCCCATTGAGATAGCGGTAACGGTGAACGCGCTGGGTAACTTGTTCGAGATTCATCAGGTGGACTCCTTTTTATACTCTGCTCTGTAAACTAGTTTGTGGCGCAAACTAGTCTTTCATACAGAATAACACAAAGGAGGAGGGTGTGTAAAGGGGGAGCAGGGCGCTAGCGCTGGATGGGGATCATGTAGTAGCCGCCTTTGTCGCTCTCGGCGGCCCACCCGCTGCGGCCATCGTCGGTCTGGATCAGCCACCATGTCAGGTTATCGGCGCAGGCAGGACCACCCGTAATCGTAACCCACTCGCCCGCATAGAGCCGCGCCACTGAGGGCGCATCACGTCCGGCAGCCGTGCGGACATTCAAGCGGAACACGGAGCCAAGTTCGGGCGGAATACGCGCTACATCACCGATCACCAGGCGGCTGGGTTTGAGGCTGGAACAGGTTGTGGTTTGGGCGGCGAGTGTCGAATACGGTTTGGTCGGTGTGGGCGTGTTGTCGGCGGCAGAGAGGGGGCGGTTATTCCACAGATGATAACTCATGGGGCCGATGGATAACATGAGCAGAATAAGCAGCAGCACCAGAAGCGGACGGCGGCGGATGGGCTGGCGCGGCAGGTGAGGATGCGGGATGGTGCGCGACAGCGGGACACGCGTCACAGCAAGCTGTTCGGGGCGGACAGGCTGGGTCATCACCCGGTAGGGCGTGATCGCTTCATCGGGCAGGCGTGACGGGAATCCCTGGGGGTTTTCGGGCGCGGCGGGAATAAAGGGCGGCACGATGGCGCGGCGCGACAAACCCGCTAGCAAACGCGCGGTGGCTTCGGGGGTGGGGCCTTGGGTGAAATCGACATACTGAAAACGCTGGACGGCTTCGGGAAGCTGGGTGTTGGTCTGGAAGAGAACGGGGATCACGGTTTTGCCCAACTCGACGGCTTTGGCAAATTCCCAGCGGCACCATTCCGAGGCGACGGATTCGGGTGTCAGCGCATAGACAAAAGCGCCACAGCGATCAATGGCGGAAACAAGCTGCAACTTCCAGTCCTGGCCGGGGATCAATTGGTGGTCGAACCAGGGTTCATGGCTGGCAGCATAGAGGATGCCGACTAACTGCTTGACGAGATAAATGTCAACCTTGGCGTAACTAATGAAGATGCGCGTCATGATGATCAGGCCTGTTGGAGCAAAAAATAAACGCTATATATACACAATATAAACTTTTGCTTCATGATTCAAGATAACTGCGATACTATGGCCCATCTGACCTGTTTCAAGACTAACCAGGTGGACGATCTGAAAACCGACCAGCTAGTTGATGTGTGGGCAGGCGTTCAGCCCTATCTTATAGAGATAGTGGAGGTGAGTATGGTTGAACGTCGTGAAGTAAAACATGAAGTTGTGGTGGAAGAAGAGCCTACCCTGGTCCGCCGCCGCCGCCGTTATGTTCGGGATTTGAACGCGGGACAGCGCATTTTCGCCTATAAAGTGGCCCAATTCATCTGGCTGCTGTTTGGCATTCTGGAAATCATGATCATGCTGCGGTTTTTCCTGCAACTGTTGGCGGCGAATGCGAACAGTGCCTTTGCCGATTTTGTGTATGATTTCACTGATATTTTCCTGTGGCCGTTTGCTAATTTATTTAACAACCCCACCGTCAACGGCATGGTCGTTGAAGTAACATCCCTGCTGGCGGTGATCGCTTATGCGTTTCTGGCGTGGGTGGTGGTACGGATTGTGTGGCTGGTGTTGTATAATCCCCAGCGGCGTGTGGTCAGTTCCACTTACGAAGACGTCGAGTAGCGGGCCTCTAACACCCGCTTGTAAGGGCAGAGCCTGGCTGACTCTGCCCTGAAAAGGTTTAGTAATCGTAAAAGCCTTTGCCGGATTTGCGCCCCAGATAACCTGCCGCCACCATTTTCTTCAGCAGCGGGCAGGGACGGTATTTCGCATCGCCAAGCCCATCATAAAGCACTTCCATCACATTCAGCACGACATCCAGACCAATAAAATCGGCTAATGTGAGCGGCCCCATCGGGTGATTCATGCCGAGCTTCATCACGGTATCAATCGCCTCGACGCTGCCGACGCCTTCCATCAGCGCATAGATCGCCTCGTTGAGCATGGGGATCAGAATACGGTTGGCGATAAAACCGGGATAATCGGCGGCCTCTACCGGCGTTTTACCCAGCGCGCGGCTGAGGTCCATGATGATGTTGAGTGTTTCCGGTGTGGTTTGCAGGGCGCGGATGATTTCGATCAACTGCATCAAGGGGACCGGGTTCATAAAATGCATGCCGATCACCTGACCCGGACGGCGCGTGGCGGCGGCGATTTCCGTCAGCGAGATGGACGAGGTGTTCGACGCCAGAATTGCATCGGGACGGGTGAGATCGTCCAACTGGCGGAAGATGTCTTTTTTGAGCGTGCTGTTTTCGAGCACCGCTTCGATCACCAGATCACAACCGGCGATGGATTCGAGTTCGATGGAGGTCTGGATCAGCCCGGTCGCATGGCGCAACTGATCAGCGGTCAGTTTACCTTTTTCGTGGAGCTTGGCGGCACTTGTCTGGATCGTGGTTCGCGCTCGCTCTAACAGGGCCTGGTCAATGTCGGTGAGCATCACCTGATAGCCATTTGTGGCACACACCTGGGCGATGCCACTGCCCATCGTCCCGGCCCCAATTACCCCGATTTGTTTGATATCCATCGCGGCTCCCTCTAGTTATGATTCTGGTCGGCAGATAAGTCGGCTGATTTGCTGGGCGCTTCGGATGACTCGCGCATGGTGTGGCGCATCTCCGTAATTTTGGCGCGGGCCTCATCCAGATCGTGAACCATCGTGAGTTTGGCCCCGGCCTGACCAAAAACGCGGCGGTAAATGCTGACGACTTCTTCCATAAAGGCGGGAGAACCGACCATGATGACAATGCCGCTGTTGCGGTGAGTGTAGGGGGGCGAACTGGCGATTTTGGGCAGGCGTGCAATCGCGCCGGGCGGCAGGGTTGTGCCGCGAAAATCCGCAATGACATCCACAGGATGATCCACGCTGTCTAAATAACCTTTCTCGATGGTTAGGTTGGCTTCCATTTCGTTCCAGGTCCAGCCCGGTTGGTAGGTCACACGCATGATCGTTTTTTGGTCGTTGTCCCATTCGGTGATGAGCGGCATAAACGATTCTCCTAATATGCTTATTTACGCATATTCTATCGTCGTACAAAGCGCGTCCATTTGTCAAGCAGACGATATGTGCTTTTAGCGCACGATTTGCGCCATCTCTTGGATGAGCGGATTCCCAGCGTAATGCCCGTGATATTGTTCCGGGAGCAGGGCGGCAACTGCGCACATCAACCGCTCGGTGTATTCGTCCAGTTGTTCACCTTTGGCGCGGCCTTCCGGGAGGCGGAAGGGTTTGCCGATCTTGATATTGACGCGCGGGCGGGGACGTTTGAGCACTTTTTCTGTGCCCCAGACGGCACCAGGGACGATGGGGACATTGGCGCGCGTGGCAACAAAAGCTGCGCCGCCGGTCCCCTGGATCAGTTTGCCAGTTTTGCTGCGGGTGCCTTCCGGCGCGATAGCGACCACGCCGCCGTATTCCAGCACTTTGAGGCAGGCTTTGAGCGCGTCACGATCTGCTGAAAACTGCTTGACCCAGATCAGCGCGTTGAGCCGGAAAAAGGGTTCTTTCCAGGTGCCGCGATATTTTTCAGCCGCCATACCCACAATGCCGCGCGGCAGATAGGGAACTTCGGCGAACACATCGAAGTAACTCATATGATTCGAGATCATGATAAAGGGCGGTTCGGGATAATTCTCAAGCCCTTCCACATGTAAATTCATCAGCAGCGCGGTAACAAGCCGGTAGATCGGAATCCCCAGGGGGGATGCTTCGGTCGCGGGCCAATCGGCGGGACGTTCTGGTTTGGGCATATTATTGATCCTCCTTCGTATGGTGGAGATTACTTTACCCGATGTCAGGCAGGCGTCAAGTCTGGCTGGCGGGGCGCGCTTATAATGGCGGTGTACCATAACGGACAAGAGGTGGGTTATGAAACGATCTTTATGTGGATTGATTATGCTGAGTCTGCTGGTGGCATTGGCGGGCGCAGCACATCCGGTACGGGTGTCGGTGGCGCAGGATGCGCGCCCCGCCGGAACGCTGATCAAAGGGGAAGGACCGTCGGTGTACCGGGTGATGGGCGACGGCACGATGCGCCATGTGCGCGACTGGGCGACGTTTCTCGCGCTGGGCTATCTGTCGCAGCCGGTAATCCAGGTGATGCCGGATGAACTGGCGAGTTACCAACTCACGCCGCCGCTGACACGCTGGGCGACGGGAGAAACGGATATACAGCTTTATTTTATGCTGCGCGGCAAACGGTATCCGGTGACGGATGAGACGACGCTCAAGATCACCGGGGGCACGCCCGCTGATGTATCCGTGTGGCCGGATGATCTGCTAAATACCTATCCGGTGGCGGCGGACGCGCTGACGGTCACGGAATTAATCGATACGAGTCCGTCCATCACGGCGGCGGCGTGGTATGCCGGGGCGCTGTGGGCGGCAGATGATGCCGGGGCGCTGCGGCGGTTGGATGGATCGGCATGGAGTCCGGTTGAAACCGGCATGGAGCCGGGAACGGCGATTCACGCGCTGGAACACTATCAGGACAATCTGTTCGCCGGGACGAACACGGGTGATATCTGGCAGGTGGCGGGCGAAAATGCGCCCTGGCTGCTGAATCCGGTGGAGTCGGGGCCGGTGACCACATTGGACTATTCGACGGATGCGCGGCATTGGAATGCACGCGTCGGCGCATATGATTTCGACAGCGGACACTATGTGCCGGGCGTCGGGATCGGGCTGGCGGGCGGGATGACCTATGGCGACGAGGAACTGTTCCGGCATGGGACCGCGCTCGCCTATGACGCGGAAAATCAGGTGTTATGGGCGGGGACAAGTTACGCGGGCCTGCTGCGCTATGATGTAGCGGCGGATGAATGGGAAAACTTCACCACACTGAACAGCGGCATCCCCGATAACACGATCAGCGATGTGCAGCTTGCGGATGATGGGACGATCTGGATCGCGGTGCCGGGGCGGATCGCGCATTATCACCACGGGGTTTTTGATGTCACGGCGGATGGGATGCCATCATCCTCGATTGCGCTGGGATCGAACGGGGAAGTGTGGCTGGCGGGGGAAAATGCCATCGGGCGGCTGGATGGTCCGATTTATACGGCGTTCAACACGACGGTGCTGCTAGGATCGTTCGCCAAGGTGGTGCTGGATGACGCGGGGACACCCTGGTTCGTGAGCAACCGCTTTACCGTGCATTTCGACGGGCAGACCTGGACGGCGTATCCCATGTACAGCGCGGGGAACAGCTTCGCGTTCGACCCGACGCTGCCGCCGGATACCCTCACCGCGCCGATGGTGGCTCCCACGATGGACTATGAGCGCTGGCTGCAAGACTGGTCGCGCCCGGCTTATGATAACGGGCGGTGCATGCACTACTTGCAGTATCCCGCCGGGGACAGCTACGAAATCTGGGAGCAGGTG
>DATAMF010000642.1:0-2289 GCA_036260665.1 Aggregatilineaceae bacterium | reverse complement strand
CGCTTTCATTAGGCAGCCAGGCGTTAAGAGCGGTAGCGGCACAAGCGAAACCGCTCGCGATCAGAATCACGATGGAGGCCAGGAACAATCGCCATCCACGCTGTCCGGCTTCACGTCGCCGCCGCCAAAAAACATCCGTCCGGCTGCGTCGGAACAGGCGCATTGCCAACAGCATGAGCAGCAGGGCAAGTCCCAACAGCGCCACCGTGATATAGGGGAATGCGTCGAGGATGGAATCTGGCATATCAATTCACCTGGCGTCTGAGCCGTGTCGATTATAGCACGCGGCGCGGTAGGCTCGACAATTTGCTTTTGCCTGAAAACTCGTTATTCCAACCCTTGCCAAAATAACAGGGATTTACTATAATGACCATGCATTGGGTCGTTAGCTCAGTTGGCTAGAGCGCGTCGTTGACATCGACGAGGTCACACGTTCAAGTCGTGTACGACCCACCACAAACGGTCACTCCCGCAAGAGTGACCGTTTTTTGTGCTCGTTTAAGTACGGCCCGCTAAAATGTCGGGCAGTCATCAATCTGATCCACGACATCGGCGCGAACCCACCCCGTGATAAGCGAGTCATCGATAGTGAATCGCACATGGAACCAGAGGCGATTATCGGAAGAACCAATGCGTTGTTCCAGAACCTCCATGCGCTGCGGTGCTGAAGCGTAAAACACGACCGTCGCACCCGGATTTGGCTGTGACCGTACATTAGCTGTGCCCACTGTGCCATTGACAAACACCCGGCAAAGAATAGTCGGCGTTGGAGTCAGGGTTGGTGTAGGAGTGTCAGTTGGCGTGTTAGTCTGTGTCGGCGTGTCGCTGGGTGTTGGTGTTATGCTCGGCGTGAGGGTATCTGTCGGTGTACTGCTCGGCGTGGGCGTCCAGGTATGAGTCGGCGTAAAGCTGGGTGTGGGCGTCCAGGTCGGTGTGAGTGTCTCCGTTGGTGTGTTGCTGGGTGTCGATGTCCAGGTTGGCAGCGGTGTGATCGATGGCGTTGTAGTTGGTGTATCGGTTGGCGGATTGAGGATCGGATTCCATACTGGTTTGGTCGCAAAGGCCGCCGCGCCCAGGATAAGCAGGATAATGATGCCTGAAATTCCCAGCACTGTATAGCGCCGCCGCCTCAGACTCCGCACCCGTTCTTCCACTCTGAAGATTTCACTTCGCCGCCCCAGGATATTAAACGGCTCCTCTTTAGCTGCGTCCAGCCAGCGCTGCGCCGTCTGCGGATCATTCTGGTCAAGTGCCGCTTCGACCCGTTCCAGATGGCGGGCCAGCAGGTCCGATACGACCATGCGATAGCGTGGATCCTGAGCATAGGCGCGCAGCCCACTGAGCATTGTTCGTGCCTGGCTCAATTCATTTTCATAATTCTGGGCAATTAACGCCGAGGCGCGTTCGATGATATGCCGAGCCTCGGCCATATCTGCTTCATTTTGTCGCGCTCGCTGCAATAGCGCGTTGATATCGACATCACCGGGATTCAGTTCGGCAGCCGTTTCCAGTGCCCGAACCGCTTCGCTGGTCAGTCGCAGTCGTTCCTCCAACACAGTAGCTGAATCGGTGCGGGCCAGCGCTCCCTGCGCCTGATTATAAAGCTGGGATATCAGCGAATCACTGCGTTCTTCTATCTCGCGAACTAGCCGCTTCAATCGCTCACTACTGGGGAGCATCTGGCGCAGACCTGCCAACGTATTAAGTAAAAGCTGCAAATTCCGCGCCCGTTCCGTGAGCGTCCCCGTCACTGTATTAAACTGAACGGTGGCTTGATCAAACTGCTTGCGCACCCGCCGCACCAGATCGATCCGTTCCTGCCCCATTGGGTCGTTCGGCACGACGCGGATCGCGCCCTCGTACTTTTGCAGCGCCCCATCCCAATCATCAGCAGCCAACAGACGATCACCTTCGATCAGCAGTTCGCGAGCCAGGGCGAGATCTTGAATATCCAGCAGCGCTTGTTCTACATCTTTCCAACTGGTAATCCCGGCCCGTGCCGCCAGATCACGCGCCTCGCGGTAGAGCCGTTCCGCCTCGTCATAATTACCGGCGCGGACCAGCGAATTAGCCCGGTTGTAGGATACACGGGCATCAAAGGGAATGCGGTGATCAGGTACGACGCCGCGCAGCAGATTATCCTCTGCCTTTTGGCGGTAATCCTGAGCCTGCGCGTTATCGGGGTCTTCCGCCAATACTTGATTCGCCAGATCGATAGCGCGTTGATAATCGCCGGAGTAGTACGCCTGCGCGATATCCGGCATGGCTGCCGAGGAAAGACTGTTGTCG
>DATAMF010000640.1:0-37479 GCA_036260665.1 Aggregatilineaceae bacterium | reverse complement strand
TGCTAGCAGAGGGGGAAGTCAAGGAGTTATGTTGTGAACTTGTCATTGACCAAATGGATGATTTGTAGCTGCGTGGTGATGGCCCTGATTCTGGGTGTATACACGAATGAACCTCATCCTGCAAGCGCCGTTCAGCAATCGACTGAATGTCCGCCTGTCGTGGATGTCGAGGGCATTACCAGCAGCGAGCGGTTGTACTTTATGGTGTACGATATTTATCGAGATACGCCGCTGGATCGGGTTGTGCAGATTTGGTTTATCGATGGTGAAGGGCAGCATGACACGGGAGTACGCGTGCCGTTTCCATCTGCAACAAATCGCGTGCGAGCACGACTATCGCTATCCGGCGAGCGAATGGCTTTGTTCTTTTTTTTCGGCGAGGGTGATCCGCCTAATATGTCAGGCACGGTAGTACTAACTCTCATTGATTTATTGAGCGGAACTACTGAAAATTACTCACTCAACCTACAGGCTCAGTCTTATGGGAGTCTAACCGCAACTTATCCGGATTTTATCTCCAGTTATTACACTGAATTTAGCGATTTACTATGGGCCTGGCTCGATAATGACACGATAGTCTTTAACCAGTCTGAAACACGATTTTTATTTGATACCGAAAGTGGTAGGCTATCCCCCCAAGCATGGCCAAATAATCCCTGGGGAAGCACCACCGATGCATGGCGCTTGGGAGGGCCTAGCGGCAGTCGCTTTGGCTTCTATGGACGATTTGCTTCTGCGTTTCCTGTTCGTTTGCACCTAAAAGCCGTCGATCTTGCTAATGGAAGTATAGCGCTAGACGATCTTCTGGTTGACGGAAGTGGTTTATCCTTTAGTGAGGACGGAACACAGCTTATCTTCAAAAGCCCTCAAAACGAGCTTGTTGTGCATAATTTACATTCTGGCGAACAGATTGCTGCCGCGATACCGGAATCTGAGCAGGCGATCTTTGATAACGCGGGCTATTTTGTCTCGTCAAACGACAGTTCGACTATCATGCTCCATATAAGCCCAGATACACCGCTGCTTAATGGCCAAGTCTATTTGGTGAAGATGGGCGCTTCAGGGATGGAGACGGTGTCCTTGTGTCTTAGGGGGGAAACCGATTATGGTTTCACACGTCCAGCATGGTCTGCCGATGGGCATTATGTATTCACACTCCTTACTTCTCCTAACGAGGAAATTCTGACTGAAACCTATGTTTATGATGCTCGTCACCATGTATTGGAGCGTGTCATTGATAATGCACAATACGAGAGTTATCTTGCTCAGGGGCTAATTTATCAGGTTGTGGGGTGGGAATAGGGAGCATCATCTGTGTGAAGCACACGAAAGACGGGCGATCAAGGGTGCGCAGAGTATGAATTGTTTAGCGGCAGGGGGATTATGGACGAAGGTTCGATCAAATTGAAGTGGGACAGGTGAAAGCTTATTTGAAGGCCGGTGCGGGTGGTGTAAAGTGAAATGTGGCGGCTGTTTCCGAGCCGCCACATAAACTCCTGTTAAGTGTTTTTCTTGCCGCTCATCGCCCGGCCCGCGTAGATCAAGAGTACCGCGCCCAGCGTGGCGATCATCCAATTGACGATCATCAAACCCAAGCCGCCGTCCGGCTTGCCCAGGCCAAGCAAACCCACTATCAAACCGCCGACAATTGCGCCTGCTAAACCGAGCACAATATCGCCTAGCATGGGGGCTTTGGATTTCATAATCCGATGCGCGGCGGCACCCGCCAGCGCCCCTACGATAATCCACCCAATGCAAATAAACGGTGCTTCGATCAACGCTTCAAAAAAGTCGCCCACATCAAACCCCTCTCTTTGCGCGGATATACTATCTATTGTATGACAGTTTTTGAGTTCGGATATGCGATAGCTGACGCATTTCAGCGTAGGCCACGTGACCCAGCCCGAAATCCGCTACCTACCCTATATAACGAAGCGGCATTACAGCTCATAATTTAGGAATATCAGATGGGGTAGAAAGAGAAAATCCGATGCAACTACAAGAACGAGTCGCTTTGATTACCGGCGCGGGATCGGGTATTGGCCGAGCCGCGGCGATCCGGTTGGCGCAGGAAGGTGCCAAAATCGGCGCGCTGGGCCGAGATAGGGATGAACTGGAAGCAGTGGTACGCGAAATTCAAGCACAGGGGCGTGGGGCAATCGCACTGGCAGCGGATATCTCGCAGGCTAAGGAGATGAAACAGGCCATCGATCAACTGGGGCAGCGCTGGGGACGGATCGATATTGTGTTCGCTAACGCGGGGATTAATGGGGTGTGGGCACGGCTCGAAGAACTGTCACCGGAAGAGTGGGACAAGACCCTCAATATCAATCTCAGGGGCACGTTTTTGACGATTAAATACGCGGTGCCGTATCTCAAAAAACAAGGCGGATCGATCATCGTCACCTCGTCGGTGAACGGCACCCGCATGTTCAGCAATACGGGGGCCAGCGCTTATGCAACATCCAAAGCGGGCCAGGTGGCATTCACCAAAATGATCGCCCTGGAACTGGCTCAGGATAAAGTGCGGGCGAACGTGATCTGCCCGGGTGCGATTGAAACCGAAATTGACCAAAATACTGAGCGGCGACACCTGGAACAGGTCCAGGAACCCGTGGAGTTTCCAGAAGGAAAAGTGCCCTTGACGGACGGAAAACCGGGTAGATCGGAGCAAGTGGCGGAGTTGGTGCTGTTCTTAGCGTCGGACGCTTCGAGTCATATCAGCGGGACCGAAATCTGGATTGATGGGGCGCAATCGCTGTTACAAGGATAGAACTGCAAGCGTAAAAAAGAAGCGCCAGGGGGAAAATCTCACTGGCGCTTTTCTGCTAGAGAATTCCGAGCAGCAGCAAAACCAATAAAATCAGCAAAACCAATCCCAACCCACTGCTCGGATAGTATCCCCAACTGCGGCTGTAGGGCCATGAGGGGAGTGAAGCCAAGACGAGAACGAGAACTACTACCAGTAGAAGCCATAACATACGTCATTTCCTCCGAGCCGGTTAAACGGAGACACGACGGCCAAGTAACAACGCGACGACAAACAGAACCAGAAAAACGAAAAACAGAAGCTGCGCGATAGAAGCTGCTGCGCCTGCGATACCACCAAATCCGAACAGGGCCGCCAGAATAGCAACGATCAGGAAAAAGATAGCCCAACTTAACATTCGAACACCTCCGTATTACTGCATAGCACTGTGCTACGCTGATTGATTAATCTAAATTTACAGCATAAGCCCGGAGCTGAAATGAGGTGGGTGGCGCATTTAGGGATAGGTCAGTGGTGGGAAGTTCTCCTCAGCCAGTTGACTGGCCTGCTAACCCATTTGATCAATCAATTTTTCGACAGGTGCAGCTTCTTTTTTGTCCTCTTCGCGTTCCTGGCGAATAGCGGGGAGGCTGTCGGGCGCAATATAACCATGCTCCATCGCATGAAGGGCGGCAGCTACCGTATCGGGCACGAGTAACATTTCAGTGCCGACAGCCCGCGCCTGTTGGATAAGGTCCTGCATCCCTTGATCGCGCTGAGCGCCTGATACATCCCGAATATATACGGCGGGAATGCGTCCAGGGAACTGTTGAACAGCCCAGAGATAAATTTCCGGATCGTGCTCACTACTGTCCCCGATCAATAAAAAGGGCAGATTGGGGTGGGCCAGCATGATTTCTTCGATACGGCCCTGCTTATGTGCTTCGGTATCCGGACGAACCAGATGATCTTCGGTTAAGCCTAAATCGAGCAGGAAGAATGCGCCCAGCGGAATACCTCGCACCTCGAAAAAGTCTACCAGGAGATCATAGAGATTCCAGGGGCTGTTCGAGACGTAATAGATGGGGTTGTAGGTGCTGCGCGTCCCCTTCTGTAAAGCGGTGTAAAATTCAGCTACACCAGCAAACGGCAGTCGGGTTTTGGAATTGTAGAGAAACGTGTTGCGGGCCATTTTGACCCAATGGAGCACATCGGTTTGAATAATGGTATCGTCCAGATCGCTGATGATGCCAAACTGGGCATCGGGTGGGGGAACTAAGACACGTCCAACTGCATTCGCGCCATCCTGCCCGGCAAAATCTGGTAGTTCAAGGTGAATGTCGTACCAAATCTGGTCGGTGGGCAGAATATCATCCAATTGGATCTGGACTTCGAAGAAGCCTTCTTCATCGGTCAATAACTGGTGCGTCTGATCACCAAAGCGCGCACGGACACGAGTATACGGAATCTCATGGCTATCGAAGCGGCGGTACATATTCAACAAATTATCCCACAGGCTGTCATTGTCGTGGGCACTCAACACATCATAGCCAGTGAGCACACGGCCCTTGAGATAGAGCTTGTGGCGCGTGCCGTGCCCCAGATAGGTTAAAATGGTCACGGGGCCAAACCCTAATTTTTGGCGGAGGCGGTATTTCAGGGAGTCGTAGTGTTCTTCAACATGGGTTGCGATCTTCGCAATCGCTGTTTTCCAGTCCGACATTCTGCTAACCTCTTTTATGAATATAGGAGCTAGAGGTACGAAACGATATGGCAGAACAGAATAAGCCCGGTTTGATGACCCGACTCAAAGCCTTAATGGATCGTGATACCAGCGCTCTTAAGCGGGTTCACGTGATCATCAATCCAGCGTCGGGCAGCGACGAACCGATTCTTGCACCACTCAATACTGTTTTTCGCGATCTTCACATTGATTGGCAAATTTTCGTCACTAAACGCCCCCACGACGCGGAACGATACGCTCAGCAAGCGGTCGCCATGGGGGTGGATGTCGTCGCTGTCTATGGGGGCGATGGTACCGTTCTGGAAGCAGCAAGCGGTATGCGTGGCAGCACAATTCCACTGGCGATTTTGCCCGGTGGGACAGCTAACGTTCTGTCGATTGAGCTTGGGATTCCTCGTGATCTCAAAGAGGCCGCTGCACTGATCGGCGCTCCTAATCCTACCCTGCGTCCGGTAGATATGGGACTGGTTGGGGATCATATGTTTTTTCATCTCGGACTTGGACTTGAGGGCGAGATGATCGAGGCGACAGACCGTGAGGCCAAGAGTAGTTCCGGTATGATGGCGTATATCGTCTCCACACTCAAACGGCTGCGTAATCCGCCACTGGCGCGCTACCGTATTACGATGGATGGGCAGACGGTGGAATTGGATGGAGTCAACTGCATGGTGACTAACTTTGGCAGTGTCGGGCTGGGCCAAATAAAGCTGTCACATGCGATTGATATGAGCGACGGGCTGTTGGATGTGCTGGTGATCAAGGATACGAACCTGAGCACGCTGCTGACTGCGGCGAGCGATGCGATTTTCTCCGGCGATCTCTCCAATTCTGACTCGTTGAAGCATTGGCAGGCCAAAGAAGTCGTGATTGAAGCCGATCCTCCGCAGGCGGCGACGCGTGATGGTGAGATTCTTGATCTGGAAGAAATCCGGGCGACGGTTGTACCGGGAGCGGTTCAGGTGCTTATTCCGAGCGGGGCATAAAGGAGAATGGGCGATGCAGTATCGAACTTTTGGGCGAACCGGGTGGCGGGTCAGCGAGATGGGCTATGGCATGTGGGGGATGGGCGGGTGGACCGGATCGGATGATCAGGAGTCCACTGAGGCGCTTGATCTGGCGGTGGAACTTGGATGCAACTTTTTTGATACCGCCTGGGCTTATGGCAGTGGGCACAGCGAACGGCTGTTGGGCGAACTGGTGCGCCGACATCCGAACCAGAAAGTGTATACGGCCAGCAAAATTCCACCGAAAAATTCGATCTGGCCGTCACGACGGGGATTTAAAATTGAAGATGTGTTTCCTGCTGAACATATAATCGACTACACGAATAAAACACTCGAAAACCTGGGCATGGAACAGGTGGATTTGATGCAGTTTCATGTGTGGGAGGACGCGTGGGCGCAGAAGGATGAATGGCAGCGCGCGGTTGAAACACTCAAAGCGCAGGGGAAAATCGGCGTGATGGGTGTCAGCGTGAACCGCTGGGAACCTGAGAACGTCCTGGATACACTGCGCACCGGTATGATTGATGCCGTACAAGTAATCTACAACATTTTTGATCAGAATCCGGAAGACAGGCTGTTTCCGCTGTGTGATGAATTGAAGGTTGCCGTTATTGCGCGGGTTCCATTTGATGAAGGAACGCTAACGGGCACACTGACGAAAGACGCTAAATGGCCTGATGGAGACTGGCGCAATACGTATTTTGTGCCTGAAAATCTGAATGCATCCGTAGACCGGGCCGAGGCTTTGCGCCCGTTGATGCCTGACGGGATGACGATGCCGGAAATGGCGCTGCGGTTTATTTTGGCAAACCCCAGCGTGAGCACCATTATTCCCGGTATGCGCAAAGAAAAACATGTACGCTCTAACATTGCAACGAGCGACGGCCACGCGCTGCCCGCCGATCTGATCGCGAAACTGCGGGTGCATCGTTGGGATCGCCAGCCGACGGCGTGGTCGCAGTAAAACTGCGATGGCAAAACGGAACCATGGGTCGCTGGCCGGTTGAGGATGAGAATCCGGTGGACTTCTGCCGCCATATGATCGAAGATGCCGAAATGTATATCGGCATTTTTAATGGTCCAGGAACTAAAAATATCGTAAAACTGGAATACGGGCTGCGTGTGGTGTGGATTTCGGCAGGATGAGAAGGAGAAAAAACGGGCGACACCGGACAACGCCCAAACGAACATAGTACACCCAGTCTCTAACTTCGCTACCATTAGTTTGATGACTGCATAAAAAACGGGCAGTCTGAGGAATAGACTCGATGAAGGTCGATTTGACGCTGGATATTCTGGCGTTTCGCAAGACGATGGGCTTATTTGCGACGGGCGTAACGGTGTTGGCGACGGTTGCGGATGACGGGCTGACGATTGGAATGACCGCCAACGCGATCACCTCGGTTTCACTCGATCCGATGTTGATCCTGGTTTGCGTTGCCAAGAATGCTCATATGGCCCCTTATATTCTGAAAACACCAGGATTTTCGCTCAATTTTCTGTACGCACATCAGGAAGACCTGTCGGTATTTTTCGCGGGGAAGTGGAAAGAGCCGATCCCGCCAGCCTTCGAATTTCTTCCGTGGGAGAGCAGCGCCCCACTGTTAAACGGTTGTATGGCGGCGGTGGCCTGTCGGCGCAAGCAGGTGATTGAAGGTGGGGATCATTGGATTGTCCTGGGCGAAGCCACGGCGCTGTATCGTGCCGAGGATACGTCTGATCCGTTGCTGTTTTATGGGGGAAAATATCGCCGGATGGAATAACGCTGCGCAAAACGGCACAAACGGATAGAATCTGGCTAACCTCATTCTATCTAAAAATAAAGGATGTACCGATGATTCATCCTGGCGCAATTGACTCGCTGCTTAACGGCGATCACGGTTCGCCGTTCGACTTGTTAGGACCGCACGCGGTAGGCGATGGTACAACCTCGATACGTGCCTTTCGCCCCTCAGCCAAAACGCTCAGTGTCCGTGTGGACGGGACATGTTATCCCATGAATCGGCTGCATGACGGCGGCTTTTTTGAGATCACCCTGCCTGGGAAGCAACTCCACTATCAGTACGAAGCGACCACAGCCGAGGGGCGGCAGGAAACATTCGCCGATCCTTATGCCTTTGGCCCCTGGTTCAGCGACTACGATTTATATCTGTTCAATGAAGGGCGATTGCTGTACAGCTATGAGAAATTCGGTGCGCATCCACGCGAAGTGGATGGGGTGCGCGGGGTCAATTTTTCGGTCTGGGCACCAAACGCGTATAAGGTCAGCGTGGTGGGGAATTTTAATAACTGGGATGTGCGGATACATCCGATGAGCCTGCATGGGTTGACCGGGGTCTGGGAACTGTTTATCCCTGGTGTAGACGAGGGAGCGACCTACAAATACGAAATCCGCTCGCGATTGGGTGGGTATCGCACTGAAAAAGCGGATCCATACGGCTTCTATTCCGAAATGCGACCTCGTACCGCATCGGTGGTGGTCAACCTGGAGAAGCACTCATGGCAAGATCAGGATTGGATGGAGGCCCGTGTCCAGCGCCCGCACCTGACCTCACCGATGTCGATCTATGAGGTCCATTTGGGATCGTGGCGGTGCGGGGAGAACGGGAAGTGGCTCTCGTATCGGGATCTGGCGGATCAACTGGTTGCCTATGCTAAAGAAATGAACTACACCCACCTCGAACTGATGCCGGTGGCAGAACATCCGCTTGATGCCTCGTGGGGGTATCAGGTTACGGGGTATTATGCGCCGACCAGCCGATTTGGTCCGCCCACCGATTTTATGTACTTCATTGATCGCTGTCACCAGAACGGCATTGGGGTGATTCTGGACTGGGTGCCCGCCCACTTTCCTAAAGACGGGTATGCCCTCAGCTATTTCGACGGCACGCATCTCTATGAACATGCGGACCTTCGCCAAGGCGAACACCCCGATTGGGGCACTTATATTTTTAATTATGGGCGCAACGAAGTTCGCAACTTTTTGATTTCGAATGCCCTGTTCTGGCTGAAACAGTACCATATCGATGGGCTGCGGGTGGATGCTGTATCATCGATGCTGTACCTCGATTTTGGGCGCAAAGATGGGCAGTGGATCGCGAATGACTATGGCGGCAACGAAAACTTGCAGGCGATCAAGTTTCTGCAAGAGGCGAATGCCACCATCTATGCAGAATGCCCCGGTGCCATGACGATTGCCGAAGAGTCTACGGCATGGCCGATGGTGTCGCGGCCTACGTATTTGGGCGGACTCGGTTTCACCTTCAAGTGGAACATGGGATGGATGCACGATACGCTGGATTATATGGCACAAGACCCGGTCTTCCGGCGTTACCATCACCACAAGCTCACGTTTTCGCTGGTTTATGCCTTCAGCGAGAATTTTGTGCTGTCGCTGTCGCATGATGAAGTGGTCCACCTGAAAGGGTCGCTGCTGACGAAAATGGCCGGAGACTGGTGGCAAAAATTCGCAGCGCTGCGGCTGTTGTTCGGCTACCAATTCACACATCCGGGCAAAAAGCTGAACTTTATGGGGCAGGAAATTGGGCAGTGGCGTGAGTGGAGCGAGGAACGCGGGCTGGATTGGGATTTGCTCAAATGGCCGACCCATGCCAGTATGCAAGCCTGGGTGCGCAACCTTAACCAGTTCTATCAAGCTCAACCCGCGCTTTATGAACAAGACTACGATTACCGGGGGTTCCGGTGGATCGAGTCTAACGATGCCGAGCAGAGCGTGTTTACATACTTGCGGTTTGCGACTGATCCGAATGATTTTTTGGTGATCGCCTGCAATTTTACGCCGGTTCCCCGGCATAATTACCGGATCGGTGTGCCTGACGCCGGGTTTTATGAGGAAGTGTTAAACAGTGATGCCGGGATATATGGCGGGGGCAATATCGGCAACTACGGCGGCAAACAAAGCGACGCGCTGCCCTGGCACAGTTATCCGCAGAGTTTGAGTCTGACGATACCGCCATTGGGGATGGTGGTGCTGCAACTTTCTAAATCCGGGAAAAGTTAAGCAGAGACCCCCTCTCCAACCCAGTTGGAAGAGGGGACGCACACACCACCTTACTTGTGACGCCGCTCCAGTTCGGCGGTCACATCTTCGGGGGAGAGACCGCGATAGGACAGCAACACAAGGCAGTGGTAGGTGAGATCGGCTAATTCGGAGATTACGCGCTCATCCCCCTGGCCTTTGGCTGCAAGGATGACCTCAACCGCTTCTTCACCGATCTTCTTGACAATTTCATCCTCGCCTGCGTCCAACAGTTGGTTCGTATATGAACCGGGCTTCGGGTTTGCCTTGCGATCCTCAATCACCCCAAACAGATGCGCTAACATATCACTCCTCCAATGTGCGAAAAAAACAGCTTACATGCCCTGTATGACAGGCCGGACCCGCCGGACGAACCTTGACCAGCAGCGTATCACCATCACAATCGATCCACAGGCTGACCACCTGCTGCGTGTTGCCGCTGGTGGCCCCCTTGTGCCAAAGTTCGTTCCGGCTGCGGCTCCAAAAATGAGTCTGACCTGTTTCCTGCGTCAGCCGCAGGGCATCGGCATTCATCCAGGCGACCATCAACACGACGCCTGTACCCTCATCCTGAACGACTGCCGGGATCAGGCCCTCGGCATTCCACTTTACTATTGACTCCATAAACCCTCTGAATGTTGGTATATCTAAGGGACGGTAGGCATTTCGCCGGTACGATGCGCGCGCGAACGAGCAGCCTGCCGCAGATCACGGATTTGTTTGAGCCACGCTTCAGCGGAACCGCGCGCCGCCTGATCGAAGTCCTTATCTTTGCCCGCATAAATGATGGCGCGGGTGATGTTCACCAGCGGACCCACCGTTCGCGTGCCGCCGTAGGTCACGGCATCTTCCAGGCTGCCGCCCTGCACGCCAATACCAGGGATCAAAAAGGGAAGCGCGGGTGCCCACGAACGTACGCGCGCCAGATCGGAGTGGGTGGCGGCGACGCCCAAGCCAATCTGATCGGGATATTTGCGGCCCAACGTATTGACTTCGCCTGTCACATAACGGAACAATGGCGAATCGGGACGGGGCCACAGTTGAAAATCATTGCCTACCGTATTCGTTGAGCGAACCAGCACAAAAACCATTTTGCCGGGGTAGTCTAACAGTGGCAAAATGCCATCCAGACCGATATAAGGGCTGGCGGTGACGGCATCAACCTTGAGGGCTTCAAAAGCGGCTTTGGCATATTGTTTGGCAGTGTGGCCCGTGTCGCCAAATTTAGCATCCAGAATGACCGGGATTTCGGTGGGGATGTGCGCCAGAGTCTGCTCCAGCGCGCTCCACCCTTCCAAACCAAAGGCCATGTAAAACGCAAGATTGAGCTTATAGGAACTCACCAGATCGGCAGTTGCGTCGATGAGACGCCGATTAAACGTTAAAACATCAATCCCGGCGGGCATTAACTCGACGTCAGGGTCCAACCCCAGACACAGCCAGGATTGCCGTGACTGCTGTAACGTTACTAACTTTTCAATAAACGTCATCGCCCAGTCCTCAATTCTCAACGCTCAACTCTCAACAAAATTTAACGTAAATGTCTAACAGTATAACGTGGTACAATGGCGCTGCAACCTCGCTCAGGAATCAATTCAGGAGTGTCACTTTGTACGCACGCGATCTTGTTGGCAAGTTAGCATCCGAAATGTCCTTGCGCCGCGAACAGGTGCAGAATACGGTGTCGCTGTTGGACGGCGGCAATACGGTGCCGTTTGTGGCACGGTATCGTAAAGAACTTACCGGGAGCCTGGACGAAGAACAGCTTCGGAATTTGCTGGATCGCCTCACGTATTTGCGCAAGTTAGGAGAACGGCAGGATGCGGTGGTTGCCAGTATTCAGGAGCAGGGAAAACTGACTCCTGAGCTGGAAACGGCGATTCTGGAAGCGGAAACCCTTCAGGCGGTAGAAGACCTGTATCTGCCGTACAAGCCGAAACGCCGGACGCGGGCAACAATTGCCGTGGAACATGGGCTGCAACCACTGGCGGAGTTGATTGCAGAACAGACCGTTACACGCGAGACACTGGACAGCCTCGCGGCGGCGTATCTGAGCAAAGATGTTCCCGACGCGAATGCTGCATGGCAGGGCGCACGCGATATTGTGGCGGAATGGGTGGCGGATGATGCGCGGAGCCGGGATGTAGCACGGCGCGAAACCTTGCAGCGGGGGATAATTGGCGCAACGCTGGTCAATGCGGATAAAGACCCGAAAAAAGTATTCCAAACGTACTACGAATTTTCCGGCAGCGTCAAAGGAATACGGCCTTATCAGACGCTGGCCTTGAACCGGGGCGAGAGTGAAGAGGCGCTGCGGGTGCGCATCGAAGCACCGGATGAGGATATTGTGGCGCATCTGATGCGTATCTTCCCGGCTAACCGCAAATCACCGCTGGCAGAACAGCTTCAACTGGCGGTGGCGGATGCCTATAAACGGCTGATCGCACCCGCCATTGAACGGGAAGTACGGCGCTTGCTGACTGAACAGGCTGATCAGCATGCGATTGGGGTGTTTGCTACGAATCTGCGCGGACTGCTGCTGCAACCACCGCTCAAAGGACGTGTGGTGCTGGGGATCGATCCGGGATTCCGCACGGGGAGTAAAGTGGCGGTGGTGGATGAAACAGGCAAGGTGTTAGAAACTGTCACGATTTACCCCCATGCGCCGCAAAATGAACGGCGTAACGCGCTGCAAACACTGGAATATCTGGTGCGGACACATCACGCGGATTTGATTGCCATCGGTAATGGCACCGCGTCACGGGAGACGGAAGAACTGGTCGCTACGCTGATCCGGCAGGATGTCCCGACGCAGTATCTGATGGTGAATGAGGCGGGGGCGTCGGTGTATTCGGCGTCACCGTTGGCGCGGGCTGAACTGCCGGATTTAGACGTGACGATGCGCGGGGCGGTGTCGATTGCACGGCGGGCGCTCGATCCGCTGGCGGAACTGGTAAAAATCGAACCGCGCAGCATCGGCGTGGGACTGTACCAGCATGATGTTGATCAAAAAGAACTCGACTCCAAGCTGACAGAAGTAGTCGAATCGGTGGTGAACGGCGTGGGCGTCAATGTCAACACGGCATCCCCCGCCCTGCTGCAATATGTGGCCGGGCTGGGGCCAAAACTGGCCGAGCGCATTGTTGAAAAACGTGATCAAAGCGGCGCGTTCCGAGATCGATTCGAGGTACGGCAGGTCAAAGGGATGGGCGATAAAACGTTTGAACAGGCCGCCGGTTTCCTGCGCATTCCTGACGGTGAGAATCTGCTGGACAACACGGGCGTTCACCCGGAATCGTATCCGGTCGTGGAGCGGCTGCTCAAAGCGGTGAAATTGTCGCTCAACGATCCGAACCTGGCGAAACAGGTGCGCGACCTACGGCGGACGATGGATGTGCCCGCGCTGGCGGCTCAATTGAATGTGGGGGTACCGACGCTGCAAGATATTCTGGACGACCTGACCCGTCCAGGACGCGATCCTCGCAGCGAACTTGATCCACCGCTGCTCCGGTCCGATGTGCTGAAGATGGAAGATTTGATGCCGGGCATGACGCTCAAGGGCACGGTGCGCAATGTGGTTGATTTTGGCGCGTTTGTGGATATTGGGGTGAAACAGGACGGGCTGGTGCATATTTCGGAAATGGCAGACTTTCGCGTGCGCGATCCCTATGAAGTCGTCAGTGTGGGGGATGTGATCGACGTGCGTGTATTAAGTGTGGATGCCGAACGCGGACGAATCGCGTTGAGTATGCGAGGGAATTATGACTGATTTGCCGAGCAGTTACAGCGATATGGCGGATGAGTATGCACGGAAATTTATGGATGAACTGGACCATAAGCCGCTGGACCGGGAACTTCTGAGTCGCTTCGCGGCGCGAGTAGCCGGAAAAGGTCCGGTGTGTGATATGGGATGCGGACCGGGACAGATCGCCCGGTATCTGCGGGACTGCGGCGTGAACGATATTTTGGGGATGGATATTGCGCCGGGGATGATCGAACAGGCGCGGAAACTGAATCCAGACATCGTCTTTCGAGTGGGCGATATGCGTGCCATCGAGGAACAAGATAATGCGTGGGCGGGAATCAGTGCGTTTTATTCAATCATCCACATTCCGCGTGAAGAAGTGGCGGATGTGCTGCGGGAATGGTGGCGCGTGCTGAAACCGGGCGGCTGGGTGCTGCTGACAATCCATCTTGGTGATAATGTCCTGCATCTCGATCAATGGGGAGAAACAGCCGTTTCCCTCGATTATTTCTTCTTCCAGACCCAGGAAATGGAACGTTATCTGAAAGAAGCTGGATTTATAATCGACGAGGCGATTGAGCGCGATCCGTATCCTGAGGTGGAATACCAGGGCCGACGGGCGTATATTTTTGCGCGGAAAGAGGCGCAGTGATGATCGAGATAGGCGCGACAGCCAGCCGCACGAAAACTTTTACGGATGAGGATGTGCGCGGGTTCGCTGTGGTCAGCGGGGATGAAAACCCGGTGCATCTGGATGAGAACTATGCCGCTAGCACCCGATTCGGGCAACGGATCGTACACGGGATGCTGACAGCCGGGTTGATTTCGGCCACGCTGGCGAACGATCTGCCGGGCGTAGGCACGATTTATATGAGCCAGACGTTACAATTCAAAGCGCCGGTGTTTATCGGAGAAACGATCACCGCAACCGTGACAGTGACAAAATTTCGCGCGGATCGGGGAATTGTCACACTGACCACTGTCTGCACAAATCAGGACGGGAAAGTGGTGCTGGAAGGCGAAGCAGTGGTTCTGGCCCCTGCATCCTGAGCATCGAACAAGACCTCTCGGTGTTTTTTTGCTGAGACGCTTAAACAAGGAGAGAGCTATTATGTTTGATTTGAGTGGGCGGATTGCCCTGATTACGGGCAGCGGGCAAGGAATTGGAAAAGCTGTCGCGCTGGAACTGGCAAAACAGGGCGCGAAGATTGTGACGAACGACGTCACCGGATGCTGCGCGGATGATACGCTGGAAGAAGTGCGCGGTATCGGCGGCGATGGGTTAGCAATCACGGCAGATGTCAGTGATCCGGCCCAAGTGGACGCAATGATCAAACAGGTGATTGATACTTTCGGGCAGATTGATATTTTGGTTAACAACGCCGGGACTACGCGCGACAACCTGATCATGCGGATGGATGAGAATGATTGGGATTTGATCATGCGGGTGAACCTGAAAAGCGCCTGGTTATGTTCTAAGGCGGTGGTGCGCCCGATGATGAAAAAGCGGTATGGGCGCATCATCAATATGTCCAGTGTCAGCGGGCTGGCCGGACAAGCCGGACAGACGAATTACAGCGCCAGCAAAGCCGGATTGATCGGGCTGACCAAAGCCTTGGCGCGCGAAGTGGCCTCACGCGGGATCACGGTGAACGCCGTAGCGCCGGGATTTGTAAAAACCAAGCTGACCGAAAAATTACCTCAGGATGTTTTGGATGGACTGGTGAATAGTATCCCGCTGGGGCGCTGGGGCACAGTTGAAGATATTGCGAATGCAGTGTCATTCCTAGTCGCGGAGCAATCCGGTTATATCACCGGGCACGTGCTGTCAGTGGACGGCGGGCTGGCGATGATGTAGAAGGCAACGGGGTGATTCGTGAATCGCCCCGATGAACCTTACCCCCTTACTGACTTAAGCTGGGAGAGGGTAAGCGCCCGTTTTTGGAGAAAAATTGCTGCGTTCCCCGTCCCGATTCTCTGTGTTATAATTGCACGTAGTGCATGGCATTGGAAAGGGGCAGCAGCAATGGTAACACCCCGGCACCCAAACGATACTGTCACCATCGCCCCCGGTGTGCTCATTATGATCGCGCGGATGGCGACCCTTGGTGTTAAGGGCGTCGTGCGCATGGGCACCACATCGGGCGGCGTGAACCGGCTGCGGCGGCGCATACCGTCGGCAGAAGGGGTGCAGATCGACATCAGCGACGATATTGTGACCGCCCATCTGTATGTTGTGGCCGACGCCACCGCCAACCTGCGCGAGATGTGTGTGGAAGTGCAAAAAGCGGTTGCGCGATCCATTCGAGAATTGTTAGGGATGAAAGTAGAATCGGTCAACGTACATGTCGAAGATGTGGCGTTTACTGATTTGACACCAGCATAGTAGGTTTGCCTTGATAGATTACCGGCACCAGGCGCGGAGCCTGGCTTTACAAGTGCTCTACGAAATTGACAGCACTAACCATCCTGTTGGAATTGTGCTCAACGAACGGTTGGAATCTGGCAGCTATTTGGAAGAAACGCGCCAACTGACCAGCCGTTTAGTACAGGGTATCTGGGAACATAAGGTTACGCTGGATGTCCTGATCCACCGTTACGCCCCCGAATGGCCGCTCGAACAAATCGCTGTCATTGACCGCAATATCCTTCGGATCGCCATTTATGAATTGGGGTTGGAGGAAGGCGTACCGATGAAAGTCGCCATTAACGAAGCGATTGAGCTGGGGAAAACATTTGGCACGGAGAGCACCCCGCGCTTCATTAATGGGGTGTTAGGAACGCTTGCCTCGCGCGAGATTGATTTGCGGACTCAGTTTGTTGCATCCAAAAGCAAAGATTAGGTATGCCAGAAACCCGCCCTAGCCATCCCTCCTATAGCGCCTGGACCGCAATCAGCGGAGATGCCGATGAAACGACGCTCACGTTGATGGAGCATCTGATCGAACTGCGCAAGCGGCTCTTTCGGGCTATCCTGGCGCTCATAGCGGGCATTGTGTTTTCAGCTTTCTTTACCGATCAGATTCTGCGCTACCTGATCCGCCCGTATGGCACGGAACTCCAGGTGTTGGGGCCGACTGAAAGCGTTGTGATCTATTTCCGGGTGGCGCTGTTGGCGGGCGCGATTATGGCAATGCCATTCGTCACGCTCCAATTGTTTTTGTTCATCGCACCCGGTCTGACGCGCAAAGAAAAAAGATGGGTTTACCTGTCACTTCCGGCAACCACGCTGCTGTTTTTGGTGGGTGTCTCGTTTGCATGGTTTATCATGGTCCCGGCGGCGCTGGATTTTCTGCAAAACTTTGAGAGCGGCGTTTTTAAGCCGGAATGGACTGCTGAACGATATATTGCGTTTTTGACCTCGCTGCTCTTCTGGATCGGGGTGGCATTTGAAATGCCTGTCGTTATCTTTGTCCTGGCCCGATTGGGACTTGTCGGACCGCGCCCCCTGATCCAAAATTGGCGATTGGCGGTGGTGGTAATCGCCGTGATCGCAGCTTTGATCACCCCCACTGTCGATCCCTTTAATATGCTGCTGGTCATCGCGCCCCTGCTGATTCTATACCTCCTCAGCGTCGGGGTGGCGATGATTGCATACCCCCGCACGCGACGTAAGTGACGTTACATATGGGTTATCGTCCGTCGCCGGGGTTGTACCAAAGCAGAGGAGCTTTTTTTCATGACCAAGACTCGCGTCTTAATCATGGGAGCCGCTGGACGCGACTTCCACAACTTCAATTTAGTATTTCGTGACAATGATGCTTATGAAGTTGTAGCGTTCACCGCAACGCAAATCCCAGACATCGGGGGACGCACCTATCCGCCCGAACTGGCCGGGAAACTCTACCCCAAGGGCATTCCCATTTATGACGAACAAGAACTCAACCGGCTGATCCGCGATTTAAAAGTGGATGAGGTGGTGTTCGCGTATTCGGATGTCACACACGACTATGTGATGCACAAAGCGAGCCAGGTGCTGGCAGCAGGCGCAGATTATAAGCTGATTGGCCCGAAACGCACGATGCTGCAAAGCACCAAACCCGTGGTGGGTGTTGGCGCGGTACGTACCGGCAGCGGCAAGAGCCAGACAACACGCGCCATTAGTGACGCGCTGCGGAATCTTGGATACAAAGTGGCTGTCGTGCGGCACCCGATGCCCTATGGCGACCTGGCAAAACAAGCGGTCCAGCGGTTTGAAACATATGATGATCTCGCCAAACACGATGTCACCATTGAAGAGAGCGAAGAATACGAGCCACACATTGATCGGGGTACGGTGGTCTTCGCCGGTGTGGATTACGAGCGAATTCTGCGCGAAGTCGAAAAAGAAGCCGACATCGTGCTGTGGGATGGCGGCAACAATGACTTGCCCTTCTTTAAGCCGGACCTGTATTTTGTGATCGCGGACCCGCTGCGACCGGGGAATGAAAAGAAGTACCATCCCGGCGAGGCAAATTTGCGTATGGCGGATGTCGTGATCATCAATAAAATCGACTCGGCAGCCCCCGAAGCGGTGCAGATGGTACGCGAAAGCATCGTGGAACTGAACCCCAACGCGCTCGTTATCGACGCTGCATCCCCGATTTATGTGGATGATCCCGATAGCATTCGCGGAAAGTCGGTGTTGGTGGTGGAAGACGGCCCGACGCTGACACATGGCGAAATGGCCTACGGCGCGGGTGTGGTTGCGGCGCGGCGGTTTGGCGCGGCGAACCTGATTGATCCACGCCCGTATGCGGTGGGCAGCATTATCAGCACATTTAACAAGTATCCCAAAACCGGCACGCTGCTGCCTGCGATGGGGTACGGCGAACAACAGAAGCACGACCTCGAAGAGACGATCCGTAATACGCCCGCGGATCTCGTGATCGTGGCTACACCTATCGATCTGACACGCGTGGTCAAAATTGATAAGCCGTTCCAGCGCGTGCGGTACGAGCTGGAAGAAATCGGCCAGCCGACGGTTGCCTCAGTCCTCGAAGCCAAGTTTGGCCGCAAAGCCTAAGTATACCAAGCGCGTCCTTCTGGGCGCGCTTTTGTTCTATGACAAAAACCACTTCTTCGGATATTCACCGTTCTCACCATCGCAGACGTTTGTATGGCTGCACGGTTATGGCCCTGCTGTTCGCGGGGGTGAGCATTCCGATCTTAGCTGGTTTCTTTTCGATGTATGCCCTGCTGTATCGCCCATGCAACGATGATACCACCACGCCGAGCGACTATGGACATGCATGGGAAGATGTGACGCTGAAAATCGAAGGTAAGCCGGTTCAAACGTTTTTTATCCCCGGCACAAATGGGGCAACGGTGATCATCCCGCCGCCGACCAATCACAGCCGGGGATCGCGGTTTGGCGAGGCGAATTTGCTGGCACAGCATGGATATGCGGTGCTGACGTTTGAATCACGGTGCTGCGCCGACCTGGAGCCGCTGACACTCGGATACCGGGAAGCCCAGGATGTGCGAGTCGCCCTGGATTATCTGCTGGCGCGGGATGATGTGGACCCGGCACGGATCGGGATTCTGGGGTTTTCGTCGGCGGGGGCCACTTCGATCATGGCAGCGGCACAGTATCCCGAAATTCGAGCAGTAGTAGCCGAAGGAGGCTATGGCGATTTTGCTGAGAATGCGGTAGGAATGAGGGGGGGTAACATCCTAACGCGACTCTACAAATGGTCACTGGGCACGTCGTACCACCTGTTCACAGGCATTGATATAGACACGCTGGCACCTGTGGATGTGATTGGGAAAATTGCGCCTCGGCATGTTCTGCTGATTTATGGCAGCGAAGAGCCGAGTCTGACGGATGGACATCGCCAACTGGACGCCGCAGGGCCTAACACCGACCTATGGATCGTTGAGGGCGCGCATCATGGCAGTTATATGCAGGATGCACCCGACGAATTTGAAAGACGAGTGATTGCATTTTTTGACCAAGCGCTGTTGAACGAAGGGCAGTAACGTAAGATGAATATTGAATCGGGCCGAATATTGATTGTCGACGATACACCTGCCAACCTGCGTCTGCTGGGCGGTATATTAAAAGCGCATGGCTATGAGGTTTATGAAGCAGTGAATGGCACAACTGCTTTGCAAATGGTTGATACATGCGCGCCCGATCTCATTATGCTGGACATTTTGATGCCTGATATGGATGGGTATGAGGTATGCGAAAGGCTCAAAGCGACCAAAAGCACCCAATATATCCCGATCATGTTTATCAGCGCGCTCAGCGATACGGATGGTATTGTCAAAGCCTTTACAATGGGCGGGGTGGATTATGTCACCAAGCCGTTCCAGCCGCGCGAAGTGCTGGCACGAGTGGCAAACCAAATCACCGTTGTGAACCAACGCCGACAGATCGAAATTCAGCGCGAACAGGATCGCCAACATTTTGAACTGATCGATAAATTGAAACAGCAATTTGTTAATACCGCGACCCATGATCTCAAAAATCCACTCAACGTAATTATTGGTTACGCCGAACTGCTAGACGAAGAAACGGATGAAAGCTGCCAAGCGCCCTTTTTTAAAGATGCGATTGAAAACATCCGGCGCAGTGTAGGCAAAATACGACTGCTTGTCACGGATATGCTTGATCTGGCCCAGATAGAGGCTGGAATCCGGCTGACATTGGAACCCATGTCGCTGGCATTTTTTCTGGATACCGCGCTCCAGGGCTTTTCGGTTCTGGCGCAAAAGAAGCAGATCGAACTGGTGATTACACTTCCCGCCGAAGAAGTTACGGTCCCGATCTGTGCGCACCAAATGGAGCGAGCGGTCAGCAATCTGGTATCCAACGCGATCAAATATACCCCTGAGGGCGGACGGGTTGAGGTTTCGGGGGTGTCCAATGGCGAATATGTCCTGATCAAGGTGCGGGATACGGGGCTGGGGATTCCTGAAGAAGATATGCCACACCTGTTCGAAGCCTTTTACCGGGTGGGGAATATGGAACATCATAAAATTGAGGGAACAGGACTCGGACTGACAGCAGTTAAGTCGATTGTGGATCAACATCAAGGGCAGATAATTGTCGAAAGCGAACCCGGTAAGGGAAGCCTATTTTGTGTTAAACTACCCCTGATAAAATAATTTTAGAAAGGATCAATAAACTTGAAACCTGCGATCATGGTTCATGGTGGAGCCTGGAAAATTGCCGAAGAAACCCATGCCGAACATATCGGCGGGGTGCATGTCGCCGCCGAAGCCGCCTGGGAGATTCTGCTGAAGGGCGGAACCGCGCTGGATGCTGTCGAAAAAGCAGTCAGTATTATGGAAGACGATCCCACGTTTGATGCCGGAGTGGGCAGCGTGCTCAACCGGGCCGGGGAGATCGAACTCGATGCGATGATTATGGAAGGCAAATCACTCGCGTTGGGATCAGTGGCGGCGGTGCGCGGGATCACGAATCCGGTGAAACTGGCGCGGCTGATTATGGATGACACCGATCATAACATGCTGGTAGGTGAAGGCGCGCGGCGGTTCGCCGAACTCAAGGGGATGCGGCTGTGCGCCCAGGCGGAACTCACCATTCCGCGTGAGGTGGAACATTTCCGGCGGCTGCAATTGCAACCGGATTATCATCTGTCGGATGATTTTACGCCAGAAACCCATGATACGGTGGGCGCGGTGGCAATTGACAATGATGGAAATGTCGCGGCGGCAACGTCAACAGGCGGCGTGCGCTACAAAATGCCGGGGCGCGTGGGTGATTCACCCCTGGTGGGATCGGGTGCCTATGCGGATAACATGACCGGGGCGGCATCTACCACCGGGCACGGCGAAAGTATTATGCGGATCGTGCTGGCGAAAACGGCCACCGATGCGATTGCCCATACAGGGACGGTTCAGGAAGCCGCTGATTACGCGATCAAGTATATGTACGAACGGACGCGGGGATATGGCGGTATTATTTTGATCAACTTTCAGGGTGAAATGGCTTTTTCGTATAATACACCGCATATGGCTGTTGCGTGGTCGAACGAACACGGGCAAATCCAGTCGAGGATCAAGGCGTAACGACGATGAGAAATCGGGGTCGGATCAGGAATACGGTTATCATTCTGCTGGTGGGGCTGCTGGTGTCTGCGTGCAAATCGGGGGAGGAAAAACCGCTGCCGACGCTGTTGAAACTCCCCGAAGACGGCACCGTAACTCCGCTGCCAAATGTGATTTTTATCACCGCGACACCCGAAACCCCGATTCCTATCGTTGCGACTGAAACGCCCAGCCTCATGCCAGAACCAGGAACCGCCGCCGCGCCTACTCCGACGGATGTTGTAGCGGTCTTACCTACACAGCCTGCAACGCGCACAGCAACCCCCACACAAGGTCCGCCCGCGACGCTGACCCCCTCATTTACACCGACCGAAACGGATACGCCGGTTACGCCGGGGGCAGGATTCAGCATCGTGGGGGCGGTGCCGGGAGAGGCGGGCAGCGCGAGTGTCAGTGGGTGTGCTACCATGCCATCAGGCGGATTTGGAAACCTGTTCCAAAGCGATCCCAATATTCAGGCGGGCCTCGGATGTCCATTGAGTGGAGCGGCAACCTCCGGCAGCAGCGCTTACCAGCCGTTCGATAATGGGGTGATGTTCTGGGTGTCGTCGCTGGGATCACAGCCGCAGCCCGTGATTTATGTGCTGTACAATAACGGCACATACCAACGGTACAACGATACCTTTGTCGATGGCGTTGATCCGAGCAGCAGCGGTGCGATTGCGCCAGAGGGCCGACTGGAACCCGTGCGCGGCTTTGGCAAGGTGTGGCGCGATATTCCGGGCGTGCGGGATGCCCTGGGCTGGGCGACATCCGGCGAGAGCGGCGGATCGATGCAGATTCAATTGTTTGAGCGCGGCGAGATGGTGTATGTATCGCAGTCGGGGCAGACGTACATTCTGCTGACCGGCGCACCGGGAACTTGGAGCGCACGTGCCGGAGGATACTAAAAATGCAGCGTGACGATGGGTGCTTATGCATCGCAGAACGACACGGGAAAACTCTCGCCGCGTACCATATAACCCAGGGCGACACGAACGATTGTGGGCCACATGTGGTCGCTATGGCAGTGAATTTCTGGACCGGACAGCAGACGATTGATGCACATCAAATCGCGCAGAAGATGAACCGCCCACGCGTGAAAGCCGGGCTACCGCCTATTGTCGTGCGGCGGATTCCGAACTGGGCGACGTTTCCCTGGGGCATCGTGGATATGCTGCGCGAATACGGGCTGCATGCGCGCTGGCGATTGTGGGCCAGCAAAGATGATTTGCAGCGGGCGTTACGCGAGGATCATCTGGTTGCGCCGATCTTTGGAGAACCGTTCCGGCGGCGCGGGAGATGGTCGCATGTGGCCCTGCTGGCGGAGTGGAATCCGTCAACCGCAAAATATTACTTCGTTGATTCTGCCCGATCCTATCCTATGAGCGCCTATACGCGCGATGAACTGCTGCGGTACTGGCGTAATATGGGGCGGATTATGGTGGAAGCGTATTAATCCGGCAGCACAATAAAAGCGCCTAACACCGCCAGATCATTTCCAGGCGAGGGGTTCAACACGCGCACATTGTTGAAGTTCACGCCATCGGTGGTATACATGCCCACAAACAGCGTTGTGGTGTCCGCAGGCAGCGGAAAATCGAACCACAGATAAAGTGTATCACCCGCGCGCCAATAACGGCCTGGCCAGGCTGATCGATCCCGCTGATCGAGGCGCTGGCCCTGAGCATCCAGCGCATGAATGAATGCCTGATAGTCGGCCTCCGCCGGGCCGCTGAGTTTCCATTCCAGCATGATTCCCGTTTCATTCTGTGAATAACCGGTCAACGATGCGCCATTCGCAAACTGTGCTGGGTCGATGGGGGTTATATTGTCTGGCGCGGACGGAACCGGGCGTAACAAATAGGACTGGTCGCTGCCGGGACGGAGCGAAAAGGTTTCGCCCTGGCAATCCGCTACGGAACAAGTTAGGTAGGAATCGGTCCCCTGGGCGATCAATTCGAGGGCGTTAGCAGCGGGAATCACCAGGGTCTGGGTGCCGTTGACAAAACGAACATTCGGAACCGGATCGAGCAGTACACTCCACACGGCGGGGAGTTCGTCATAGGGGGCGAGTTCTTCAGTGCTGACGACGATCACATCCTGGGGATCAGAATCCAACACGGCCTGACGGATGTCAAGCAGATGGTGCAGCGGCGTGCCAAAACCACCAGGAGTGTCGTGGTCGTCTAAAAAATTGAGCAGGCGGGCATACAGCAAGACCTGAAAACCGGCAACGACGATCACCAGCATAGCGGCCCCAACGCGGACTATTTTGTTGTTCCAGAGGGCAGCAAACCCCGCACCGCAGAGGATAAACGCCGCAGGCATGAGCGGAATCATGTAGTGGGGGGTGACTTCGGTCCACTTCCAGAGAAAGGCGAGCACCGGCAGGGCCAACCATGCCACCAGCGCGAGATCGTATTTTCGACGGAAACGCCACAGCAGCACCAGCGCCGAAAATACCGCCGCCAGCGGGATCACTTTGAAAAGGGTGTACACGTTTGGGACAGAATCCAGATAGTTTCGGAACTGGTCAGGGCCAGCAAGGGAATGGATATTGGTTCCGGCGACGGTAAACCAGGCGTAGTCGATAGCTTCGGAACCGAACTGCTTTTCGTGGTCGGGATTGGCGTTCAGTGCTTTGTCGATGGTATCGCGAGAAAACCAATCGTCACGGTAGAAACCGATCAGAACGGGGAGCAGAGTCAGCAGGGTGATTCCGGCGGCGAACGCCAATTCACGCCAGTAGACGCGTTTGCCCCACAGCTGCAGCATAAACAGGCTGAGGGGGATCAGCGTAAAAGCGCCATAGTGGATTTGCACGGCGAGAACCAACAGCGGCCAATGTAACCAACGCGCCCAACGTTTGCCTTCACCAAAACCGAGCAGACCGGTGAATACAGTGGTGACAATGAACGGCGGCAGTAAATCCTGTGCCCAGATTTTGCGTGAGTAGATGATAGCCCAGGGACTAACGGCATAAAGCAACCCCGCGATCACAGCAGCGTAGGGGCCGTAGTAGCGGCGGGCAAGCGCCCAGGTTAACCCCACCGCAAGTATATTGAGCAGGCCGACAAAAAGAGTCGCCAGAATGGGGCTGTCGTCGAAAGCATAGGGGATCGCAAAGAGATACACATTGATCGGCGGGTTGGGGAGGCCAACTGAGGACGTGATGCCGAGCAAGGGGAAATCGCGACCTTGTACCAGATCGAGCGATAATTGGGACAGATTCGCCTCGTCACGCTTAAATTCGGTGACGCCCGGCGCAACCCAGCGCAGCACAGCCGCGAGAAGCAGGATCGCCAACAGGGTGAGCCAATCCCAGCGCCGCCACGAGATTAAAACGGGTTGCATAGTCCTGTCCCCTCACAAAAAAGGGCAGGTTGGGAACCCGCCCAGATTGCCTGGATAAAGTACGCGGGCAATTCGTGAATTGCCCCGACAGACCCTGTATTACTCCTCTGGCAGGTCGTCGTCGGCCACAAAAATTTGCCAGGGGCCGTGCATGCCATCTTCGGTCACGCCATAATAAATGCGCAGTTGATTGTCGTCGCGCTGCACGAGATCGTAACGAACCACGCCGCCGCGTTTGTAACGCTTCCACAGCCCCACATTACCGTGCCATTCGACTTTATCGGGTTGAAGGGGATTGGATTCGGTTTCGGCAATCGCATAATGCCACAAACGGCGGGCCGATGAACGAGTCACATTTTTGACGACATTGCCGTTGCGCAGGTCGCGCATGGTGTGGTAACGAGTCCCTTTACGTTGCTCCGTGCCCAAAACTTCGACACCTGTCCGGGGGGCTTCGAGTTGGGTGGGCACACTGGTCGGCTCAACCGGATCAGGTACCACCGGAATTTCAGTTTCGATGTGAGGGGTTACCGAATCGGTGGGCAGCGGATGGTGAACCAACAGACCGCGATTTTGCGCGACGAGCTGTACAATTTCATCACGCACCGCGAGATTGGTTTCGTCCTCATCGCGCACGTAAATCTTATTGTCGTCAATGGCATAGGGCGGGTCATCGCCGCGCGGTACCTGAATACGAATCACCTGCTTGCCCTGCGACTCCAAAACATCAATGTCCACATCCAGCGGCGGGGTGAGTTTGTGCTCGACTTCATTACGCAGCATTTCAATGGCTTCGCCCGGCGTAGGCACGCCGATGGGTTTTTCTTTAGGTTTGGAGGTCACGCCAACATAAATGGTGCCGCCGTTGGTATTCGCCATCGCACACACATCAGCAATCACCGAATATAAACGTCCGCCGCGCCGCGTGATGCCCTCGTGAAACGACTGGACAATGCTGGGGCCTTCTTCACGTACGGCCTGCACATGATCGTACTGTTCCGGGCTGGAACGGTAGGGGCGGGTGCGAGCAAAGTCATTGCTCTGGAACATCGCCAGCAGCGCCTCGAAAGAACGTTCGGGCAGCAGCACTTCGGTGACACGATCTCCCACGCCCAGATTTTTGTTGTTGCGCGGGTCGAGGGTTAAGCGGTGCGAATCGGACCCCTGAATGGTGCGCATGCGGCGGGGGTATTCGGGCTTAGTGCCGTCAAAAAAGCGGGCGGTACTTTTGCGCCCACCGCGATCCAGGTCGGTCACTTCGAGCGCGTGAAGATAGGGGTCCTGTGTATAGGCAATTTTGGTCTGGCCGCCGAAGTCAAAGCCGCGCATGGCGACCCCGTGAGTCGAATTGGCATGGGCGGCGATTACAATGCCCCCGGCCTGATTGATCCCGCGGTAGGCGGTCAGCACATCAGATGATGCGCCGACCATTGAGGAGCCTTCATCCAATACGGCGGGAGGAATGTTGAGACTGAGCAGAATATGTTCAAGCTGGCGAACCGTGGTGTCGGGTGAAAAAATGCCCAGAATATGAAAGCCAAAGGTCGCTGTAAACTCGAAACCTGGCAGCAAGAGCATTTTGTCGAGCAAGCGGCGGTATTCGGCCAGCTTACGTTTTTCTTCGGGCTGGATACGGCCCAACCGCTCCAGATAGCTCAGATTGTTAATTTCGTCCACCATCGTCCGATAGCCAGCAACGGTGTTGTGGTCGGTGAAGGCGATGATGTCGATGCCGCGCAGTTCCGCCTGACGCAGAATATCTAAAAAGTCTACGCCCGATTCCTGATAATCGGCGGACCCTGATGTATGGAGATGCAGATCCATGCGGTACCACTGCATCTTCGAACGACGTGATTTAGCAGTCACGCGCGCTACTCCTTGGCGAGCAGCCCGTTAAAGAGAGCGGCCAGGTTTCCGGGTTCAAATGGTTTGACCAAAAACTTAGTCGCCCCGGCTTTCAATGCGTCATCTTCCACGTTCAAACCGGAGGTCATCACAATCGGCGCTGTCGCAAACGTCGGATCAGCCCGCAGGGCACGGACGACATCGATGCCTTCCATATCGGAAAGGTGATAATCAACCAGAAACACATCAGGATTGTTCTGCTGTGCTAATTCCAGAGCACCCTGTCCTCGTCCCGCCATCAAAACTTCAAACCCATCCATTTCCAAGAGCGTTTGAAGTAACCGCACCGTCGTGCGGTCATCATCGATAATCATAATTTTGGCCAATGCAGCCTTCCTTTATAGCGTGTAACGATTCTCAACTACTCGGCTCACCTACCGGCGCAACGTTCGATGAGCTTTCAGCCATTGGGTCCTGACCGTCAATAGGCACCAACGCGGCATCCAGCGCATTGGTCACTTCATCGACCAGGATAAATTGCATCGACTTGCGCACTTCTTCGGGCACCTCATCGAGATCGTATTCGTTGAGCTTCGGCAGGATCACGGTATCCAGCCCAGCCCGATGTGCGGCCAGCACCTTCGATTTGATGCCGCCAACAGGGAGCACCTGTCCGCGCAGTGTGATTTCACCTGTCATAGCGACATTGTTGCGGACCGGGCGTGCCGTGAACAGCGAGGCCAGCGCAATGGCCATCGTCACCCCTGCGGACGGGCCATCTTTGGGCACAGCCCCCGCCGGAACGTGCAGGTGGACATCGTGGTGCTCAAAATAATCATCCGTCAGTCCCAGGTCACGCGCTTTGGAGCGAATATAACTAAATGCTGCCCGTGCGCTTTCCTGCATCACCTGCCCTAACTGTCCAGTATACTGGAAACCCTTACTTCCGGGCATTTGGGCAGCTTCAACAAACAGCACATCACCGCCAAAAGGTGTTACCGACAGTCCGGCTGCTACCCCAGGCGTATTCGTGACACGCTTTTCGATTTCGGTCTGATAGCCGAAGCGCGGGTGATCGAGCATTTCCACCAGATCGGATTTGTCGATCACAATCGTCCCCTGGTGGCCTTCCGCAATGCGGGTGACGATTTTACGAGCCACGCGCCCAATTTCGCGTTCGAGGTTGCGCACGCCCGCCTCGCGGGTGTAGTCACGGATGATGCCCAGCAGGGACTCGTCGGTGTATTCCAGTTCATCCAGCCGCAGACCGTTTTCCCGAATCTGGCGCGGAACCAGATAATGTTTGGCAATCTGAAGTTTTTCCTGCTCAGTGTAACCGCTCAGTTGGATGATCTCCATGCGGTCTAACAGGGGATCGGGAATGGTTTCCAGGGTGTTGGCCGTTGTAATGAACATGACCTGCGAGAGATCGAATGGGACATCCAGGTAATGATCGCGGAACTCAAAGTTCTGTTCCGGGTCGAGCACTTCGAGCAGGGCCGACGCCGGATCGCCGCGAAAATCACGTCCCAGTTTATCCACTTCGTCCAGCATAATCACCGGATTGCGGCTCTGGACGCGGCGCAGGGTCTGGATGAAGCGCCCCGGCATCGCGCCGATATAGGTCCGGCGGAAACCGCGAATTTCGGCCTCGTCGCGGATGCCACCCAATGACATACGGGTGAAGCGGCGGCCCATCGCGCGGGCAATGGAGGTGCCCAACGAGGTTTTACCGACACCGGGAGGGCCGACAAAACACAGGATCGCGCCTTCACGCTCGCGGCGAACATAATCAATTCCGGCCTGGGGATCGGAATCCTTGCCACGTTCCTGGCGCAGTTTGCGTACGGCGAGATATTCAAGAATACGCGCTTTGATGTCCTGCAAGCCGTAGTGATCTTCATCCAGGACCTGACGAGCATGGGCAATGTCGAGGTTGTCATCGGTCTGGGTGGACCAGGGCAGGCTTGTCAACCAGTCAAGGTAGGTGCGGATCACCCCATATTCAGCCGCCGCCGTCGGCAGACGCGACAACCGCTCCAGTTCACGGCGGGCTTCGCGTTCAGCCTCTTCGGGCATATGCGTCTGTTCAATTTTGCGCCGAAATTCCTCGACTTCCATGGCCTGCTCGTCGCTCTCGCCCAGCTCGCGCTGAATGGCTTTGAGCTGTTCGCGCAGGAAGTATTCACGCTGCATTTTCTCCATTTCGGACTGCGCCTCGGATTGGATTTTGTGCCCCAGTTCCAGCACTTCCAATTCCTTGGTCAGTATCGCCATGAGTTTCCGCAGTTTTTCGAGCACGGAGTCCAGACGCAGCAGACTTTGCTGATCTTCAAGGTTTAAGCGGATATAAGTTGCCAGCGCATAAACGAGTTGGAGAGGGTCTTCCACATTCAAAGCCGCATTAATCAACTCGCTGGGGATGCTCGGCACCAGATCAGCCATGCGCCCGAACATTTCTACCACGCTGCGCATCAAGGCTTCGACTTCGATGGAGGCTTCGACGGTTTCGGGAGCAGCACTCACCCGTGCGCACAAATAGGGTTCGGTGACAGTGTACTCTTCGACTTTGACCCGCGCCATGCCCTGAACCAACAGCCGAATAGTGCCATCGGGAGCGCGGAACAGGCGGTGAATCTGGGCGAGAGTGCCATATTCGTAAATGTCATTGGGGCCGGGTGTCTCCAATTCAGGATCACGCGAGGCCACCAGCCCGATCAAACGGTCTTTGGCAACGACTTCATCCACCAGCTTAATCGAACGCGGCTGACCTACAGTGAGGGGAATAGTCGTGTGGGGATAGACGACCAAGCCGCGCAGAGGCAAAATGGGCAGTTCGTCGGGTAGAGTCAGGGTTGTAGCTTGACTCTGTTCGGCGATTTCTGCCTGTTCAAGTTCTGATACGCTCATCTCTGTCGTGTCGGTTATACTCACCGGACGCGCTTCGTCGGCATCGAGGGAAGGCTCAATTTTTTGCGGGTCTTCAGGGGTAGCGACTACCTTCTTAGCCCGTTTTTTAGTCTCTGGCATTTAGTCTTCGTCCGATTCTGCAATATCCACATTAACAATTTGCACCTTTTGAGCGGGTGCATGGGGAAGTTCAATACGCAAAAAGCCGTCACGATAGGTTGCTGAAACTTCATCGCGCAGGACAGGCCAGGGCAAACTCACCTCAGTCCGAAATTCACCAAAAGGAATTTCCATCTGATGATAAGCCGAGTCAGGGCTGGTCATCCGGCTGCGTACCCCACTGATGGTTAACTGCTGCCCTTGAAGTGTGACATTAAAGTCGCCATCGCGCATACCGGCAATTTCCACAACCACCACAAGATGTTCGTTGACTTCATAAACGTCAGTGGGGGGATGCCAAACGGTGGCATGGCGAACTATCACCCAACGCCGGATGGCTTCGCCCCCTTCGGCTTGTGGGTCTACATCGGTGGGTTGATTGTAACGAGCGCTTTCGTCTGACATGCAATCTCCAAATCACCACTGTCCGATGAGCACGTACCTTCCGCTCACCTCCATATCTCAAAGATCATACCACAGGCCACCAATCATACTCAATAAGATAAATGCTAGAATTGAGTTGATAGAGGTATAAGCTTGGCACAAGTGAGAAATCAGTACAAGTTAGTGACGCTTGCCTTGTAACCGGTCTTGGTGTATGCTAACAATGCACTTAACCCAGGTGAGGATATTATGCCACAACTAGACTTATGGAAAGCAGTAGGGCTATTTGGTGGCTTGACCGACGAGCAGTTACAACGTCTCGTTGACATCAGCCGGGAAGAACATTTCCGTGATGAGGATGTGATTGTTGAGCAGGGCACCGAGGGTGAGAAGATGTACCTCATCTGCGAGGGACAGGTCGAAATTCTCATCCGGCGGACGCCTCGTGAAACGGCCCGCAGTGAAGTTTATCTGGGGCGCGGGCAGGTGTTCGGTGAAATGGCGCTGCTTGATCTGGGCAAGCGGTCCGCTACAGTGCGCTGCTGTCAGGATGGAACTATCCTCTACTCGGTTAGTCGAGAAGACTTTAACCAGCTTTGTTCTAACGACACCGCCATTGGGTATGTCGTCATTCGTAACCTCGCAACAGATTTATCATTCAAACTTCGTCATCGTAATTTGGACCTCGGCAGCGGCGATGTTTAACGTGATGCGGGGATAGGAAAAACATGCGATGATCACTTATAAGGTTAGCTATGTAGTCATCGGCGGCGAGCATCCCGGCGCGATTGTCAATGAATTGGCGCGTCCTGAAGTGGGCGGACAGGTAAAAATTGGCAAGAGCACCTTTGAGATCGTTGAGATCTATGAGGTGATGCCAATGCGTGGGGATTTTGCCTTTCTACACGCAACCGTTAGGCCGGTGAAGTTGCCTGTTGGAAAACCAGACGCAACTGTATCGTGACGCTTTAAGTCATGCGTGTCAATTGGGTCAATTCTAAGGCTGCGTCAAATTATTCGTTGTCCCTCACCCCTTTTCTGAGGAAAGGGGAGTCAAACCGGATGAATGGGATTTCTTGGGATGACTTAAAACAGGGAGCCAATCCGGTTCCCTGTCTGTGTTTAAGGCACCGTTAGATTTCGTATTCGCAATAGTCTTCGGCTAATTCCACAGGCCCGCTGAAAACCTGGCTTGCTTCATCAAGGAGCAGGCGGGGGTCCGCGCGAATGACATTATAGTGAATGAGCACCAGCCGTTTGGCGCGCGCTTCACTTGCTATTTCTCCGGCGTCGGTTGCGCTCGAATGCCCGTAGCCGCTTCCGGCAGCCTCATGCAGCAGTAAATCTACATTCTGGGCTAACGTTACAATATTGGGTATAGGCTCGGTATCGCAGGAATAACCGATCACTTTGCCCGTCGTTTTCACTTCGATGCGCAATCCGATGGTGGGAATAAAATGTTTGGTGGGCCACGATGTAATGCGGAAATCCGCGTTGTCCAGCACAAGCTGTTCGCTTCGTTCGGGCAGGCGATGAAACTCCACTTGAAAGAATCCCGGCCAGGTTTCCCACAGATAAGCGGATGACATCATGTCCTCGACACGCTCCAGGCAGTGATGCAGTCCGTAGATATGGAGTGGAAGCGAGCGCCCCAATAACCACATTTGCATCAGCATGATAGGCACGCCGGAGACATGATCGGGATGGTAGTGTGTCAGAATCATGTCTGACAAATCGTGGGCCTGAAGGCCAAACCGAGGCAATTTATGGAGTGGATTGGAGCCACAATCCACTAAAACCATACTGCCCTGATCGCCCTGAAGCAAAAAATGGGTATTGTCGTGGGCGGCATCAGACACCGCACCCGCTGATCCAAGAATGATGAGACGCGCCATAGAAGCCCCTGCATGCAGAGCGGTTATTTCCACTTTGCTGTATAGCATGATTACATCGAGAGCACAAATTCGACCACACGTGGTGTCAACAGCACCTCTAATAGAGCCGCTATCACCAGCATTGGAAAAACGACTCCGACGCCAATTTTTACTGTATCCCCCAATGCGCGCAACCAGGCTTCTCCAACTGTCATCTGGTCGGGGGGGTGCGTAATGATACTACCCAAGCGCAGCGCAGCAGCTCCTGCCAGTGCAATTGCCGGAATTTCCACGACTCCATGTGGCAGTACGGCCAACAAAAATGGCAGCGGGCTGAGACCGTTCAAGATTACCTGTCCTAAAATGAACCCTAAGAGGGCGAAGGGGACCATTTCGAGGATGAGCGCCAGCACGCCAAAGGTGAAAATTCCCAGGATGGTTGCAGCAATCAGCACGCGAACATTTTGCGCCACCGCCAGAATGATCAACTGCGGGTTATTCTGACCGAGTTCGAACCAGTATTGAAGCCGGTCGAGCAGAGTCTCGTCATTGGCGTCAAACTGCTTGAGATCGACAGTCCAGACGCCTGCCGCAATCCAACCGCCGACAAAGGCGACCAGCAAACAGATCGCCGTTACCCCGGCGGGCGTTTTTAATTGTTTGAGGGTCGGGAAGACGCTCTCACGATACCAACGGCGCAACGTGAAATCACCATCTAAGCCGCGAAACTGTGCCCAGAAGGTGCGCCACGCCCAGCGGAGATTAAGCTGATCCAAAGAGCGGCCCAGCAGTTCTTCGCGGTTGAAAATACGTGCACCCATCCGAATGAGCAGCACCACCGTCACCACAAGCCCAAGCGACACATACCAGAGCAGATAACGGCGGTAGGGCTGCACCATGATGATACTTTCGAAGATCACCAGCATGGACATGGGAATAATGATAAAACTTGCCAACAGATTCGCCGCACGGGTTGAGGTCGTCTGGCTGGATACGACTACCGCTCCTGTCACCATCACCAGGGCTTGCACGGTGGTCAGCAGCACGATCTGAATGACCAGCAGTAAGGGAGGACGCCACTGCTGCGCGCCAAAAATAAGGCCGCTCATATAGATCGTTACCCCGACATAACTCGCCATCAGCGGTGGAAGCATGGCGGCAAAGGTTTTGCCGAGATAGAGTTCGGTGTTGGTAAGCGGCGTGGAAAGCAGCGGTTCGAGGCTGAGGCGCTCTTTTTCGCCCACAAAGGTTTCCAGTGCGATCACGAGGGAAATCGAAATGGGGAAGAAGCCGACGATCATGGGCATGAGGGGCAGCAACTGCGGGAGCAGATTTTCAGCCCCATTGTCTTCGAAAAAGCCAATAAACATGCGTGTCATGACATTGGCAAGCAGCGGGAAGATCAGCGTCAGAAGAAAGATAGGAGCCATGATGCGCCAGTCGCGGAAACTGTCGCGCATCTCCCGACGTGTAATGATCATCGCATTGGATAAGGTTTGCCGGACTGCCTCACGGACATTCTGAGGTGCATCCGGCTGAACGATAAGGGGATGCTCAATTGACTCCGTCATGCTGGACATTGTTCTTCTTCTCCAACCCTTCGTCTTCTTCTACGATCTGCAAATAGACATCTTCCAGCGAGCGAGTTACTTCACTCAAGGTCACAATATTCAGTCCAGCGCCCATCAAACGGCGGATCACATTCGGATTGTCAATAGGTGGGTTTGGGGTACGGTAACGCAGCCAGTCCTCCCCCTGGTCAATTACATCGACAAGGGGCTGGAGTTCCTGCACGGCCCCGTTAAGCTGTTCGGTGACATGGAGTTCCATGAGCGGCGCACCGACAAACCGTTCGGAAAGTTCCTTAAATGTTCCGTTGGCAATGATCCGGCCTTTGCGAATGACAGCAATTCGATCCGCGAGGCTCTGTGCTTCGGTGAGGTTATGCGTGGTGATAGCAATTGTGCGCTCGGCAAGCTGCAAATCCTTGATGGCTTCGCGGACGAGCTTGGCGCTTTGGGGATCCATGGCGGAGGTTGGCTCATCGAGCAGCAGCACAGGCGGATCATGAAGCATGGCGCGCACGAGGGCTAGCTTTTGCTTCATGCCTTTCGAATATTCGCCTAACCGCTTATCCAGCGCATCGGACAGCCCAAAATGCTCCATCAGTTGAAGCGGACGGTTGTCACGGGCCGCTGCCGAGAGGTGATAAATTCGGGCGAAAAAGTTGAGGTACTCGGCTCCTTTCATCCTTTCGTAGAGGCCGTGCTGCTCGGTTAACACCCCCACTTTGGAGCGCACGGCGGTGGGGTGCTTCACCACATCATATCCGGCCAAACTTGCCCACCCTGACGTGGGACGGAGAATCGAAGTTAACATGCGGACGGTTGTGGTTTTGCCCGCGCCATTTGGACCAAGAATGGCAAAGATGGAACCCGGTTCAACTTTGAAGGTGATGTGATCTACGGCTAGAAACTTATCGAAATACTTCGTCAGTTCGTGTGCTTCAATCATCCGTTACAGCCCCTTTTCGCTACTACTTCATTCTATAACCGGGTTATCGCGTTATCCAATAGCAGGTAAGGACTAATTGTATGAAAAATTTCTGAATTTTTTATAAAGGCGGGCTGTTCTAACACAACCCGCCGGTAGAGTGGGTTACTTTGCAGTGCGCTCTTTTGCTGGGGAACGGAATTCGGTACGATGGCGAAAAACAAGAATGATAGCCGACAAAATGGCTGCGCCGGCACTGAAGGCCTGTGAAACATTGATGTCACCCGACATGGTGACTTCGAGGCGCAGGAATTCCAGGAAAAAACGAGCGATGCCATACATGATGGCATACAGCAGCACAAAATCACCCTTTTTGAAACGATCCCGGTAGCGGACCCAGAGAAACAGGAGGATCACAAAGGATAAGAGATTCCACAAGGACTCGTACAAAAAGAGGGGGTGGAATTTTGTTCCGGCTGGATAGTTCACATCATCAATTTTTAAGCCCCAGGGCAGATCGGTGGGTTCGCCGTACAGTTCCTCATTGACATAGTTGCCCCAGCGCCCAATCGCCTGTCCGAGCGGCACGGCCACGGCTGCCATGTCGAGCCATTCCAATACATCCAGCTTGTGCCGCCAGGTGTAAAGCAGCACGCCAATTGCACCGCCGATCACCGCACCGAAAATAGACAGCCCACCGCTCCAGATGATCAGGGGACCATCATTCAGATCGAAGGGGTGAGACAGATACCATTCTGCGGTGCGCCCCGCCTCGACAGAGGAAACGGAGGGGAACAATACATGCCACAACCGTGCAAAAATGACCGCCAATACCACGACCCAAATTACACCATTCCAGACATGATCGCTGTCCTTGTCTTCCCGGCGCGCCATCCATGCGACCAGCATGGTAGCGGCTAAAATGCCAGTGACGATGATCAGCCCGTACCAGTGGAAGGTTGGGTTGATGGTCAGACCAAATAAATCAAAGGGGCCAATTTCTAGCCCACGCCGATCAAAGTTCATGCTGTTTTTTCTCCTTGCATTTGACGACGGACATACAGCACTCGTTGAATCGCTGTTATGTTCGAAAAGATCGCCAAAATCCACACACCAATTTCGATCCACCCGGTGAAGAGCATCGCAAAGATAATCGCTACGCGTTCCATCCGCGAAAGCAGACCGATTTTACATTCATAGTGTAACCCTTCTGCGTGCGCCCGCACATAGGGAACCAGAGACGATCCCAATAAGGCGGCCAAACTGACCAGCATCATTCCCTGGTCGCCCCGATCGCTGAAATAATAGGCCAGCGCAATGAAGATAAATCCGTCGGCGTAGCGATCCAGGGTGGAATCGAACAACGCGCCAAACTTATCTTGGCGGCCCATGGCGCGCGCCACCGCCCCATCCAGGGCATCCAACGGCGCACCAACGAGCATAATGACACCGCCCCAGAAAAAATGACCGATTGCAATCACATATGCGGATACGGCGACAATGAGGAGGCCCACCAATGTGATCGTATCGGGGTGGATACCTATCTGGTGGACACGCTGACCAAGCGCACTTGTGAATCCCCCGGTGTAGTAGCGGGCGCGATCGGTAAGCGTGTTAAAACGAGGTTTCTGTTGAGTCATGCATTATTGTCCTATGTGCAATTTAAGCTAACCCTTGCTAATTACAACGCTTTCGGGTACACTAATCACGTATTCGGGGCGTAGCGCAGTTTGGCTAGCGCGCATCGTTCGGGTCGATGAGGTCCCCGGTTCAAATCCGGGCGCCCCGACACCATTTTAACGTAGTTGTCCTCAAAAGGGCACCCTACTATTGCGTTCCCAGCCGACGAAATCGGGTAATGATTTCGTCGGCTTTTTGTTTTTCGCGCAGTTCTTCGGGATTAGACGGGGGCAAGTCGGAGCTTAACAAGCGGCTCGCATTTCGCAGATCCTGATCGCTGACATCCTGGTAATACCCAAAGGTGATTTCGGGCCGCGCGTGGCCGAGATAGGCCTGAGCCACGCGAACGGGAACATGCTCGCGCGCGAATTTGGTGCCGACGCGATGTCGCAAGCTGTGTGAGCCAAGAGATCGCTCTAACCCCACCTTTTTGCATAGACGGCGCACCACGCGCGATACGGCATCCGCAGTGAGTGGTTTGCCGCCGTCGCGCGTCGAGGTGAAAACGTGACGATGTTTGACCTTGGGGCGCAGTACCAGCCAGGCGCGCATGGCCGCCGTCGTTTCAGCGCCAAAATAAATCTCCCGCCGTTTATCCCCCTTCCCGTTTACCATCGCGCTGAGATTATCCAGGTTTAGGTCGTCAATAAGCAACCCAGCTGCCTCACCAGCACGACACCCGGACTGTGCCAGCAAAAAAACGAGGGCGCGATCTCGTGGTTTGAACTGAGTCCCAGCCAGCAGTAAATCAGCCTCGTCATCCGTAGCCGCCTTACCAAGACCTATCGGGCGCTGTGGTTTGGGATTGGTTATGTCCTTGGCGGGTGATACAACGAGGTGCCCCTTCTGGACACACCATCTAAAAAAGGTTTTGAGCGTTTTGATGTTTTTATAGACGGTGGAACTGCTCAGTTTCGCCTCCTCGGTGGGACGGTATGGATGCTGCTCATACTTGGTCGAGCGATGACGCATCTCAGCGATATACACATTGAGGTCATTTTCGCTGATCAGTTCCAGGGGGCGTTCGGGGCCGATGTCGGCAACAAACTTGCGCAGCAGCTTGGCGTAAGTTTCGCGCGTTGAATCAGCGCGATTGACGTTCAGAAAATGCTCTAGGGCCTCTCTCAATTTCATAGGTCCTCCTCTCTCCTGACACATCATAACACTGTTTATTCTGGAAAGAGGAATCGCTTATCAGACACAAGTCTGACATTTACCAAACATATAAAAACGACGCCCGTCAGGTTCGGAGCAAACGAACACTGACGGGCTAACCAGCACACGGAAGGACCTCCGATGTTGGCTGAGACAACTATAAACTGGTGCGAACTTTAACACCAAATTGCCTCAAGAGCCACCCCAGGAAGCCCTCACCGCGTGCCCCATTCGCAAAAGGAGTAGTTACATGGCGGCACCAGCAGCCAATCTTTACGCCGAATTGGAAACAGTCAAAGCC